>CADAPH010000101.1 GCA_902789745.1 Oscillospiraceae bacterium | reverse complement strand
GGAGGCCTGCAATCCGCAGATTCAAATCGGCATCCCTTATTAGAGATGTGGGTTTAATGAGCCGTACAGTCCCGGACGGGACAACACGCACACCGCAGGAATTGTTTCATTCTATGCGCGGCGCGGCGAATTATGCGCCGCCGGACAGGACTTACTTTTCCGCTTCGTCCTCGTCGTCAAACAGGAGGACGGAAAAATGATCATAGACATCCTGGAGCTCGTCGTCATCGTCGATGGACTCGAACAGTTCGTCCCCGTTTTCGTCGATCACGGAGCGGAGAATGATAATCCCGTAGTCGGGATCGTCCTCATCCATATTCGCGGGAAGAAAGGCCGTATAGGTTTTTCCCTTGTAATCCATGGTATCGAGCACTTCAAGCTCAAACTCCTGGCCGTCGTCATCAACAATGGTGATAAAATCGCTTCCAAATTCCTCGCTCATGATGGGCACCTCCTGTCTGACTCTATTGTATAACATCCTGCGCAAGAAATCAATAGCGAAGTATACCGTGCGTTCAGCAAATACTCAGGAACCGAGATCCTCCAGCAGATGCAGGAGCTCTCCGCTGTCTGCGGCGGGGATGCCGTCGCGCAGCAGCAGCTTGTCGGCCGAGCGCAGGCGCGCCGTTTCAATATCGGTCACGCGGACGGGCTCCCGCGTGCGGGGACCGGCGAACACGGCGATGTAGCCGTCTTTGTCACGCAGAAAGAATTCCGCGCCCTCCCCGCGCCCGACAAAGCGGGCCGCCGGTGCAGGCTTCGGTAAGCCCCGCTGAATGAAAACGCCGCCGCCGACATCAGGCACAGCAGCAGCGCGGCTTTGATTTTCATGTTCATATCCTCCGGATTGTTCTGTTGCGTTGACATTTTTTCCCGCCGGGGCCGGTTTTATTCACCGAAACAGGGCAGATAAAAAGTTTACATTTCCGCTACCGTTATTTGGTCAGCTGTGGTATAATATCCCCTTGCACAGGCAATTATCCGTAAGAAAGCCGCTTGCGGCGCAACCATTTCACGGCAGGGAGGCCGGACTTTCAATTCATGAGCAGGAAACGCAACGAAGAAAACCCGGCGAACGGCCGGGAAAATACGGGGAATGCCGGCGAACCCAAAAAGTCCGCGGGTCTGAAGGCGCTGAGTGTTTTCGGCAAGGCGGTCGATCTCAGCATTGACCTGACGGCAGGCAGCATTGTCACGATTTTTAAAGCCGTCGGCACCATTCTTCTGATATTGCTGGTGGCGGGGATGATGTTCGCCTGCGTGTTTGCCTACTATGTCAAAACCTGTCTGACGCCGAATCTCGACCTGTCGCTGGAGGATTTCAAACTCAACGAGTCCAGCACCGTCTGGTATCGGGACGGCGGCGGCGAGTGGCGCGAGCTTGCCAATCTCTCCGGCAGGGAAAAGCGCGTCTGGGTCAATTATGAGGATATCCCCTGGTATATGGAGAAGGCGCTGGTCGCGATCGAGGATAAGCGCTTCTACGACCATAAGGGCGTGGACTGGTACCGCACCTTCGGCGCCTTTGTGGAGATGTTCGCCCGCATGCAGACGAGCTACGGCGGCTCGACCATCACTCAGCAGCTCATCAAAAACCTGACCGGCGAGGACGAGGTCACCATCCAGCGCAAGCTGACGGAGATCTTCGGCGCGCTGGAGCTGGAAAAGAAATACGACAAGCAGGAGATCATGGAGTGGTACCTCAACGCCGTATACTTCGGAGAGGGCTGCTACGGCGTGCAGACTGCGGCGCAGACGTATTTCGGCAAGAACGTCTCCGACCTGACCATGGCCGAATGCGCCGCCATCGTCGGCATCACGAATCTGCCTACCTACTACGACCCCTTCTATAACGAGGAAAACAACAAAAAGCGTCAGGAGACCATCCTGCGCGAAATGTACGAGCAGGGCTATATCAATTATGAACAGTATGAGCAGGCCGTACATGAACCGCTGAATTTCACCCGCGGCCCCGGCGAGAACTACACGCAGGAGATCATGTCCTATTACACCGAAATGGTGATCGACGATGTGACGAACGATCTCATGAAGCTCAAGGGCATCGGCCGCGACACCGCGCGCACGCTGCTCTATAACGGCGGCTATCAGATTTACTGCTGCCTGGACACCGGCGTGCAGGCCGCGATCGACGCAATCTATTCCGACCTCACGCAGATCCCCTACGCGGGCGGCTCCCAGCAATTCCAGAGCGCCATTGTGGTCATGAACCCCTATGACGGCCGCATCCTCGGCATCTCCGGCGGCGTCGGTGAAAAGACCATCAACTTCGGCCTCAACCGTGCCACCGGCACCTACCGGTCTCCCGGCTCGTCCATCAAGCCCATCGCCTCCTACGGGCCGGCGGTGGATCTGGGACTTATCACGCCCGACACACTGATCTGTGACTCGCAGGGCATTTCGCTGCGCGGCACAAGCTGGTTCCCCATGAACGACGACCGGCAGAGCTACGGCACGCTTACCATTTTCAGCGCTCTGCAGTACTCGCTTAACACGGCGGCGGCCCAGATCGTGGATAAGCTGCCCATGGGGCCCCAGACCTCCTATGACTATCTGACCACCCGCCTCGGCGTGACGAGCCTGGTGCCCGCCGACTGCGACTACGCGCCCATGGCTTTGGGCCAACTTACCAACGGCATCTCCGTCAAGGAGATGTGCCAGGCCTACTGCGCCTTTGTCAACGACGGCATCTTCACCTACGGCCGCAGCTATGCCATGGTGACCGACAGCGAGGGCAACATCGTCATCGACAACTCGCCCACCACGATCCAGGCCTTCAAACCAAACTCCGCCCATGTTATGACCTATATGCTGCAAAACGCGGCGGAGCACGGAACAGGTCAGGAGGCGGCACTGTGGACAGTTCCCGTGGCAGGAAAGACCGGCACCTCCGGCGACTATAAGGACCGCTGGTTTGTCGGCTGCACACCGTACTATGTGGCGGCGGTCTGGACCGGCTTTGATATCCCAGAGGTCATCCATCTCGGCGGCAACCCCGCGGCGCAGCTCTGGCGCAAGGTGATGGCGCCGGTGCACAAGGGACTGGAGTATGTGGCGTTCCCGTATCCGCAGCTCGGCCCCAATACGGGCATCTTTGATCTCTACGATTCTCCCCCTGTCCACTACGACGAGTATGCCGATTCGCCCTACAACAACGGCACCATCGGTTACGGCGACAACGGCAATTACAACATCGGCGACTATGGCGGCGGTGGGGGGTATTACGGCGGCGGTGATGATTTTCTTGGCTTCGGTGGGACAGATATCTTCCTTGGCTGAGAAAAAGTACCGCTCAGGCAGGAATTGGAATTGACAAAACAGAGAATTTGAGTTACAATCCGATTACACTTAATGGAGGTGTTTCATTTGGCAAAGGTATTGGAGTATAAGGGTCATCCGCTCCAAAGGAAGGACAATATCATTTACTACGGCAGCTTTGCGGATAAGTATATCATCATGCTGCAGATATTGGACACCAAAAAGGTCAAGGATCTGGACGTTGCGAGCAAGGTCTCGATCCAGCTTCAGCTGACGGATTCGGGAATCAAATCCCGCGACAGGATCGTCAAAAAGGCGGAAAAGGACAGCCTTTACAGCGCCATCGACGTCGCCGCCGTCTGGCTGGAGAGAGCGCTTGCCTCCAGATAAAACAAACGGAGATTCAGCGCTAAGCACGACCGTGCGGGCGCGGGAATCGGCGTTTGCGAAAGTGCAATAAAAAGAATTAAAGGATCTGTTTCGCATGGGCAAGAAACCTTTCAGGACGCTCCTGTGCGCGCTTCTGATTGCCTCCATGATGGGCGCCTCCGCCTGGGCGGAGACTGCCGTCGTGACCGGCAATGAAGTCAATATGCGTGAGGGTCCGGGAACGTATTTCCGCGTCGTCGACTGTCTGCCCAGGGGGGCGGAGGTCACGGTGACCGATCGCTCGAACGCCCCCTGGTACTGTGTGGAATACGACGGACAGACGGGCTTTATGTCTGCCTCGTTCCTGGAGATCAGTGAGGAAGAAGCGCCTCAGCAGGCGGAGAACAATGACCTTCAGGCGCTTCTTGCGCAGGGGCAGGAGGGCTATGTCGACGCCATGTATGTTCGCTTCCGCAGCGCGCCGGGCTCGGATTATTCCGTGCTGGGCGAGTATAACCGCGGCAAGTCGCTGCTGTATTACGGCACTATCGGCGACTGGGCGGCCTGCATCATCGACGGCAGACCCGGCTATCTGTTCGCGGACTATGTGGCGCTCGGACGCTTCAACGGCTGGTCAAGCACTGCCGAGGAGCAGACGCCTTATACCTACAGTACCGGACTTGCGGTACAGACGCCTGCGCCGGAATCACGGCCGATCGCGGCCTCAGCCGAGCTTGGCTTGGAACACGCAAGCACCCCCGGCGTTGAGCAGACGCCCGGCTATATCAACGCAAACTATGTGCGTTTCCGCAAGGGGCCTGCCAGCAGCTACCCGATCATTGAAACCTACAATGCGGGCACGCCGGTGGGTATTACCGGGTATTATATGGACTGGACGGCCTGCCTGATCGACGGAGCTTTTGGCTTTATCTATTCCGATTATATCACCGTTCCGTCCCAGCAGGCGGAGGAAGCCGCGTGGAATGAGCTGGCGGAGGAAGAGGTCGTTGTGGAGGCTTCGCAGGTCTCCATCCCGATGCCGCAAAAGATCTTCGACCCGACCGAGGGCTATGTATCCGGCAACAACGTCCGTATGCGCAGCGCCCCGTCCATGTCCGCGCCTGTCGTGAGCGAGGCCTCCTACGGCAATACCCTGACCATCGTCGGCGCGACCGACGACTGGGCGGCGGTTATCTGCAACAAGACCCCCGGCTACATATACGGTCAGTACGTCAAGGTTGGCACGCTCGGCATCAATGCGAGCCCCGCAGCCGGCGGACAGACGAACTACAGCGCGGTATCGCTCAGCGGCGACAGCCTGGAAAAGGGCATGCAGATCGCGCAGTATGCCGTGCAGTTTGTGGGTACGCCCTACAGTTGGGGCGGCAAGGATCCCTCCGGCTTCGACTGCTCGGGTCTTGTGTACTATGTGTATCAGCAGTTCGGTATCACGCTCAACCGCGTGGCGCAGGATCAGGCGAAGAACGGCGTCCCTGTGAGTCCGGATCAGATGCAGCCCGGCGATATTCTGCTGTTCTATTCCGGCTCGAGCTATATCGGACATGCCGGCATCTATATCGGCTACGGTATGTTTGTCCATGCGCAGAACTCCGCCACGGGCGTCGTGATTACCCCGCTGGAAGGACACTATGCCGACCGCGGCTACGAGGTGCGCAGGATCGTGTAATATCGCCGCGTGCGAAAAAGAATGAAAAGGCAGGCAAAAAGAGGCTTCTTTTTGCTTGCCTTTTGGTTCTGACTGTGGTATAATACGCTTCGCTTGCAGGGTTGGTATATCGGTATTACTCCAGCTTCCCAAGCTGGCTAGGCGGGTTCGACTCCCGTACCCTGCTCCAAATAAACAGGCCGTCCGTCAGGGCGGCCTGTTATTTTACTGCTGCCGCTTCCTTCATGCGGCGCTTGTTGGCGTACATTGCCCGGTCGGCACGGACGAAGACGTCCTCGGGCGCGGTATCTCCGGGCGTGGAGTAAGCTGTACCCTTCGCTATTGACAGACGCTGCCAGGGCTTGTCCGCCGAAGCGGTTGCCTCGACGGCCGCATCCAGCTCCGCAACGCGGGTGTCGCACTCGTCAAGATCGCTTCCCCCCAGCAGGGCGACAAACTCGTCCCCGCCGATGCGGAAAACGGGACTGTGCTTGAATACATGACAGATCAGGCGGCAGGAGTTGATGATATACTCATCGCCGTGCTCGTGACCGTAGGTATCGTTGATGTGCTTGAGATTGTTGAGATCGAACATCACAAGGCCGAATTTCACCGGCCCGCGCGCCATATCCTCGTGAAGCGCAAGAATGGCGCGGTTGTATGCCGTCTTGTTCTTCACGTGGGTGAGGGGATCGGTGAAGGCCATGTCGTTCATGTTCTCCACGTACTGGCGCAGGCTGCTGACTGTGACCTCGAAGGAGCGGCTGAGGATACCGACCTCGTCGTTGCCGGGGTGGGGGAGCTCGACATTCAGATCGCCGAGGGCGATCTTTTGTGCCGCCTGCGTGAGCAGCTCCAGGGGGCGCGTGATGCGGTTGGCGATCGGAATAATCATCATAACGGCCGCCGAGCAGAGCAGCAGCGCCACCATGACGATCACGCGGAACAGCGCCACCATGGGAGCCTTGATTTCACTGTTGGCCGAGCAGAGCAGCAGCTCCATATTGTTGTTCAGACGGAAGAAGGTCATGGTTTTGCCCACGTCCTTGTAGTGGTAGCGGAAGACGGGATGATCCTCGGTCGCAGTCTCCCAACTGAACGCGTCGACCAGCGGGACAAGCTCCGGACTGATGTCGGTCATGTAAGTCCCCGGCTCAAGCTCCGGGTGGTAATGGAGCATTCCCCGGTCATCGCTTAAAAAAGCGTAGCTGTTGGCGTAAGGATGAGTGGAGCGCACATGCTCGATCACCACGTCAAAGTCGATATCCATGCCCGCGACGCCCCAGAAGACGCCGCCCCGGTACAGGGGAACCACATAGGAGACCATATAAATGCCCAGATTCCGGTTATAGTAGGGCTTCATCCAGAGAGACCTGCCGACGGTCTGCGGCTCGTAGTACCAGCCGACGTGTTCGGTATCCGCGGGGTCATAGAGGGAGAGATTGGTCAGCGGCTCTTTCATCATCTGGCCTGTGAGGTGGCGCTTTCCGTACAGAAAACCCTGGGCGTAATCGGTCAGCTCCGGCGCGACGCGGAAGTAATAACAGCACACACCGTGGGTGATCCGCGCGATTTCGGTCATGTTTTTCTCCGCGTCCTTCACGAACTCGTTCACAAAGCGCAGATCCCGCAGGGATTCGAGAGAGGGGAGCTGATTGGTGGTCATGGCGCAGAAGAGATCCACCGATTCCTTGATGCTGTCAAGGGTCTCGTTGAGCTGCATCCCCTCGAGACGGCAGGTCAGGTTCAGGATCTCCTTGGAGCTGTCGCGCTGGATCACGGAGACGCTCCACAGGCCGAGCCCGCCGATCAAAATGACGCACAGCAGAATACTGATCAGATTCAATTGAAGGAATTTTCCACGGATCGACCGCATTGTCATACACCCCCAATCTATTCCTATTATGCAGGAAAAACGAATTAAAGTCAATTATTATATTGGCTCGCGGGCGATGAGCGCATAACAAAAGCGCACGGCGGCTTCGCATAAAACGCGAAGCTGTCGTGCGCTTTTCTTCCGTTTTCAGGTCTCGGCGGACATCTCCGCCACGATCGCGGCGAGATCCATCTCCCCGAACTGCCCGACCTTCTCGGGATATTTGGCCTTGTATTCCATGATGATATTCCGGAGCATGGTCTGCTGGATGATATCGCCGTCCCCGGTCAGAACGCAGAACAGCTCGCGGTTGTCCATTTCCCTGAGTGATTTCATACGATGCGCCTCCGTCTCTGTATTTCGCACGGAACCATTTATCGGCGTCTATTATAGCGAATATATTCCTTCCGTTCAAGTATCTTTCGCAAAAGATGTCTCACCGATGACATCTGCGGAAGACCCGCCAGGCCTTCCATACCGCGAAGAACTTGACCGCCGGCAGCAGGAATACGGCGGCATAGCGCACTTCTGCGCGGGCATACACGAACAGAGCTGCCGAGGCCGCAAGCAGCAGGAGCCCCTGCAGGAAGGAGAACCAGCCAAGCCTGACCCGCTCCATCCCGGTCTCCTTGAAGCCGAGCCGGAGCTCATACTCCACCGCTGTGATCACGACTGAGGCGGCGTGATGATAGCAGACGCGCAGGATCAGCAGCAGGGAGACAAGCAGACAGACGATCAGCGGCTGCAGCGACGCGTCCACGCGGAAGCCGCCGCGTACAAAGCCCATCACCTGCGGTACGCAGGAGAGAATCATGCAAAGCGTCAGCACAAAACAGGCGGCGAGAATCCATTTGCGCGTGCTCTTGAACAGCTTTGCCCCTTTATCGAAAAAGCGCAGAAGGACGGCGGCGACAGCCTCCGCCGTCATGCAGACGAGCTCTGCCAGAACGCACAGGGCTGCCGCGCCGCCGAGCACCGTGAGAAGTGTTCCGCCGGGCAGTGCGGCCGCAGGCAGGACGAGACGCACCAGGTTGCCGGGCAGGAGCGCGCATAAAACGTCAAGCGGAGCCATCGCCTGACGGCCGACGACAATCTCCCGGAGACAGTCAAGCATGCGGAAGCACCACATGAACGCGAAGACGCCCTCCACGGCTTTGATCACCGCGACGACCGCGGCGGCGGGCGTTTTGATGTAGCGGTCCGTATCGGCCTCCAGAATGAACATCAGGGGATTCGACGCGTGAGGATTCATCCGACGCCTCCGATCTGGGAAAGGATACCTTCCAGCTTTTCGGTTAAACCGCTGTTTTCCACGACCTCGTTGATCGCATCTACAGCGGCCTCCGCCGCTTCCGTGGCAATTTCCCCCGCCTTCTCTGACACCTTATCGCTCAGCGAAGTCGGGCTCTGTATCTGCTTCATAAGCAAAAACGCGACGAGCAGCGCGACAATGAGAAAAACAAGAATCCCAAGTCCTCCGCGCTTCATATTCTTTCCCCCTGTCCGGTTATATATTTCAGCGCTATTGTAGCAGGAAAACCGCTTCCCCGCAACTGCTGAATCATAAAAATGTAAAATCGCGGCCCCGGACATGGGGCCGCGCTGGTGGTGATTTTACGATTTCATTTATCCCATCTTGTCGCCGTGTATTGCTCTACTGCGG
>CADAPH010000100.1 GCA_902789745.1 Oscillospiraceae bacterium | reverse complement strand
GAGCTTCTCCATCTCGCCCAGGTGCTTCATGACTTCCTTCTTGGGCAGCATGTCGAAGGTGCCGTCTTCCTGCATCTTCTTGAGCTGGGCCAGGCGGTCCACGCGGGTGCGCATGGTCTTGAAGTTGGTGAGCATACCGCCGAGCCAGCGGGCGTTGACATAGTACATGCCGACGCGGGCCGCCTCTTCCTTGACGGCGTCGGTCGCCTGCTTCTTGGTGCCGACGAAGAGAATGGTCTGGCCGTTCTCTGCCAGCTCTCTGACGAAGTTGTAGGCTTCCTCGAGCTTCTTGACGGTTTTCTGCAGGTCGATGATGTAGATGCCGTTACGCTCACAGTAGAGATGTACTCGGCCATCTTGGGGTTCCAGCGGCGGGTCTGGTGACCGAAGTGGACACCGGCCTCGAGCAGCTGCTTCATGGATACGACTGCCATTTGGTATTCTCCTTTTTCATATTTGTTATTTCCTCCGGAGGCCTCATCCTCTCCGCCAAGCCGTAAAGCCACATGGGGGAAAGTCCGCCTCCGTGCGAAATGCCTTGATATAATAGCAGATGCGCCCGCGTTTTGCAAGAGGTTTTGTGCGATTTTTCGGGACTTTTTTGCACAGGGGACACGGCGTCTTCATAATTCTTAACAAATATGCCTTTGACTTCCGGGGGGGACTATGGTATAAATAAAAATGACAAAATGGTTAACGTAATTTCCCCGAAGTAGGCGATCATTCCTGCGCGCCGTGTGACAGTTCTGTGATAAAAGCTGTGTTATACTGCGCTCAGAAAGACAAGGAAAAAACAAACCTACAATAAGAAAGGGGTACAAAACAATGAATAAAGAAATGAATAAGCTCAACGATCAGGAACTGGAAAAGGTGGCGGGCGGCACGCTCACCCAGGACGAGGCGCTGGCCAGGGCGCTGGAGCACGCGCAGCTCAAAAAGGATCAGATCGACTTCGTGAAGAAGGTCGAGATGGACTACGAGCACGGCAGAAAGATCTACGAGATCGAGTTCTGCCAGGGCGGCTTCGAGCACGAGTTCGACATCGACGCCGAGAACGGCAACATCCTGAAGTACAAGAAGGACTGGGACTGATACCGCGGCAGAAAAATACAGCCTTCCGGGGGATAAGCCCCCGGAAGGTTTTCGGTGCATCCGCGCCGCAAAATAAACGATCAAGAGAGGATAAGATCATGAAAAAGAAAAGCATTCTCAGCCTCCTGCTGGCGGCGGCCATGCTGTTTTCCCTCGCTGTCTGCACGCCACTGGCAGCCTTCGCGGACGAACCGGATATCGACGCGCAGCTCGGGCTGATTTTCTCCAGGCTGGACACGCTCAAGCAGACTGACGGCGCGCAGACCTGGTACTACACCGTCACCGACCTCAACCATAACGGACAGGTGGAGTTCATCGCCGCGACCCAGCACCCCCAGGATCGCTCCACCAACCTGAAGATCTGGGAGGTCAGCAAGGACGGCAAAACCCTGACGGAGTGCAGCCTCGCCAAGGACCCGGACGAGTCCTTCCCCGACATCCTCACGGACAGTACCGACACCTATCACGATGTCGCGGGCGACGCCTGGTACTACATGTTCTATGACAATGTGGTACTCTCCGAAAACGAGGTCTACACCAGCAAGAGCGCCTACCGCCTGAAGGACGGCGTCATGGCCTACATGGCCTACGCCGTGGAGCATACGGTCGTCGAAAACGGCGCGAGAAGCGTCTCCCACACGGACGCCAACGGCATGCCCATCTCCCCGGAGCAGTATAACGCCGCCGGTGTGAACGCCTTCTCCGCCTGTGAGAGGAGCAACACCAGCTTCGACTGGTTCAGAGCCGGCGACGCGCAGAACCTCTCCCGTCTGGCGGACAGCTTCGCCGTGTTCACGGGCAGAAGAAGCCCGACCGAGAGCTTCCCGGTTCCGAAGCCCGCGGCGCTGACGGCGCCGGCCGCGACCCAGGCGCCCGCGCCCACCGCGGCGCCCGTCTATACGCCCACGCCGACCGCAGCGCCCGCGCCGGTCTACCTCTCTGTCACCAAGAACCCCACCAACGAAAACAAGACCGAGGGTCAGACCGCGCTGTTTGTCTCCTGCGCCAACGCCTTTGAGTCCCTCAACTGGACGCTGGTCGCCCCCAACGGCGGCGAGTATTCGGTACAGAGCTTCCGCAACGTCTTCCCGCGCGCGACTGTGAGCGGCGAATACAGCACCACGCTCTCGATCTCGAACGTGAGCAAGGACATGTCCGGCTGGGGCGCTTACTGCACCTTCTATTACCAGGGCCAGACCGCGCGTACCTCCACGGCCTATGTCTACGTCAGTGAGAAGCAGAACAAGACCGCGCCCAGCGGCACCTATTCCGGCAAGGTCACCGACTGGTCGTACAACACGGTGACGGTCCAGGTCGAGGGCAAGGTCTCGGTCGCCGTTCCCTACGGCCTGTGCGACATCGAGGGCGACCTCTACTACGGTGCGCCCGCCTCGGTGCTCTGGGACGGCGCAAACGTCACCTACTGCTACATCCGCGGCGACATCCCCACGCCGCAGCCGACTTACGGCTCCATGAGCGGCACCGCCTACGAGGGCGGCGGCGGCTACGCGATCAACCTCAGCAACGGCTCCCAGGTCTATGTTGACGGCTGGCTCTGCAACGTCAGCGGATACTTCTACGACGGATGCTCCTGCGTGGTCTACTACACCGGCTATCCCAGCGCGGACAATATCTACTCGGTCGACATCTACGGCAGCAGCTACTCCCAGGGCGGCTGGGCAGGCTCCCAGTACTATAATAATGAGTACGCCTATGACCAGGGCGGCTGGGCAGGCTCCAACTACTACGACTATGAGCCGCAGTATCACTACGACGGCGAGTATGCCTACGACACCGGCAACTACGTTCCCTCCGTCTCCGACGGCTATCTGCCTACCCACGCCTCCTACAATTATGACGGCAGCACCTATGAGGCGGTCTGGTGCCCCTACTGCGGCGCTGAGGTCTCCCTGGCGATGGAGCGCTGCCCCGTCTGCGGATACTTCATTTACTGAGCATTGTGTGACAGTTGTGTGACAAAAGATATGTTATTCTGTATCCGCAAGCAGGAAAGAAATCAAAACCAACCAAATTGAAGCTATCAAACGGAGGAAATAAAAAATGACAACCAAACTTGCCATGAACGACGACGAACTCGATCTGGTCTCCGGCGGCACGATCCTCCCCTATATCGTGCAGCTCGGCGACAGTCTCCAGACCATCGCAGCCAAGTATCATGTCACGCCCGAGCAGCTGGCGGACTGGAACAATCTCCAGAACACCAACAGCGTCCAGATGGGACAGCAGCTCAAAATCAAGTTCTGATGAACTGAATACAAGGTATAACTGGTGCAGACTCCGTACACGCGGTATAAAAGCCGCGGGTACGGAGTCTTACTATTTGGATGATTCGGTTTTTGCTTATTCGTTCACGTACTTGTGCACGGTCGCCCGCACAGCGCCGGGACCGGCGGTGAGCTCGACGAAGTAGTCGCAGACCTTGTCGGCAAGTCCGGCCTCCACCAGGTCGACGCCGAAGATGGTCTCGTTGCGCAGCAGGCCCTCCAGCTTTGCGGTGTCGGGCTTTTCACCGAGTTTAAAGTCCTTGACATAGGCCTGCGCGGTCTCGAGCAGCGGGTCGGAGCTCGGCTCAAAGGGCTTGCCCTCGTCGTCCACCGCCATCAGGTAGCGCAGCCAGCCCGCGTGTACCAGCGGGATGAGCTTGAGGTCGTTCACGTCCAGCTCGTCGGAGGCGATGTACGCCTTGATCGTCTCGCCGAAGCGGATGGGCAGCTTCTGCGAGGTGTCCATCGCGATGCGCTGGGGCATATCCGGCATGAAGGGGTTCGGCACGCGGACGTTCACGACGGCGTCGATGAAGTCTTTGGGCTTGATGATGCCGGGGTCGGTCACGACGGGCAGACCCTCCTTGTAGCCGATGGTCTCCACCAGCTTGTGGAGGTCTTCGTCCTGCATCTCCTTGTAAATCTTGTTGAAGCCCAGCAGGCAGCCGAACACGGCGAGGCTGGTGTGCAGGGGGTTGAGGCAGGTGCAGACCTTCATGCGCTCGACCTTGTCCACGGTCTCCCGGTCGGTAAAGTAGATGCCCGCCTTCTCCAGCGGCGGACGGCCGTTGGGGAAGTTGTCCTCAATGACCAGGTACTCGCACTCCTCGGCGTTGACGAAGGGCGTGCCGTCCTCCAGGCCGTCTTCTTTGAGCATCGCGGCGACGGAGGCGTCCGGCCCCGGGGTGATCTTGTCGATCATGGACCACGGAAAACTGACCTGCTCAGAAATCCATTTATTAAAACCTTCTCCTCCCCACTTCTGGGCGAAGCAGGTGATCGCGGCCTTGAGCTTGTCGCCGTTGTGGGAGCAGTTGTCCATGCTCACCATCGCAAGCGGCGCCTTGTTCTTCATATAGCGGGCGCAGAGCAGACCGGTGATTTTGCCCATGTAGCTTTTCGCGGTCTCGGGGGTACCCGCGAGGTCGGCGGCGATGTCGGGCAGCAGCTCGCCGTTTGCGTCATAGAGGGCATAGCCCTTCTCGGTGATGGTAAAGCTCACCATCTGGAGGCTGGGGTTCTCAAAGATCTCCTTCAGCCGCGCCTCGTTTCCGTAGAGGTAGACCTTCTCGGCAATCGACCCGACGACGGCCTTTTCGACATTGCCGTCAGCCTTGAGGGTGACCTTGACGGTCAGGTTGTCGTTGACCTCGGGCTTCTTCTCCCGGCGCTCACCGGCGATGATGCCGGTATCCCAGAGCCCCGCGTCCAGCAGTCTCTGGCACGCGTCGGCCTGAAACGCCTTGAAGATGTTGCCCGCGCCGAAGTGCAGCCAGGTGGGATTGGCGACGGTCTTCGCCACCATCGCGTCGCGGTCATAAGCGGGGAGGCGGTAGCCCAGCTTCTCCCACGCTTCTCTGTTCTTAATGCTTTCGTTATTCAGTACCATAACTCCACTCTCCACTCTTCAAACTCCAAACTTGTCCATGTAGTCCCAGCAGCCCAGCATGTACATGATGCCGAGGGCGCGGTCGTACAGGCCGTAACCGGGGCGGACGTTGCCGGGCTTCTCGTCCCAGAGGTGACGGCCATGGTCGGGGCGGATGTAGCCCTCGAAGCCGCCGTCGTGATAGGCCTTGAGGATCTCGAGGATGCCGGTCTCGCCGTCGCAGTCGCGGTGGCTGGCCTCGGAGAAATCGCCGTTCGGGAAGTGCTTCACGTTGCGGATATGGGCGAAGGCGATGCGGTCGCAGTGCTTTCTGACGATCGCCGCGACGTTGTTGTTCGGATTCGCGTTGAGGGAGCCCGAGCACAGCGTCAGGCAGTTGTAGGGATCGTCCACCATCTTGAGGAAGCGGTCGATGCTCTCCGCGTCGATGAGAAGGCGCTGGCAGACGGGCATGAGCTTTTCCAGGAAGTACTTGAAGTTCTCCCACAGCTTCTCCTTGGTGACGGGCTTGTACGCCTCAAAGAGCTCGTCCAGCTTCGCCATGCGCTCAGGCTCCCAGCCGGGGAAGGTCATGTGGTACTTCTCGGTCAGGCCCATGACGTAGTCCGCCATCTCCTTGGGATCGTCCTGGATCATGTCCTTCTGATAGAACAGGGCCGTGGAGCCGTCGCCCACGGGATGGAACATGTCGCTTCTCGTCCAGTCGAAGATCGGCATGAAGTTGTAGCAGATCACCTTCACGCCGAAGGGGGCAAGATTGCGGATGGTCTGGATGTAGTTTTCAATGTACTTGTCGCGCGTCGGCAGGCCGATCTTGATGTCGTCGTGGACGTTGACAGACTCCACGACCTCGGCGTTGAAGCCGGCGGCTTTGATCTGATCCACCACGGGCTTGATTTCCTCCGGCTGCCAGATCTCGCCGGGCATCTTGCTGTGAAGCGCCCAGACGATGGTCTGTACGCCGGGGATCTGGCGGATGTCGCTCAGCTTGATGTTGTCGTTGCCCTCGCCGTACCAGCGAAAGCCCATTTGCATTGGCATGGTTGTTCCTCCTCTTTATGATTCATCCTGCGGATTTACTCTGCATGGGCGACCTCGTCGGCCATGCCGATCAGGTCGAATTTCTCGGTGGAGATCACGATCTCAAAGTTGTCCTTCTTCGGCTTCGGGCACTTGACCAGAATGCTGCGGTCGGCCAGCTCGTAGTACCAGCCGGACTCGCTCTCCTCCCAGTTGTCGCGCACGAGGAAGCGCGGGATCTGCTGCCCGTCCGCCGTGACCCAGAACGCGCCCTTCTTCTTGCTGACGAGGCGGACGGTCAGCCTCTCAACGGTGTCGGGATAGTCGCCGGTCTTCTCGAAGCGGACGCGGGTGCGGTCGCCTGCCTTGACCGTGATCTTTGTCTCGGCAAAGTGGCCCTGCTTGTAGTCCTCGGTGTGGCCGTCGTCGTCATAGCAGACAAATTCGGAATCGCCCTCGGCGGCGATGAGCAGGTCGAGCCTGCGCACCTTGTCGGCGAGAATGCGCTTGACGTCCTCGCTGGTGCAGAAGATGGCGCTGCCGCGGAGGAACATCGGGATGCTGCCGAGGTCGACCGGCACCTCAATGGTCTGCCCGCCCGCATATTCGCGGAGATTGTCGTTCATGTCGTACCAGGTGCAGCCCTTCGGGAGATAGAGCTTTCTGGTCTTCGCGCCCTTCTCCACGACGTTGGCGACCAGCACGGACGGGCCGTACATAAAGGTCAGGCTCTCGTCCGAGTAGCAGGCGGGATCATCCGGGAACTCAAGGAAGAGCGGACGCATGACGGGCAGGCCGTCGATGCTTGCCTCGCGCATGAGGGAGTAGAGGTAGGGCAGCATGCGGTAGCGCAGGGCGTAGGCCTCGCGCACATAGGGCAGGTTCTCCGCGTACATCCAGGGCTGGGTGACGGTGTTGTCGGAGTTTGCCGAGTTGATGGTGAAGCGGGGCTGGAATACGCCGCTCTGGATCCAGCGCAGCAGCAGCTCCCCTTCCGGCGCGCCGCCCGCGAAGCCGCCGATGTCGCAGCCCATGTTCGCGCAGCCCGACAGACCCATGCCCATGATGGTGGCGAGGTTGAACTTCACGGTGCGCCAGTCGGTCAGGTTGTCGCCGCCCCAGACCTGGGCGTAGCGCTGGATGCCCGCGAAGCCCGCGCGGTTGATGACGTAGGGGCGCTCGCCGGGGTAGACGTCGTGGATCGCCTGCACGGCGACATAGGCCATCATGTTGGAGTGGATGATCTTCAGATCCTCCATCGTGCCCTTCGCGCCCTCGTAGTCGCACTGGGAGAGACGGTCCTCAATACCGTCGATCTCGCAGTTGTCGTTCCAGACGGTCTTGGTGCCTTTTTTGAGGATGTTCTCCTCCAGCAGAGCTTTCCACGCCTCGCGCCCCTTGGGGCCGGTGAAGTCGATGAAGCGCCCCTCGCCGCCCCACCAGCGGCCGGTGGCGTCTTTCGTGCCGTCGGCGGACTTGATGAAGGCGTCGCGCTCTTCGTAATACTTCGCGTAGGGGTGGTTTTTCAGCACGCCGGGCTTGAGGTTGCAGATCACGTTGATGCCCATGTCGTTCATCTTCGCAAAGAAGCCCTCGGGGTCGGGGAAGCGGCGGCGGTTCCAGTTGAAGGTGTAGCGCAGATTGTCCTCCTCGCCTGAGGAGTAGCCGGAGGCGAGCCAGAAGTTGTCGATCCAGATCTTCTCCTGCAGGTGCTTGTCCACAACCTTGTAGATCTCCCGGTCGCAGTCCTTCTCAAGCTCCGCGTAATACATGGTGGACATGCAGTAGCCGAGGGACTGCTTGGTGGGCAGGATCGTCCGTCCGGTCAGCCAGGTGTAGTGGGAGATCACGTCCTTCATGTCCGGGCCGTTAATGAGGAAGAGGTCGATGTCGCCGCCGTCGGTCTGGTAGTAGCAGTAGCGTTCCCAGTAGCCGGAGATCTCCTGGCCAAGGTCGAACACGCAGTCATACGAGTTGTGATAGAAGAGGCCGAGCGCTTTCCGTTTGTCCTCGTTGATGCGGATGTAAAACGGGATGTGCTTGTACATGGGATCGCCGGTCTCGGGATCGTGGCCGATGGCGTCCTTCGGGCTCATGCGCAGGCGGCGGTATTTCTTGTCCAGATGGCCGGTCTTCTCGCCGAAGCCGAAGAAGTGATCCTTCTCCCGATCCATGCAGGAATAGTGGCTGAGCCTGCCGAGGTGATCCTTCTCAAAGGCGCGCTCGGGCAGGTCGCGGTAAAGAATATTGCCGTCTTTGTCGCAGAGCTTGAAGGCAAGCGGCTCCTTGACGAGGATGAGCTTCAGCGTCGCGGTCTCGAAGCTGAGCGTCTTTTCATCCTCCGCGCAGGGCACGTCCAGCGCCTGGATCCGCTGCCGTTCCCCCTCAAAGAGGGGATCGAGGCGGTCGGCCCAGGCGGTGGTGACAAGGGTGTAGGACGCCTCGTCGAACTTGCGGTCAAAGTTGACGCGGATGCGGATCACATCGTCCGTCAGGAAGACCAGCAGCACGTCCGCGGTATCCGCATGCAGCAGCCAGCCGTTTTCGGTTTTTTCACAGGAGATCAATTTGTTTACCAGCATCGTATCATCCTTTCAGAGAGTTTGGAGTTTGGAATGTTGAGAGTGGAGTTATGGTGTCGCTGCGCGACAATTTCGATTCGTCCCCGAAGGGGACACCTTAACTCCAAACTCCACTCTCCAAACTCCAAACTGATTTACATGCCAATCAGGTCGAAGTCCTCAAAGCTGACCGTGAGCGTCACGTCCTTCCTGGGGTTGGGGTACTTGACGAGCACGGCGCGCTTCGACTGGCTGTAGTACCAGCCCTTGTCCGCTGCGTCGAACTTGCGGCGGTTGAGGAAATGCTCCAGCTTCTCGTCGCCGAGCGCCGCCCAGAAGGGGCTGCGATCCTTGCGGATCATCTCCACGGTCACGGTCTCCACAAAGTCGGTATATGCGCCCTCGGACTTGAAGGCGACCTTCACGACGCTCTCGCCGCTCATGTTGATCTCTGTCTTGCGGAAGACGCCCTTGCGGAAATCGTTGGACACGCCGTCGTCGTCATAGAGGGTATAGCTGCGCTCCCCGCCGGGGGCGAGGATCAGGTGCAGGGCCGTGGTGTGATCCCGCTCCATGCTCATGAGCTGATTGTCGGCCATGGGGATGATCGCGCCCTCGCGGATGAACAGGGGGATGCTGGTCATGTCGACGGGCAGCTCGACGGTCTGTCCGCCCTCGTAGCAGCGGAATTTGTCGTTCCAGTCATACCACTTGCAGCCTGCGGGGAGGTAGACCCTGCGGGTCTTCGCGCCGGGCTCAATGACGTTTGCGACCAGGATGTCGCGGCCGTAGAGGAACTCGAAGCTCTCCTCGTAGACCTTCTCGTCGTCCTGGAACTCATACACCAGCGCGCGCATGATGGGGGCGCCGGTCTGATTCGCCTCATACTCGGCGGAGTAGAGATAGGGCGTGAAGCGGTAGCGCAGGAGGATCGCGTCACGGATGAGCGGGGCGGAGTCGCGGAACATCCACGGCTCGGTGACGGTGTTGTCGTTGGAGGCGGAGTGGATGGAGAAGCGGGGCTGGAAAATGCCGTTCTGCACCCAGCGGACAAAGAGCTCCTCACTCGGGGCGGGGCCGGCAAAGCCGCCGATGTCCGCGCCCTCGTTGGGCTGGCCGGACAGGCCCATCCCGGTGATGATGGGGATGTTGTACTGCAGGCTCTTCCAGCTGGTGAAGTTGTCGCCGCACCAGGTCTGGGCATATTTCTGGATGCCGGAGCTGCCGCTGCGGCAGACGACATAGGGGCGCGCGTCGGCGTTGTGTTCCTCGACGGCCTCATTGCCGAGCTTGCACATGATGGTGCACATCAGCGGCTTAAGCTGGCCGATGGTGCCGCCCTTGCCGTCAAAGTCGCAGATGGCGTCCTTGTCCAGCAGGCTGTCGTATTCGCAGTTGTCGTCCCAGACGGAGTCGGTGCCCACGTCGATGACGTTTTCAATCAGGTAATCCTTCCACGCGCGGCGGGCTTCCGGCCTGGTGTAGTCCCAGAACGCGCCGTCGCCGCCCCACCAGCTGCCGACCGCGTACTTTTCCGGCTCCTTGCTGTCCTTCACGAAAACGCCCTTGGCGTTGAACTCGTCGAACCAAGGGTGGCAGAGCAGGATGCCGGGCTTGACGTTGGGGACGTTCTGCGCACCCTTCTCGTTCATGGCGGCAAAATAGGCGCGGGGATCCTTGAAGCGCTCGGTGTTCCAGGTGAAGACGCAGCGCTTGCCGTTTACGCTGGTGTAGCCGGAGGAGAGGTGGAAGCCGTCGATGGGGAAGCCCTCTTCCTTGATGGTGTCGATGAACTGGAGCACCGCGTCGTCGCTGTCCTTCTCCAGTTCCGGATAGTACATGCTGGAGCCCTGATAGCCCAGCGCGCGCTTGGGCAGCAGCGCGGGACGGCCCGTGAGCAGGGTGTAGTTGTCCACAATGCGCGAGAGGGTATTCCCGCCCAGCAGGAACAGGTCGATGTCGCCGCCGTCGGCCTGCCAGTAGGTATAGCGCGGCCAGTAGTTGGACTTCTCCTTGCCCATATTGAACACGGATTCATAGAAATTGTGGTAAAAGACGCCGACAGCCTTCTTTGTCCTGCGGCTTAAGCGGATGTAGAACGGGATGTGCTTATAGAGCGTGTCCATCAGCTCCGCGTCGTAGCCCATGGCGTCGGTGGCGCGCTCGCGCAGGAAGGCCTTGTTCTTGTTGAGCTCGCCCGCCTTCTCGCCGAAGCCGTAGAAGCAGTCGTCCTCCTCCATGCGGCTGTACGCGGTGACGCGCTTGTTGGAATCGAGGGTAAACGGGGCGCCGGTGAGGGTGGAATACAGCTCCGTGCCGTCCTTGTCGTAGAGGCGGATGCACAGCGGATCGCGGTCGATCTCAAGGCGCAGGGCCGCGCTCTCGAAGGCGAGGGTCTTCTCCCCCTCCGTGAGCCTGGGCTCCACGGGGGTCAGGCGGATGCGCTGCCCCTCAAACAGCGGGTCGAGCCGGTCTTCCCACGCGGTGGTCATGAGGATATAGGATTCCTCCGCCAGCTCCTTGTCAAAGGAGGCGCGGACGCGCACGATCTCGTCCGTGACAAAAACGACCTTGAGATCGGCGCAGTTGGTGTGGAGCAGAAATGCGCCGTCCAGTTTTTCAAGTCCGGTGATTTTTTTACAAAGTTCCATGAAATCGCTCCTTCAAGAAGTAAAGGCGGCGGTTGCCGCTCTGCCAGCGCAAAGCGTGGACAGGGGGCAGACCGCCGCCATCGTATGGTTTGGGTTTGTTGATATCAGCTGTTCCAGCCCATGGCCGGGATCAGATCGGTCCAGTACGGCAGGCTGAGGGAAATCTGCGGGATGTAGGTGACAAGGAAGAGCGCCACGACCATGGCCGCGAAGATGGGGATGATGTACTTGGTGACGCCTTCGATCTTGACCTTGGCGACGCCGCAGCCGACGAACAGGCAGGAGCCGACCGGCGGGGTCACGGAGCCGATGCCGAGGTTGGTGATGAGCATGAGGCCGAAGTGCACGTCGCTCATGCCGATCTTGCGGGCGATGGGCAGGAAGATCGGGACGAAGATCAGGACCGCCGGGGTCAGGTCAAGGAACATGCCCATGACGAGCAGGAACACGTTCATAATGAGCAGGATCACATAGCGGTTGTCGGACATGCCCATGATCATGCCGGAGATGGCGTCGGGGATCTTGGTGCGCGCCATGACGTAGGCCATGATGGAGGACGCGGCGATCAGGAAGAGGATGGTCGCGGAGGACTTCATGGTGTCGGCCAGCAGATTGTAGAAGGTCTTGAAGTCCATCTCACGGTAGATGACCGCGAGAATGCCGCAGTAAAGGCACATGACGACGCCGGCCTCGGTCGCGGTGAAGATGCCCGCGAGGATACCGCCCATGACGATGATGACCGCGAGCAGCGAGGGAATCGCGTCGACCCAGATCTTCCATGCGGGATCGGGATCCTTGGCCTCAGACTTCTTGTAGCCGAGGCGGACAGCCAGAATGATCGCCACGACGGCGACGCACAGGCCGAGGATCGCGCCGACAAAGTAGCCGCCCATGAACAGCGCCGCGACGGACACGCCGCCGGCGGTGATGGAGTAGAGGATCAACGGACCGGAGGGCGGGATCAGGATGCCGGTGGGCGCGGAGCAGATGTTGACCGCCGCGGAGTAGTTGGGATCATAGCCCTCGTCCGCCTCCAGGGGGGAGAGGATGGAGCCCATGGCGGAGGTGGCGGCCACGGACGAGCCGGACACCGCGCCGAAGAACATGTTGGCAAGCACGTTGGTGGCGGCGAGATAGCCGGGGATGCCGCCCACCAGCAGACGGGCCAGACGCACGAGACGCTTGGCAATGCCGCCCTTGTTCATGATGTTGCCGCCCAGGGAGAAGAAGGGCAGGGCCAGCAGGGAGAAGCTGTCCAGGCCGGAGAAGCACTTCTGCGCGGCGGTGAAGGCAAAGCCCTGCAGGTCAGAGCGGCCGGAGGCGCAGATGGCAATGACGGAGGCAATGCCGATGCCTGCGGAGATGGGCACGCCCGCCAGCAGCATGATGAAGAAGGAGACAAACAGGACGATTGTAGCGGTTACGACCATTATTTGTTCTCTCCTTTCTTTTCGGTAAACATCTGGGCATACTTGAGAATACGCGCAAGCACGATCAGCACGCCGCAGATGGGTTCGATCATGTACAGGGTCTTCATCGGAATGTGCATGACGGAGGACACGTTGGTCGCGGTGTTGGCAAGCTTCGTACCGCCGTAGATGAAGACGTAGATAACAAAGAACAGGATGCAGATTTCGATGAATACGTCGAGCACGACCTTGAACGGCCCCTTCGCCTTGTCGGTGATCAGGGTCAGGGCCAGGTGCTCGTCGCGGTAGAAGCAGTAGGCCGAGCCGATGAAGCCCGCGATGATCAGGACGTAGCGCAGCAGCTCGTCCGTGAAGGTGGAGGGATTGCCGAGAACCCAGCGGGTAAAGATCTGCCAGGTACCGAACACAAGCAGCGTCAGCATGGCCAGCGCCATGAGGAAGCGCATGACGGTATCCAGCACTTTTTCAACTTTTTTCAAACTCTTCCATCTCCTCTCTGAAGATTATGCGTACAAACTTGCTTCCTCCTCTGGGGGAGGTGCCAGGCTTGGTTCTGCGAAAAGAGCGGCTTTGCACCGCCTGGGTGAAAAGCCGCTCTCTGTTCCAGACAAACAGGAATGTTATGATTTGACTGTCAGGTCAATCGGGGATCAGCCGGCGGCCTGGATGCGCTCGACAAAGGCGTAGGTCTCGGGAGCGTCCTTCTGGAGGTTCTCGTAGATGCCCTTGACGGCGTCCTGGAAGGCGGCCTTGTCAACGTCGGTGACGTACTCGACCTTGCCCTCGACCTGGGCCTTCACGTCTTCCTCGAACTGGGCCCACAGCTCACGGTAGTTGGCGACCATGTCGGCGGCGGTGCTCTTCATGATCTCCTGCTGCTCGGGGGTGAGGGAATTCCAGATGTCGGCGGAGATGATGATGACGTCGGGGATCATGGTGTGCTCGTCGTAGCAGTAGTACTGGGTGACGTCGGCGTGGTCGCGCATGGCGGTGATGTTGTTCTCAGCGCCGTCGATAACGCCCTGCTGCATGCCGGTGTCATGCCGGTGTAGATGTCGCCGTAGCCCATAACGGTGGCGGAGCCGCCGAAGGCGTTCATCATGTCAATGGCCATCTGGGAGTCCATGGTGCGGATCTTCAGGCCCTTGAGATCGGAGGGGGTGCGGATGGGGGTCTTCGCGGTGTAGAAGCAGCGGGTGCCGGACTCAAGCCAGGCAAGGCCGATGAAGCCGTCGTTCTCGGTCAGCTTGTAGAGATCCTGGCCGATCTCGCCGTTCATAACGTCGTAGAGGTGATCCTTGCTGGTGAAGACGTAGGGGACGGAGACGCAGTTCCACGCGGAGTTGAAGTTCGCGAGGGTGCCGGCGGAGACCTTGGTCATCTCGAGCTGGCCGGCCTGGATCTGGCTGACGCAGTCGGCCTCGGAGCCGAGCGTGCCGCCGGGCATGACGTCGATCACGATCGCGCCGTCGGTGGCCTTGTCAACAGCCTCGGCCCAGCGTCGGTGGCCTTGTCAACAGCCTCGGCCCAGGCGAGCAGAGCGACGTTGATGGCGTGGTCCTCGGCCATGTTGTGCGCAAGGGTGAGATAGGTGGTGCTGGCAGCGCTGGCGGTGATGGGCATCGCGGCAGCGAGGGCGACGATCATGACCAGGCACAGGACAGCGGCAAGAATTCTCTTCATGTTTTTTCCTCCAAAAAAGATTTATATTTCCGTATCAGGCGGGCCTGATAGTGGATACGGAAGGAGCAAGGGAAGCCACCTTATGGTCACAATATACCATTTTGCGGGGATTGGCACAAGCCCCAAACGAAGGGCGGTATCATAGAAAGCGAGGGGGCAGATTTGGCTAAAACGCACAAACGAGAGCGTCAGCCACGAGATCGCCGACCTGCGGATGCAGAAATTCCGCTGCGCGCTGCTGCGCGATCTCCGTAGCAGCGCGTGATTTTTCTCTTGCCAAGCGCGCCGCTTTACGCTATATTATTGTTTCAGCAATCAGGAAACCATTACAAAACCATGGGAGGCGAGGGATATGGACAGGCGGCCCATCGGCATTTACGATTCGGGCATCGGCGGACTCACCGGCCTGAAGGCACTGCGAAAGCTCCTGCCGGGGGAGGACTTTGTCTTCTTCGGCGACTCGGGGCGCATGCCCTACGGCCCCCGGCCGAAGGAGGAGCTGTGCAGGATCGCAAAGCAGGACATGGACTTTCTCGCGCAGTTTGACGTGAAGGCCATCCTTGCCGCCTGCGGCACGATCTCCAGCGCCGCCCGCCCCGTGCTGGCGGACTACCCCATCCCGGCCTTCGGGGTGGTGGATCCGGCTCTCGACGCCATGGCCGCCGTGCCGGGGGACAGGCCCCTGTGCATCATCGCCACCGCCGCGAGCATCCACAGCGGGGAGTTTACCGACGCTCTCGCAAAGCGCTGCCGGTACAGCCGGGAGATCGTCGGCGTGCCGTGTCCGGAGTTTGCGCCCATGATCGAGGCGGGACACATCCGGCGCAGCGATCCGGTCGTTATGGACGCCGTCGCCCGCGCGCTGGAGCCGATCCGGGGCCGGGACTTCGGGGCGCTGCTGCTGGGCTGCACCCACTACGGGATCATCGAGGACGCGATCCGGGATTTCCTCGGCGCGGACGTCCCGCTGCTGTCGGCCTCGGAGTGTGCGGCGAAAGCCCTGTGCGATTATCTGGCTGACGCCGGACTTGCAAACGAAAGACAGACCGGCGGCACGGCGCGGTTTTTTGAAAGCGGCGATCCCGGGCATTTTGAGGCCTTCGCCGAACCCTATCTCGAACACGGCCCCGTTCACGCGGAGCGGGCGCCGCTCATGGAGCTTTGAAAGCAATGATGAAAGACGTAGTCATTTATATCCGCAGCCTTTACGGCTACGGCGAGGACGAGGACACCATCGACTTCACCACCGACGGTCTGTACACCTACGACGGGGACACCGCCTGCCTCACCTATGAGGAGAGCGAGGTCACCGGCATGGAGGGCACCCGCACCAGCGTGGTCGTCATGCCCGACAAGGTGGTGGTCGACCGCGACGGCACCGTGACGAGCCGCATGGTCTTCTCCCCCGGGGAGAAGCACGCCTTCCTCTACGACACCCCGGTGGGTTCGGCCACCATGCACATGGACACCCGCAGCGTGCACAGCCGCTTCAACGAGCACGGCGGCCACATGGAGATCGACTATGTGGTCGACATGGAGCACGCCTTCGCCAGCCGCAACAAATTCAAAATGACGGTGAAGGAACGTTCGTAAATACAATACAAACAGGAGAAAGAATACGATGGCAAATATGATCCAGAACGCGAAGGACAGCATCAACGTCCTTTTGCAGAAAGCCTGCGAAAAGGCCGCGGAGGCGGGACAGCTCCCTGCCGGGGCAGTTCTTGCCGGTACGGTGGAGATCCCCAAGGACACCGCCAACGGCGATTACGCCGCGAACCACGCCATGACCGGCGCGCGCGCCCTGCACATGGCCCCGCGCAAAATCGCCGAGGCCCTGGTTCAGAACCTGGATCTGACGGATACCTGGTTTTCCTCCGTGGAGGTCGCGGGCCCCGGCTTTATCAACTTCCGCCTCGCCCCCGGCTGGTACGCCGACACGCTTCACTGTGTCGCCTCCGAGGGCGAAGACTACGGCCGCGTGGACGAGGGCCACGGCAAGCGCGTGATGGTGGAGTTCGTCTCCGCCAATCCCACCGGCCCCATGCACATGGGCAACGCCCGCGGCGGCGTCCTGGGCGACGCGCTGGCGAGCGTTCTCGACCGCGCGGGCTACAAGGTCTGGCGCGAGTTCTACGTCAACGACGCGGGCAATCAGATCGAGAAGTTCGCCTCCTCCATCGACGCGCGCTACCGCCAGCTCCTGCTGGGCGAGGACGCGGTGGAATTCCCCGCCGACGGCTACCAGGGCGAGGACATCCGGGACTTGGCAAAGGCGTTTTATGAAGAATACGGCGACAGCTACCTGAATAAGGACGTTTCGGAGCGCCACGAGGCCATGGCGAAGTTCGGGCTTGCGCGCAACATCCCGAAGATGCAGGCCGATCTCAAACGCTACGGCGTGGAATACGACCAGTGGTTCTTTGAGTCCTCCCTGCACGAGAGCGGCTTTGTCGCCGACACCGTCCAAAAGCTCACGGAGCGCGGCTACACCTATGAGAAGGACGGCGCGCTCTGGCTCAAGACCGCGCAGATCCTGACGGAGAATCTGTTGAAGGCGGGCAAAAAGCAGGCGGAGATCGATAAGCTTGACCTCAAGGACGACGTGCTGAAACGCGCCAACGGCTTCTATACCTATTTTGCCGCCGACATCGCCTACCATCGCAACAAGCTGGAGACCCGCGGCTTTGACTGCGCGATCAACGTCTGGGGCGCGGATCACCACGGGCATGTGGCAAGGCTCAAGGGCGCGCTCGACGCGCTGGGCCTCGACGGGGAGCATCGGCTCCACATCGTGCTCATGCAGCTTGTCAAGCTGATGAGCGACGGGCAGGAGGTTCGCATGTCCAAGCGTACCGGCAAGGCGATCTCCCTCACGAATCTGCTCGACGACATCCCGGTGGATTCCGCCCGCTACTTCTTCAACTCCCGGCCCGAGTCGCCGGTGCTGTTCGATCTGGAGCTTGCCCAGCGCCAGGACAACGAAAACCCGGTCTACTACGTCCAGTACGCCCACGCCCGCATCTGCACGCTGATCGAGAATCTGGCCGCCGAGGGCCACACGATCCCCGGGACGGTGGACGCCTCGCTTCTCACGGACGAGACGGAGAAGGAACTCATCAAGCAGCTCGCCGCCCTGCCGGACGAGATACGCCTCGCCGCGCGGGATCTCGACCCCAGCCGCGTCAACAAGTACGTCACGGAGCTTGCCGCCCGCTTCCACCGCTTTTACACGGTCTGCCGCATCAAGGACGCGGAGCCGGGTCTGCTGGAGGCGCGGCTGTATCTCGCCGACTGCGTGCGCCGCGTGATCGCGGTGTCGCTCGCCATCATCGGCGTTTCCGCACCGGAGAAGATGTGAGAAAAACGGATTGCCGCACCGGTATGCACCGGTTCTCAATGGCAAAAAACCGATTTTGCCAATAAACAGAGCGCGCCCTTGCGGGCGCGCTCTGTTTATTCGACAACCGGCCTGAGCCTGCGGTAGGTGAGCTCGAGCATGCCGATGTTGAGCAGGGCGAAGAACAGGAGAAACAGCGGCATGATCCCGATGCCGACGGTCTGCTGGAGATAACCGAAAATCAGGGGCATGAAGGTGCTGCCGATATAGGCGGAGGCCATCTGCAGGCCGATCACCGCCGCGCTGTATTTCCTGCCGAAGTTTGCCGGGGCCATGTGCTGAATGGCGGGATAAATCGGCCCCATGCCCGCGCCGATGATGACGAAGCCGACGGCGGCGACAAGACTCCCCGCAATCGGAAGCGAAACCAGCAGGATGCCGAAGAGCTCCACCGTGATCCCGATGCGGATCAGCAGTCTGTCGCCCAGGCGATTGGAGACGAAACCGGAGATGAGCCTGCCCAGCATCAGCCCGCCGAAAATCAGGGAGCCGAAGGCGGCGATCGTCTCGTCGCTGAGTCCCGCCCGCGTGCCCGCAAAGTAACTGGGCGTCCACAGAAAGCAGGTTGCTTCGCCGGAGCAGTAGGCGAAAAAGCCGATCAGCGTCAGCGCCACGCCCGGCACCTTCAGCGTCTCGGGAATGCCCGCGCTGTCCGGAACCTCTCCGCCCTCCGCGTCGCTGCGCTTCCACAGGGGCAGGGAGAGGACGCAGACCAGCAGGATGCCGATCTGAATATACGCCGTCCAGCGGTAGCCCTCGTTCCACCGGGCAAGCTTCAGCGCCAGGGCCATGATCGCCGGGCTGATGACCGCGCCCACGCCGTAGAAGCAGTGCAGGAAGTTCATCACGGACGAGGGATAGTGGTTTGCGACATAGTGGTTGACGGATGCGTCGATGGAGCCCGCCCCGAGACCGTAGGGGATGGCGAAAAGGATCAGCATCCAGTAGCGCGTCGAGACCGAAAAGCCCAGCAGGCCGACCACCGTAAGCAGGACGGACATGATCACGATCCACTTGGTGTGGTATTTCCGAATGAGCCGCGGGCTGAGAAGTGCCGAGATGATGGTCATAAAGCAGATCGCCATCGACACATAGCCCGCCCAGGATGAGGGTACGCCGAATACCGTCTGCATTTTCGGCCAGCCCGAGCCGAGCAGGGAATCCGGCAGCCCCAGGCTGATAAAGATCAGGTAGATGACCGCCAACAGTAAAGAACCCATACCGTTTTTCCTTCGTTTTTTTATTCTTTGCCGCCGAAGCGGGCGGAGAGCCCGTCCGGGGCCGCCTGCATGATTAAAACAAATCCAGCGAACTGTCCAGGTAGATCTCTTCCCGCACCCTCAACTGGTATTCCGGTCTGGTCATATAGTAGAGCAGAAATTCCAGAATGACCGCGCTGCCCAGACTCCGCCCCTCAATTTTAAATTGAGAAAAGCCGTCCGGCAGATAGATGTTTTGAATGTCTTCGATCCCGATGAAGCCGGGATTCTGCATGGCGTCGGAGAAGCGGTAGCCGCGCGCGGCATTCGGCGAAACGCAGACGTGATCCGGGCAGGCCTCGCCGAGATTTTTCCGGCTCACGTTTTCATAGCAGGCCCTCCTGTCCGGACAGCCGAACCAGCAGCACTCGTTGCACAGAAACTCCACCTTTTTCTTTTGCGTCTCAGACAGCGCGTGAAGCTTGCCGAAGGCCCGGTTCAGTCGGAAATCCGGCACAACATAGCGAAAGTCCCCGCGCGCCAGCTCCGCCTCGAGCTGTGAAAACTCCGTCAGCACCTTGGTCGTGGAGGAGACGAAATAAAAGCCGGGGAAGTTCCGTTGCAGAAACTGCAGCAGCAGATCGGAGCAGAGGATCACGCCGCTCGGAACCGGCCCGTTGTTTTCAAACAGTCTGCACAGGGCATTGCATTTCGGATCGCCGAGGTGCTCTTCCCGCAGGAGGGAATTGCTGAAGGTCAGGCGCGCGGAGATCCCGTATTCCCGTGTCAGCGCCGCGGCGTCCGCCGGCTTTGCCTCACCGAAGCCGACACGTCCGCCGCCCCAGAGACAGTCCGCCGGCGCGCCGTAGATCGACCCGATTTCGCACCAGTCATAGAAGTACTCCCGATGCTCTCGATACAGGGGTAGAAACGTGCGGTATAATTCGTAAAACTCAAACAGGCCGGGGAGGTGGTAAAACGCTTTCATCTTCATCACCGTATAAGAGTATAGCACATTCTGCCGGAATATGGTATGGCAAATGAA
>CADAPH010000099.1 GCA_902789745.1 Oscillospiraceae bacterium | reverse complement strand
GTGGCAATCCGTTTTTCTTGCGTGGCACGAAATTCTTGAAATAAGCCAATTTCAAAGCTGACCGCAGGGAGAGACGGATTCCCACGCCAGTGTGCGCAGAAGGTGAATTGCCGCAAAAAGGCCAACGGATTGCCACACCAGTGTGCGCACTGGTTCGCAATGACAGAATGGCCTTTTTGCGGCAAGAGAAGTCGACCTGGGAAAGCTTGCTCGGAATGACAGACTTTGAGGTTTGCCTACACAGTGAGGGTTCGTTTGCAAAAAACTGTATCTTACTGTGGCTCCCCTGACGGTTAAAACAGCGGCTTCCCCAGAATATCCGCCCTTGTCACCGCGCCGAAGTCGCGGGAATCCACCGACGTCTCGCGGGCATCGCCGAGGACGAAGTATTCGCCCTGCCGCAGGATCAGGGGGTAGACCGGCCCGTCCGGGCGGGGATCGGTGCGGGTAAAGCTGTAATTGCCGCGCTCGGTCAGGCCGTTGATGAAGGCGAGGCCGTCCCGCAGCTCCACGCTGTCACCGGGCACCGCCGCCACGCGGCGCACGGCAAAGCCTCCGTCCGGCAGGCGCAGGCAGACAACGTCGCCCCGGCGGAAGCTCTGCCCGAGGCGCAGATACACGACGGGCTTTCCCGCGGGGAAGTCCGGGCGCATCCCGTCGTCCCGCGGGACGGCGAAGCCCAGCGCCAGGCCGCACACGATCAGCAGCAGAAGCACAAGCCCCAGAATGATCCGAAAACGCCGCAGCGCGCCCCGATGTTCCCGGTCGTAGCCGGATTGACCGCCCGCCATATACTCGCCCCCTCGCGGATTTTTTCCCATTGTAGCACGCGCCGGGAAAAAAGAAAACCGAGGCGGGCGCAGAATTTCCGATGAAAATCCGGGCCGCCTTTTATGAAAATCAGACAGCCGCGGCAAAGTGACAGTTTACACCCTGACATTTTTTTGATAAGATAATAAATAATCTGTATCGCAACTGATCAAAAATAAAGGGGGGTACTGCCCATGTACCGTATCCTTCAATGGGACAGCGCGCTTCGCCCGTTTGAGCGGGACATCAACCTGCGCATGGATAATTACTACCGCACGCGCAATACGCTGACGGGCGGCGGCTCGCTGCGCGATTTTGCCAACGCCCATGAATACTACGGCTTCCACCACACCGCCGACGGCTGGCTCTACCGCGAGTGGGCCCCCGGGGCGGACGCGCTCTATCTCTCGGGCGAATTCAACGACTGGGACGCCGCCTCCGCGCCCCTCACCCCCGTCGGCAGCGGGAACTGGGAGCTCCGGCTCCCGGAGGGGATGCTGCGCGACGGGATGCGGGTCAAAACCGTCGTGCGCAACGGCGGGGATCTCTCCTGGCACATCCCCCTCTACGCCCGCCGCGTCATCCAGGACCCGGAGAGCTTCGAATGGATCTGCGAGGTCTGGGATCCCCTCGAGCCCTACCCCTGGACGGACGCGGACTTCACGCCGGATCGGAAGCTCTTTATCTATGAGTCCCACGTGGGCATGGCGACGGAGGAATACCGCGTCGGCACCTATCGGGAGTTTGCCGACAACGTTCTGCCGCGCGTGAAATACCTCGGCTACAACACCGTCCAGCTCATGGCCATTATGGAGCATCCCTTCTACGGCTCTTTCGGCTACCAGGTGTCGAACTTCTTCGCCGCCTCCAGCCGCTTCGGCTATCCCGAGGATCTCAAGTACCTCGTCGACACGGCCCACAGCCTGGGCATCGCGGTGCTGCTGGATGTGGTGCACTCCCACGCGGTCAAGAACACCGTCGAGGGCATCAACCGCTTCGACGGCACCGACACCCAGTTCTTCCGCCCCGGGAAGCTGGGCGACCACCCCGCCTGGGACACCAAGTGCTTCAACTACGGCAAGCACGAGGTCATCCATTTCCTGCTCTCCAACCTCAAGTTCTGGATGGAGGAATACCACTTCGACGGCTTCCGCTTCGACGGCGTGACCAGCATGCTCTATCACGACCACGGCCTGGGCGCGGCCTTCTCCAATCTCCGGATGTACTTCTCCATGAACACCGACACCGAGGCCATCACCTACCTGCAGCTTGCAAACGAGCTGATCCATGAGGTCAGGCCAAACGGCGTCTCCATCGCGGAGGACATGTCCGGCATGCCGGGCATCACCGCGCGTATCCCCGACGGCGGCATCGGCTTCGACTACCGCCTCGCCATGGGCCTGCCGGACATGTGGATCCGGCTTATCAAGGAGCAGCGGGACGAAAACTGGAACCTCGATTATATCTGGCACGAGCTCAACTTCCGCATGGCCGCCACCATCGCCTATGTGGAGAGCCACGACCAGGCCCTCGTCGGCGATCAGACCGTCATGTTCCGCCTGGCCGGGGCGCACATGTACACCGACATGGACCGCGCCTGCCACAACGAGGTCATCGACCGCGCCATGGCCCTGCACAAGATGCTGCGCCTCGTGACCGCGGCCGCGGGCGGCAACGGCTACCTCAACTTCATGGGCAACGAGTTCGGCCATCCCGAGTGGATCGACTTCCCGCGCGAGGGCAACGGCTGGGACTACCAGTACTGCCGCCGCCAGTGGAGCCTGCCGGAGAACGGCTACCTGAAGTACGGGCAGCTCAACCTCTTCGACCGCGACATGATCCAGAGCTTCCGGAAGTACGGCCTGCTGGACGACAGCACGGCCCATCTCAAGCTCCTGCGCCAGAATGACCACATGCTGGCCTTTGAGCGGGCGGGTCTCGTCTTCGTCTTCAACTTCGACCCGGTGCGCCCCCACATGGACTACGCGATCCCGGTCAGCCGGGGCTGCGACCACCGACGACGCCTGCTACGGCGGCTTCGACAACATCGGCCACGGGCTCTACTCCGCCTATATCCCCGGCATGAGCAGCCCGACCCTGATGCTCGGCCTGCCCCCGAGGACGGCCATGGTGCTCAGACCGGTGGAATAAATAAGTGAAGGGGCTGCAGCAGCACAGCCGACGCGGACGCTTCGAAGCAGGAAAGGCGGTTTCACTGTAGGGGCCGACGCCCCCGGCGGCCCGCGCGGAAAAAAGCTATAGAATATAGAAATCCCAGGCAAGTCCGTAGCATTGTACGAATTTGCCTGGGATTTGTGCTGGCTTTTTGACTGTCAAGCCGGGCCGCCGGGGGCGTCGGCCCCTACAGCAAGCCTGGGGTTATCTGAGCCGATGACTTTTGCGAAAGCTCCTTCACTTTTCACTTTCTCCCGCGGGGATGTACTCGCGTTCGACGTACTGCGGGGAGGCGTTGACGCACATGAAGACGCGGCCGACGTATTCGCCCACGAGACCCAGGAGCAGCAGGTTCAGCCCGCCGATGATGAGGATCAGGATCGTGGTGGTGGTCCAGCCCAGGGGGGCGGCGTTCACCGTGAAGCGGCGGATGAGCACCACGAGGGCGTAGAGAAAGCCGATCAGCGCGATAACGGCGCCGGAGTAGGTGGCGATGCGCAGGGGCTTGACCGAGAAGGAGGTAAAGCCGTTCATCCACAGGCCCAGGAGCTTTGCCAGCGTATAGCCGGAGCGCCCCTCCTCCCGCGCGCGGTGGTGCACCGGCACGTTGCAGATCCGCTTCGTGCTCCGCAGCACCAGCCCCATCACATAGGGATAGCAGTGCTCGTAGCGCAGCATCTCGTCCACCAGGAAGCGCCGGGCGGCAAAATAGCTGTTGAGCTCCAGCTCCTTCGGCTTTCCCAGCATGATCTCGGTCATGCGGCGGTTGACGTCGCTGCCGAATTTGCGAAAGCCGCTCTCGCGCTTGTCCTCGTAGGAGGCGTAGACCACGTCATAGCCCGCCTCCAGCTTTTCCAGCAGCTTTCCGACCTCGTCGGCGGGGGTCTGCCCGTCGTCGTCGAGGCAGACCACAAAGTCGCCCCGGCTGCGGCGCATCCCGCACATCAGCGCCGCGTGCTGGCCGAAGTTTTTCGCCAGATCCACTGCCGCGATATGCCTGTCGTCCGCCGCCAGCTTCCGGATCACGTCCCAGGTGTCGTCCGGGGAGCAGTCGTTGACCAGTATGATTTCATAGTCATATTGCGGCATGGCCGCCATGGTCTCGCCGATCTCCCTCGTCACCGCGCCGATGGTCTTTGCCGAGCGATAGCAGGGGATCACAAAGGATACCGTTTTCATGGTTTCGACTCCTCCAGCCCCGCCTTTTGCAGCAGCTTTTCCATCTCTTCCATCGTCCCCGCCGTCAGGATATAGTAGCCGTAGCGGGTGGAGCTGTCGCGGATCTCATGCCCGTCGATGGGCAGGATCTCGCTGACGCGGTACAGGCTTTCGGGATTCTCGCGGCGGATTCTCTCCAGCGCGTCGAGATCGGCTTGCGAAAACAGAAAGCGCACCGCGCTGACGCAGGTTTTCCCGATCGGCTCGAAGCACGGCGCTGTGCCGCAGGAGACGTCGATCACGCCGCGCACGTAGTCCACGCCCGTCGAGAGGGGGACGAGATCGGAGCCGATGCAGTCCCCGCCCATGCGCGCGCCGCACTCGATGAGGCGGATCGTCCCGCCGTCGTCGACCTTGAGCTCCGTATGCGAGGCGCCGTACCGCACCCCAAGGCAGTCCAGCACCTGCGGCACGAGAGCCTTGATTCTTGCAAGCGTCTTTTCGTCCATGTGCTTCGGCGGCTGGAGGTGGCCGGTCTCCACGAAGAGGGGCGCGCCGGTGGTGAACTTCTCCGTTACGGCGAGGAAGTGATGCTTCCCCCGCCAGGAGAGGTATTCCACGCTGTATTCCCGCCCCTCGGCAAATTCCTCCACCAGCACCTTTTTCTCAAACGAGGGCTCCCGCGCAAATTCCACGGCCCCGTGCAGCTCCGCGGGATCCGTCACCTTGCGGATGCCCCGGCTGCCGGAGCGGTCGGTGGGCTTGACGATCACGGGAAACCGCAGCGGCAGGGCGGCAAGATCCGTGTCCCCGGTGATAAGGATGCTTTTGCACGATGGCAGCCCCGCCTTCTCGAAGGCCAGGCGCATGCGGTGCTTGTTGGTGGCGGTCATGGCGCTCTCCATGCCGTTTCCCACAAGGCCCAGCCCCTCGGCGACATAGTTTACCGTGATGGCCGCGAGATCCGAGGCGATGGAGCACACCCCGGCGGGTTTTATCGCGCGGGCGATTTCCAATATGCGCTCCTTCTCCACGATGCTCACGGGGTAGAAATAGTCCGCCGTGCGCTCGCCCACATCGCCGCACTGCCAGGCGAAGACATGGGTCGTGTACCCCATGGCCTTTGCCCTGAGGATGAGCTGATTCTGGAAATCGTTGGCGCCGATGATGATAATGGGTGGGTTCATAAAATACTCCGTATTTGAGTTTGAAGAGTGGAGTGTGGAGTGTGGAGTGTGGAGTTAAGGTGTCGCTGCGCGACGATTCAAATCATCCGCGAAGCGGATACCGCAACTCCACTCTTCACTCTCCAAACTCCAAACTGTTTACAAGGTAAACACCAATATCCCCGCGACGATCAGCCCCAGGGCCGCGAGCTTTTTTTTCGTCACCCGCTCGTGAAACACCGTCACGCCGAAGATGGTCACAAAGATATACGAAAAGCACTCGAAGGCGGGGGTCATGCTCAGGGGGAGCTTTTTATACGCGAACATGGTCAGCAGCATCGAAAGGGCCAGCAGCGCGTAGCCGCCGATCACGCCGGGATTTACGTACTCATGCAGCAGGTCGCGGTGCGCCCGGCCGGCTTCCCATTTGAGAAGCGTCTGGCTCAGCGACGCAACAAACACGCTGAACACGCCGAGGGCCATGTAGGGGATCATCTCAGCCGTCATGCTGCCCCTCCTCCCCGTCCGCCCGGACAAAGAGTACCACGCCCGCGATGGCAAGCGCGCAGCCGGCGATCTGCCGGACGCTCACGGTTTCGTGAAACAGCAGCGCGCCGAAGACCAGCGACCACAGCAGCGTCACGGCCTTGTTGGTATAGGCCACCGTCAGGGGCAGGCGCTTCAAAATCTGCTGCCAGCCGAGGGCGTAGATCCCGAGCAGGACGAACTCCCCCCCGAAGAAGAGGCAGAAGCGCGGGCTCAGAAATTCCTCCCCGGCGGCAAGCTTCGACAGCACCGTCGTAAAGGAGAACAGCAGCAGCAGCAGGTGCAGGGCGAGGAAGACGCGGGCGTTTTTCATCCGCTCAGCCCTTCTTCCGGATCACCTGCCGCTCCACATACTGGGGCGAGGCGTTGATGCACATGTAGATGCGGCCGATGTATTCCCCGATCATGCCCAGCACCAGCAGGATGATCCCGCCGAGCAGCAGCATCAGCGCCATCGTGGAGGCCCAGCCCTCGGGGATGGTGCTGTCCGCAAAGTGCTTGATCAGGATGACGATAAAGTAGACAAAGCCCAAAAGCGCCGCAATGCCGCCGCACCAGGTGGCGATGCGCAGGGGCTTGACCGAAAACGAGGTAAAGCCGTTCATCCACAGGGAGAAGAGCTTGACCAGGTTGTAGCCGCTCTCCCCCTCCTCCCGCGCGCGGTGGTTGACCGGCACGGTGCCGATCCTTCTGGTGGCGCGGAGGATAAGGCCCTCCACGTAAGGGTAGCAGTTGCGGTAGACCAGCATCTCGTCCACGATGAAGCGCCGCATGGCAAAATAGCTGGTGATCGTGAGCTCCCGCGGTTTCCCCAGCATGATCTCCGTCATGCGGTTGTTGACCACGGTGCCGAAGTTGCGGAAGGCGGAATGCTGCTTGTGGGCGTATTCGGCGTAGACCACGTCGTAGCCCTCCTCCAGCTTGCGGATGAGCTTGCCCGCCTCGTCGCCGGGGGTCTGCCCGTCGTCGTCGAGGCAGACGACGATCTCCCCCGCCGTGTGGCGAAGGCCCGCCATGATCGCCGCGTGCTGGCCGAAGTTCTTGGCCAGGTCGACGGCGACGATGTGTTTGTCGTTCTCGGCGAGGCCGCGGATCACGTCCCAGGTGTTATCCGGGGAGCAGTCGTTGACCAGCACGATCTCATAGTCGTATTCGGGCAGCCCCGCCATCGCGCCTCTCAGCTCCTCCGTCACGCCCGTGATCGTATGGGCGGAGCGGTAGCAGGGGATCACAAAGGACACAAGCTTCATGTTATTCCCCCTCCCCCTGGATGCGTGCCATGAACACCACGTCGGTGAAGGCGCCGTCCAGCTTCACAAAATCGCGGAACACGCCTTCGGTCCGAAAGCCCGCCTTCTCGTAGCTGCGCCGCGCGATCTCGTTGCCGCCCAGCACCTTGAGACTGATGCGGTGCAGGCACAGCACGTCCAGCCCGAAGCGGGTGAACAGCCGCGCCGTCTCCGTGCCGAGGCCGCGCCCGCGCGCCGAGGGCTCGCCGATGAAGATGCCGTACTCGGCGGACTCGTTCTTTTCGTCCACGTCGCGGAAGTACACGCTGCCGACGCTTTGGCCGCTTTCGCGCTCGACGATGATATACTGGATGACCTTCCCGGTCATCACCTTGTTTAGGAGCCAGGCGCGGTGCATCCCGGGCGTAAAGGGCTCCCGGAACAGGAAGTAGCGCCAGACCTCCGGGTCGTTGCGCCATCTCACGATGTCGTCCGTGTCCGCGTCCGTGATGGGCCGCAGCGTGAGCTTTTCGCCGTTGATGACCGGCAGCTCGGAATGTTGCAAGTGAAGCATTGATACGATCCTCTGGTAAAAATCTGTAAAGCGTTGGGTTTGAAGCGGCGCAGCGCCGATTTTCTGTAAAAAACGCGATTAGACCCCGTAGAAGTCCCGCACCGCGCGGATGACCTTCGCCTGGTCGTCGGCGGTCAGGCCGTAGTACATCGGCAGGCGCACGAGGCGGTCGGATTCGCGCGTGGTATATACGTCCTCGCCGGAGAAGCGCCCGAAGCGCAGCCCCGCCGGGGCCGAATGCAGGGGGACGTAGTGGAAGACGGCAAGGATATCCCGCGCCTTGAGGAAGGTGATCAGCGCCGTGCGCTCCTCGAGGTCGCGGCACTTGAGATAGAACATGTGGGCGTTGTGGACGCAGCCCTCGGGAACCGTGGGCAGGGTGACAAGCCCCTTTTTCTCCAGATCGGCAAAGGCGTCGTAATAGCTCTTCCAGCTCTTGAGGCGGTCGGCGTTGATCGCGTCCGCCATCTCAAGCTGGGCCCAGAGGTAGGCGGCGTTGAGCTCGGACGGGAGGAAGCTGTCGCCGAGGTCGACCCAGGTGTACTTGTCCACCTGGCCGCGGAAGAAGCGGGCGCGGTCGGTGCCCTTCTCGCGCAGGATCTCGGCGCGCTCGACATATTCCGGGGCGTTGATGAGGATGGCGCCGCCCTCGCCCATGGAGTAGTTCTTCGTCTCGTGGAAGGAGAAGCAGCCGAAGTCCCCGATGGTGCCGAGGGCCCTGCCCTTGTAGGTGCTCATGACGGCCTGGGCCGCGTCCTCGATGACGAGCAGCTTGTGCTTTCTCGCAATCGCCATGATCGTGTCCATCTCACAGGCCACGCCCGCGTAGTGCATGGCGACGATGGCCTTCGTGCGGCTCGTGATCGCGGCCTCGATCTTCGTCTCGTCGATGTTCATGGTATCGGGGCGGACGTCGACGAAGACCAGCTTCGCCCCGTAGTTGACGAAGGCGTTGGCGGTGGAGGAGAAGGTGAAGCTCGGCAGGATCACCTCGTCGCCGGGCTGAAGCGCGCACAGCAGGCTCGCCATATCCAGCGCCGTGGTGCCGGAGGTGGTCAGCAGTACCCGATGGGCGTGGAAGCGCTCCTCCATCCAGGCGCTGCAGCGTTTGGTGAACTGCCCGTCGCCGCAGATCTTGTGGGAGGCCACCGCCTCGCCGATGTATTTCATCTCATGCCCTGTGCAGGGCGGTACGTTAAAGGGAATCATGGCGTGCATTCCTTTCTGTCGGAGCCGCGGAGCGGTTCTTCGCGAAATTTACGAATCTCTGCGTTTTTTGTCAGCTTGAATAATCATTATATCAAGAGTATACAGGTTTTACAAGGAATTCTTTTCCGTAACCCACGGCAACCGCATGAAAATATCCAAGAACGCGAACACCCTCAGAATTGTCATCTCGAGCGGAGCGAAGCGGAGTCGAGAGATCTGAAACCTGCCGATGGCGGCGAAAAGATCTCTCCACTCACTTCGTTCGGTCGAGATGACAGGGTGGGCTTTGTCAAATATGGGGTGCTGTGGTGTTCGTGCGGTTGCCGTGTTCCGCAGCCGGCCCGTCGGCGATCGGCAGGGCGTAGAAGCCGTACTGGCGGCCGAGATCCTGCTGCCAGTCCTCGGGCATGAGCGTGGTGCGGAAGTAGGAGTCCCTGCACGTGAGGTTCAGCGCGTGCAGGAGCCGGAAGGCGGGGTGGGTCGGCTCGTCCACCCGCTCGCGGTCTGTCAGCGGCAGCTCCCCCTTGAACTTGTAGTACAGGATTTTCTGTGCCGGGAAGCGCTGCACAATGTCGTTGAGCGGCAGCCCCAGCTCCCGCCGGTCGCGCTCCGAGACGATGAAGCCCCAGGTGATGCGGCCGCTGCGCTCGACGCGCATCGAGGATTTGACGATGGGGATATAGCTCATCCAGTCGCGCAGCAGCTCGTAGATGCGCGCGTCGTGGAGAAAGTCGTATTTGTCGGTGTGCGGGAGAAAGAGCATCGGGCTGCACTGACGCACATCCCAGTCCCAGTCGCGCTCGAGCAGCGGCTCGCGCCAGGCGGTGAACTCGGCGTAGTTGCGGATCAGCGCCTGGTCGAGCGTGACCTCCTGCTCGAGACTGCGCACGTTCTCCGCCACGCGCCGCTCCACCTGCTCGTTGCTCTCCGTATGCTCGGTCAGGATCTCGCGGATCTCCCGCAGGGTCATGCCGTAGTTTCTCAGCCGCACGCACTCGATCAGGCGCATCGTGGTCGTGAAGGAGTAGTAGCGGTAGCCGCTGCCGCTCCTGCTGGGCGTGATGAGGCCCTGCTCCTCGTAGTGCTTGAGAAAGTCGGGGCTTACCCCCAGGTATTTCGCGTAGTCCCCGATGCGATACTGCTTCATTTTCCGCCCCTCCTTCGGCATTACGCCGCCAGTATATCCATTATAAGCGCGCGGAGCCGCCTGTGCAAGCGCCCGGCGCGGAAAAGGCATTTTTTCCTTGACCTGAGACCTGCCCCCACCTGTATACTATTTGCAAGCAGCCAAGCTGATTTCATCAAAAAGCAAAGGAGAATGCGTATGAAGAACATTTCCCGCCGCGATTTCCTGAAGGGCGCCCTGGCCGGCACCGCCGCCGCCGCGCTCAGCACCGTCACCGGCATCCCCGCCTTCGCCGAGGGGGAGAAGCTCTACACCCCCGGCACCTACTCCGCCAGCGCCAAGGGCATCGCCAGCGACGTCAAGGTCACCATGGAGTTCAGCGAGACCGAGATCCTCTCCGTCGTCATCGACTCCGCCGGCGAGACGCCCGAGATCGGCGGCAAGGCCGGCCCCCTGCTCGAGAAGGCCATCCTGGAGGCCCAGGGCCCGAACGTCGACGCCGTCACCGGCGCGACCGTCACCTCCGACGCGGTCAAGAAGGCCGTCGCCGACTGCATCTCCCAGGCCAGCGGCAAGGCCGTCGTGGTCCAGGAGGCCGCCCCCGTTGTCTCCGACTGGCTGGGCGAGGCCCCCGAGATCGCCGAGGGCGACATCACCGAGACCCTGGACACCGAGATCCTGGTCGTCGGCTGCGGCACGGGCGGCTGGATCGCCGCGATGACCGCCGCCGAGGAGGGCGCGAAGGTTCTGGTCGTCGAGAAGAACGAGGCCCCCACCAAGATCAAGGAGGACATCGGCGCGATCGACTCGAAGCTCCAGCAGGCGGACTTTGAGAAGTTCCCCGAGTTCAAGATCGACAAGACCGAGGCCCTGCTGGAGATCGTCCGCTACGCCAGCGGCTACGCGGATTCCGACCTCGTCAAGGTCTGGATCGACAACTCCGCCGAGACCGTCGACTGGCTGACCGACATCCTTGAGGGCACCGGCCACTGGTTCATGCAGTTCGAGGGCGGCGTCGGCAATCTGGAGCACCCCGACCACACCAAGGCCTACGCCACCGGCCACAGCCCCCATCCCACCGAGAGCAAGCCCGACGACGTGACCCTCAACACCGACATGCAGGCCTTCGTCGAGGAGCGCGG
>CADAPH010000098.1 GCA_902789745.1 Oscillospiraceae bacterium | reverse complement strand
ATGGTTTCGGCAGCGAGACCGTCGCCTTCGGTACCCAGCACAACGGCGAGCTTCTCAATTTGCGGAAGGCGCGGATCGGAGATGCTGAGGGAGTCGTCCCGAAGCGCCATAGCGGCGGTCTGAAAGCCCATACCGTGCAGAAGCGCCTGCCAGTCGCCCACCGGCAGATAGCTCCACGGCACCTGAAAAACCGTCCCCATGCTGACGCGCACGGCGCGGCGGTAGAGGGGGTCGCTCCCCGCGTTGGTGAGCAGCACCGCGTCCACGCCCAGTGCCGCGGCAGAGCGGAAGATCGCGCCGAGGTTCGTGGGATTCATGACGTTTTCCAGCACCGCGACGCGCCGTGCGCCCCGCAGCAGCGCCTCCGCGGTCGGGAGCTCCGGCCTTCTCATGGCGCAGAGCATGCCGCGTGTCAGGTGAAAGCCGGTCAGTTGAATCAGCACCGGCAGCTCCGCCGCGTAGACGGGTACGTCCCCGCAGCGCGCCAGCAGTTCCTTCGCCCTTCCGTCGATGAGTTTTTTCTCCATCAGCACCGAGACCGGCACGCAGCCCGCGTCCAGCGCTCTCTCGATCACGAGGGGGCTTTCGGCAATAAAGACGGCATTTGCCGGGTCTGCGCGGTTGAGAAGCTGATTTTCGGTCAGGCGGGCATAGAGATCCAGCGCAGGATCGTTAAAATCGGTAATGTCAATCACGTTCGGCATGTTCGGCTCCCAGATCACAGAATGGCGCTATTATAACGCCAACGTCAAAAACTTGCAACGGCGGCTTGTGAAAACGGGCGGGCGTTTCCCTCCCCGAAACAGAGCGCGGCGCGATGACGAATTTCATCCGTTGAACCGACGCCGCCCTGCCGGACAATAGAACGCAGAATCTCCCGCGATGCGCGTTTTTGCGTATCGCGGGAGATTCTGCGTGTGTCGGGTTTATTGATTATTCAGAATATCCCCGATATAACCGGAAATAAGAGCGTTTTTGATTGCTTCTTCTTCAGCCTTCTCGCGATCCTTCTTATAATTACCGGAGCTGATCAGACCGCTGTCATTAAAGATCGCATAGTTTTCGTTCGTGTCCACATAGGATGAAATACGACCGCCGCTGTCAAAGTCCATGGCGCCCGCGGGATCCATATAAGTCATATTGCCGTCCTCATCCACAATCAGGATGGAATCGTCGTTGTAGACGTATTGCCCGCATGAGGGACAGTAGATCGTCTCCCGCTCAATCTCTTCGCCGCATTTTGAGCAGCGCAGCGTCCTTTTCTTGCTTCCTGTGCCGCTGCTGCCGGAGCCGGTGCCTGTCTCCTCCTGCGCCGTGACCTTCAGGCGGGCGCTGTCGGTCACCGCGGTCTCCTGATCGTTTTCAAAGGTACAGTAAAAGCTCCATCCGCTCATATCCAGGTTCAGGTTCGTGATGGTGAGCGTGGTTTCATTCTCCCCGGTGACAGTGCTGCCGGGGAAGGTTTCGCGAAAGGTTTTGATATCAATTTCACGTCCGCTGGGAGAAACCGCCGTCCAGTGCAGCGTCGTCCAGTTTTCCGCAAGCGTGACGAAAACGGCGCTCTCACCCACAAAATGCCCCTCACTGCTGGGCTGCTTGGTAATCTTCGGCGCGAAAGCAGACGGGATATGCGTAGGCGTAGGAGTTATGGTGGGTACCGGCGTCTCTGACGGCGACGGCGCGGCGCTCGGTGTCGGCGTAGGCTTTGGCTTCGGCGTCGGCGCTGCAGTGGTTTTCGGTTTCGGCGTCACGGTGGGCTTTGGCTTCGGCGTCACCGTGGGTTCCGGCGCCGCTGTAGACTTCGGCTTCGGCGTCACCGAGGGCTGCGGCTTCGAAGCCGCAGCGGACGACTCAGGAGTCGGCGTCTCGGTTGATGGCTGCTTTTTGTGCTTGCAAGCCGAGAGTGTCAGGATCGTCAGCAGCGCAAGCAGTATACAGCTTACTCTTCTCCACATAAGAATTATCCTTCTTGCTTAATCGTAAAGGTCAGTCGTAAATGTTTCCGCGGTCAACGACATTTCCGTAAGCGTCGGTAACAAGGTAATCGCCGGTGGCTTCATCGAGATAGTAGTTATAGTCTTCCACGGGGGCGCTGTAATCGATGCCGCCGGCATTGATGTACTCACCGCAGGCGGGGCAGACGGCTGCGCTGGCGGGAACAGACTGGCCGCAGATCGGACAGGTGACGTATGTCACGGCAGGCTGCGTCGGGGTCTGCGCGCGCGTACCCAGCACCTTCAGGGGGGCGGCGTTGGTATTCGTCACGGTACCGTTGTTGTCAAAGGTGCAGTAGAAGCTCCAGCCGTTCATGTCGTTGCTGATGTTGTAGATGGTCAGCGAAGTATCGTTGTCGCCGGTGGTGTTGCAGGTGGGGAAGGCGTTGCGGAACATCTCCATCGTGCCCTCCATCCCGGTCGGGGAGACGGCCGTCCAATGCGCGGAGGTGTAAGGATTGGCGTATGCGATGAACAGCGCGCTCTCACCGGTGTAATGGGATTCGCCAAAAGGCTGCTTGGAGATCACCGGCGCGGGAGCGGTAGGCTTCGGCGTGGGTTCGGGTGTGGGTACCGGCGTCGGCGTGGGCACAGGCGTCGGAGACGGCGTCGGCGCGGGCGTCGGCGTGGGTACGGGCGTCGGAGGCGGCGTCGGTACAGGCGTGGGCATCGGCGTCGGGGTCGCCATGGGCGTCGGCGTGGGCGCCGGGGTGGGATCAGGCCCTTTGAGCCTGTCGATAACATCACATGCCGCGAGAGACAGCGTCATCACCGCGACAAGCAGAATGCAGAGTATTCTTTTTGTCATAGATCATCGTCCTCCTTGGAGCAGATTCAATAAAGCTTCATGAAAAAAGGCAGTGCGGCATCGTGCCGGGATGTTCGTTTCCATATCTTGTCCATTTGATTGTACCACACACGATATAATAAAAGCAATGGGAAAGAAGGTCAAGAATGAAAAAAGTTTACATAAGAAAGCAAACGATGGGGACAACTGCCGAATCTGATGGAAAAGACGGGAAAGAGAAGCGATTTGTTCCCGGAAAGAAAAGAGCGGGAACTGTATGCCCCCCTATCATTCCGGGTGCAGCGAAGAATATCAAGCAATTTCGCACTTTAAATTGCTGATACTTGATTCTCTCCTGCGCTTATAGTATAATCCTCTTCACAGAGGTTTCGTTTTTTGGCTTTATGGCGTCGGCATATGCGCCGACGTGGAATGACAGACTTGGGAGAATGGGGAAAAAGGAGGCCGGACAAATGAAATTCAAGGAATCTTTCAGGGAGAATCGGCTTCCCTTTGCCGCGTCCTTTGCCTTTGGCCTTCTGGCTTACGGCTTTTGTATGACGAATAAGATCCCCGTGGGGGACGATCTGGTGGGCATGTTCGGCAAAGGGGCAACCACGGTCTCCGGCCGCTACGGGCTGGAGCTTTTGCGTCTCGTCATGCCGGACGTCTCCATGCCTTGGATCTACGGCCTCATGAGCATCGCGCTGCTCTCCCTCGCGGCCTGCGTGACGGTGCGGCTCTTTTCCATTAAAAGCCCGGTTCTGCAAATCCTGCTCGCGGGCGTTTTCGTCACGTTCCCCGCTCAGGCGGGCACCATGCTGTATATGTTTACCGCCGCACCCTATGCTCTTGCTCTGCTGCTGGCGGTGACGGGGGTGTGGCTCTTTACGGAGCGGAAAAAGGGCTGTTGGATCGCCGCGCCCGTGCTGATCGCTTTTTCCTGCAGCATCTACCAGGGCTATTTCTCCATCGCGGCAAGCTTCTGCGTCATCCGCATGATCGTCCTGCTCTGCCGCACGGAGCTGTCCTGGCGCGAGGTTTTCCGCGAAGGCGTCAAAATGCTCGCCATGCTGCTGGCGTCGCTTGCCCTATACGGCGTCATGCTGCTGGTCGCCTCAAAGCTGCTCGGCTTCCCACTGCTGCATGAGGTCATCAACGACAGACAGAGCTTCCCGCTGCGCATTCTGGTGGCGTACAGCTCCTGGGTCAAGACGCTGCTCGCCGGGCGCTTCGGCTATGTAAACAACAGGCTTTCCCTGGTCATGCACCTTGTCCTGCTTCTTGCCGCCGGTTTTGCCATGCTGGCGCAGCTTAAGAAAAAAGGAGAGACCGGAAGCGTCCTGCTCACCGGCCTTTGTCTGATCCTTTATCCCCTGAGCTGCTACTGCCTGTATCTGCTGGCGGATAACAGCTATATCCACTCCCTGTCCCTGTACAGCTTCGCCTCGCTCTATATCCTGTGCGCGGCATTGCTTGACGGCTGGGAGGCAGGCTTTGCGCCGAATTTCCGGCGGCTGTGTTCGCTGGCGCTGGCGGTGATCCTCTGCGGGAATCTCTATTACGCAAACGCCCTGTATCTGCGCTATTACCTCCGTTTTGAAGAGCTCAAGAGCTTTTATACCGTGATGCTCACGCGCGTTTTTGAGACGCCGGGCTGCAGCGAGGGGGATCGCCTCGCCATCGTGGGCGACGCGCCGGAGCTGGTCTACGACATTGATCAGCACTTCACCGCCGCACCGCTGAGTCTGCCGAGCCTCGAACTGGGCTCGACGGACTACGCCGAACTGATCGTGAGCCGCTACCTCGGCTGCGATATCCCCTTTGCCGCGGAGGAAGAGCTTGCGCAGCTTGAAACCGATGACATGCCGGTCTACCCCTATGCCGGTTCGGTAAAGAAAATCGGCGATGTGATCGTCGTCAAGTTTTCACCAAAGGAGTACGAGGGATGAGAAAAGCAAGTCTGGACGTCTGCCGCATCCTCGCGTGCATGGCTGTGGTGCTGGGGCACACGGGGATGCTCTTCTGGGATTTTGATCCCTCCGCCCCCGCCTGGGCGGCGTACAATCTGCTGTGCGTGATCCTGCGCAGCTCGGTGCTGCTGTTCTTCATGGTCAGCGGCGCGCTCTTTCTGGGACGTGAGAAGCTGGATTTCAAAAAACACCTGCGCCGCGCGGGGCACATGATCGTGCTCTATTATATCTGGTCGCTGATCTGCAACGGGATCGACTTCCTTTTCCTCCATTACTGGACGCCGGGAGAGGCCTTCCTGCCGCTGGTGCTGCGGGGCTATTTCCATCTCTGGTTCCTGCCGACCATGGCGATGTGCTACTGTGCGCTCCCGCTTCTGCACGGGATGCTGTATAACAACTGGGACAACATCCGCCGCGGGGCGATCCTGATGGCGGCGATCGTCTGTGTCCAGGCGACGCTGAATGCCGTTCCGAACAAGCCCGAGTGGCTGGCGGCTCTGATCGCGCCCTACGATTTCCGGTATTACCGCTACTTCGTAATGATGCCCCTCGGCTTTGTCCTGTACCGGGAAAAGCTCTCGAACCGCGCCCTTGCGATCCTCGGCGGGGCGGCAGTCATTGCGGCGCTTGTGATCGCCTGGCTGAACCGCCGCTACGCCATCAGCATCGGCGCGGCCTCGGACGCGTATTACGAGGATCTGGCGATCTCGTCGGCGCTCGTTGCGGCCTTCGTCTTCTGCGCCTGCAAGCGGATCGAGACCCTGCCGCCGAAGCTTTGGAGCTTTGTAAAGACCTTCTCGGCCTGCTCCTTCGGCATGTACCTGATGCATCCCATCTTCATTGACGCCGTACGCAGCCGTCATTATGACCTCACACAGTACAGCGCCCTCTGGCTCTACCCGCTGAGCTACCTGTGCTTTTTGCTGATCCCGCTGGGAATAAGCTGGGTCATGCTGAGAATCCCGGGATTGAGGAAGCTGGTCACCTGAAAATGAATGGGGCTGTAGCAAAATAGGATTATTTGCTTCCAAGCAGCAGCCCATGTAGGGGCCGACGCCCTCGGCGGCCCGCATACGGAAATGCAAATTGTGAACAATGACGGGCGAATATGCACAGAAAAATGCGCGTATTCGCCCATTTTCATCACAATCATCTGCATGATACCGCCGGGTCGCCGAGGGCGTCGGCCCCTACGGTGAAACCGGTATTTTTACTTTGTTGCGGCTGTTTCTGCTATTTCGCTGCAGCCCCATCTTTTTTATCTGAGTGCCGGGATCCATTTCAGCAGCGCGCCGCGGACAACTCTGTCGATCGGCTTTACGATCCATTCGGCAAGCTGGGCAAGCAGCGCCGCGCCCAAAAAGCTCAGAAGGCTTACCGGGATCATGTACCAGAACTGCCGGTTGAGATCGAGCACCGCTGCCTTGAACCATGGGTAAATCAGCGAATCCGTGGTATAGGACAGCAGATAGATCGAAAGCGACAGCCCGGCGATATACTTGACCAGATTCTGTACCCGCTGCGGCAGACGATCCGCCCCTGCGTTCTGCAGGATCAAAAAGCACAGCACCGCGCAGACATAGCCCTGATAGTGGTCGTGCCGGGTGACGTCGATCGTCCATTTCCCGCTCGGCCCGAGCAGCGCCACGTCGATGGCCACAAAGGCGGCGACCAGAACAAGCAGCAGCCCCAGCGCCTTCTTCGCGTTGACCTTCGGCCTGGTCTTGTGGAGATACGCGCCGGTAAAGTAATACGCGATGGGGGAGAGATTTTTCCACCACACCGAGAGAAGCTGCACTCTGACGTTCAGCAGGCTCGGCAGGATGGAGAGATAGAGAAAGGTCGCGATCAGCACCAGCCGCCCTTTGTCCGTCTCCAGACCGTTGAAGGAGAGGTTCAGGAAGGGGATCATCAAAAACAGCCCCATGTACATCAGCAGATACCAGGCGTATTCGATGCCGTAGAAGTTGATCACCGCGCCCGCCATGTAGGAGAGGCTCAGCGGTTCATGCATGACAACAGCACGGACGAGAAAGGTGATGGCGCTGCATACGAGATAGATCTCATAGATGCGCAGAAAACCGAGATAATAGCGCGCCGAGAGCTTCTTCTCCGAGCAGAGATAGCCCGTGAGCATGATGAACATGGCCACGCAGGTGCCGACGATCATGCGCAGGCCGACGGATAAAAGCTTGATCGGCATGGCGGTGTCAAACTCATAGAGCCCCGTGTTGTCGAAAAAGTGGGAGAATACGATGAACAGGGCCGCCACCGCGCGCACAAAGTCCAAATTGATATCATGCTTTTTCGCCATCACTTCACCACCACATTCTCTTTCCCGAGCCGCTCTTCCAGCTCCGCCACCAGCCCCTCATGAATCAGGCAGTTCGCGCCGATGCGCTTTTTCTCCCGTTCGCAGTAGATGATCATCTGCTGCGTGCCGGGGAACATGGTGAGGATCAGCCTGATCCGCTCAAGCTCGGGATCGGCTTCGCTCGGCAGCTTAACCCAGAGCTTCGCCTGCTTCGGCGGCGGCAGCTTCTCACCCGGGGCGTTCGCGTCGGAGAGAGGCCGGATCGTCTCGACCATGAGCTGCGGCTCCTTCTCATCGCGCAGGGAGATGCGCCCCTTGACCAGCAGGGCGGCGTTGTCCTTGACATAAGCCCCGCCGGAGTCCAGCGCCCGCTGAAAGGCCATGAGCTCCATGCTGCCCGTGTCGTCCTCAAGCTGGATATAGCTCATGAGGGTGTTGTTCTTCGTCGTGCGCGTACGCGCCGAGGCGACGACGCCCGCGACGGTGATCATCTGGTTGTCCTGGAAACGCTGCGGCCCGTCCTCGCTGGCAAAATCGCCCATCACGGCCCCGATGGGCACCGCGCCGATCCGCCGCACCGCGTCGCGGTAGGCGTCCATGGGGTGGCCGCTGAGATAGAGACCCGTGGTCTCCTTCTCCATGGCCATCTTCTCCATGGGGGAAAACTCCTGCACGTCGGGGATGGGGATGATCGCCGGGGCCTTCTCGCCCGTGTCGTCAAAGTCCCCGAAGAGGTCGAGCTGGCCGGAGATGTTATCCCGGACGGACTGGGCGATGGAGTCCAGCACCGACCCGGCGACCTCCAGCAGCGCCCGGCGCTTATATCCCATGGAATCAAAAGCACCCGCCTTGATGAGGTTTTCGATGGCGCGGCGGTTGAGCTCCTTCCCGCTCATACGGCGGCAGAAGTCCTCAAAGCTCTGGAAGGGGCCGTTTGCCGTCCGCTCCTGCACCAGCGAGTCGATCGCGCCCCAGCCGATGCCCTTGATGGCGACGAGGCCGTAGCGGATATTCTGCCCTTCGACCGTGAAATTTGCGCCCGAGGCGTTCACATCCGGCGGCAGAAGTTGGATCCCCATCTCCCGGCACTCGGCGATATACTCGGCGACCTTCGCGCTGCTGTCGAGGATGGAGGTCAGCAGCGCCGCCATGTACTGCTGGGGATAGTGGCGCTTCATGTACGCCGTACGGTAGACGATAGTGGCGCTTCATGTACGCCGTACGGTAGACGACGATGGCATAGGAGACCGCGTGGGCCTTGTTGAAGGCGTAGCTTGCAAAGTCCAGGATCTCGTCATAGATGGAGTTTGCCACATCCTCGGGAATGCCGCGCTTTACCGCGCCGTCGATGCCGCGGCTTTCGTCGCCGCGGACGAAGGCGATGCGCTCGGCGTCAATGACCTTGTGCTTCTTCTTCGACATGGCGCGGCGGATGTTGTCGGCCTGCCCGAGAGAAAAGCCCGCGAGGGAGCGGAAAATCTCAATGACCTGCTCCTGATATACGATGCAGCCGTAGGTGACCGCGAGGATGGGCCGCAGGCTCTCGTGCTTGTAGCGGATCTTCTCCGGGTGCTGCGACCACTCGATAAACTTCGGGATGGAATCCATC
>CADAPH010000097.1 GCA_902789745.1 Oscillospiraceae bacterium | reverse complement strand
ACCTGCTCGGAGATGTGCGCCTGGTCGACCCACTGGGTCTCAACGCCGAGGGCTTCCGCCGCCGCGTCGATCATGCGCTTGCATTCGCTGCCGAGGGTGTCGGTGGAGCTCCAGATGGAGATGCCGATTTTGATTTTGTCATCCGCTGCGAACGCGGGAACGGCCAAGCTGAACATCAGGGTCAGGACGATAACGAGTGCCAGGATCTTTTTCATGTGTGTTCCTTCCTTTCAATTATTATACGATACTGCTTTATCCGAACGCATTCGGATCATCTGGGTCTATCATAGTGTTTTTTGTCATGAAAGTCAACAGTTGTACTGACAAAAACCCATTTTCGCCCTCATAAACAATACAAATTTGTAATAAAACTCAAACATTATACATACAAATCAAATATTAAGCGGTGATTTGCACGTATCAATCAGAAAAAACGAACTTTTTCAAGGCTTTGAAAAAGCTCGTTTTTTCGTCGCATTGTACAAATCCGCGATGTGGCCGTCAGAAGGCACTGTTCGGGAGGGTAAAAACCTGTAATTTGTACGGTACTTGTCCGCTTGCTATGCCGTTGTTTTCTTCTTGTCGTCTTTCCTGCGCTCGGACACGGTAACAACAACACGTTGGATTACGATGAACAGTGCAAGGAGGCCGCCGGTCGCGATCTTTCCCCACCAGGAGAGGAGTGTTCCGTTGAAGGTGATCAGCGCCGGAATAGCCGACTTCAGCAGAACACCGAACAGTGTGCCGATCATGTAGCCGTAGCCGCCGGTCAGAAGTGTGCCGCCGATAACCGCACAGGAAATCGCTTCCAGTTCGCCGCCGTTGAGGGCAAGGTTCCAGCCGCTCTTGACCTCCAGCAGGTAGGCCAGGCCGGCCAGGACGCTGCAGAAGCCGTTGAAGCCGTATACCAGGATCTTAGTCCGTCCGACAGGGAGACCCATCAGCTTCGCGCTCTGCTCATTGCCGCCGATTGCGTAGATGTTTCTGCCAAACTTTGTCTTGTGGAGGATAAAGGTGCCGATCGCGATCATAATCAAAAAGACAAACAGGTTTAGATTGATAAACGCGATGGGTTTGATCTTTACCCATTCTCCGTCGACATATTTTCTAAGGTACCATTTCCAACCTGCGAGTGCGTCGATCATCGGGTGGGAGATGGAAATCGACTCCCGGCTGATCAGCGAGCATACGCCCCTGGCAAGGAAATTGCCGGCCAGTGTCGTAATAAAGGGCGGAACGTTCAGGAAGTGGATCGCGGCGCCCTGCAGCAGGCCGAGCCCGACACCGACCACCATGGCAACCACCATGCAGACTGCAGGATGATAGCCGAGGACGCTGGTCCCGTAGGCCACGATCATACCCGTGAGACAGGCAACCGAAGCGACAGACAAGTCGATGCCGCCGGTAATCAGCACCATTGTCATGCCGACCGCCATAATGCCGTAATAGGCATTGTCCTTGAACATGTTGACAAAGGTACGCAGCGTCGTAAAGCCGATATCGCCGTAACGGATCGCACCATAAATATAGATAAGAAGAAAGATACCAATGGTGGCGTATACCATGATATACTGAGGTTTCAGGAGGCGAGCCAGGAAGTTCTTCTGTCTGTCGGGAATTCTCTCAGGCATGCACGATCCCTCCCCTCGCTTTCTTCTTTCCGAGCTTGGCCATTCTCTGGCGTACGGGCTCGGACTGAAGCACGATGACCAGAATAATGATCATGGCCTTAAAGGCCATGGTCGCCTCCGAGACGATGCCGAAATAGTAGACGAAGGTGACGATGGTTCGGATGATGATTGACCCGATGACCGTACCGGCAAGGCTGAACTTGCCGCCTGCCATGTTTGTGCCGCCGATAACGACAGCAAGAATGGCGTCCATCTCGAAGTTGATGCCGAAGTTATTGGAGTCATTCGACATAACGCGGCTGGCCATGATGAGTCCTGCAATGCCGGAGAGGAAGGCCGTCAGCGCAAAGACGATCATAATGATCCTGTGGGAGTCGATTCCGCTCAGACGGCTGGCGCTCGGATTGATGCCGACCGATTCCACCATCGTGCCGAATGCAGTCTTTCGCACGAATAATGCAACCGCGGCCACCACCACAATTGTGATGATGATCGGCATCGGCAGGAGGAGAAAGCTTCCCTGTCCAATCACGCGGAAGGGGGAATACAGCGTAGTAAATTGCTTGCCGTTGGTCACGATCTGAGCAAAACCGCGCCCGCAGACCATCAGGATCAAGGTTGCGATAATCGGCTGCATACCGATCCGGGAGATCATAAAGCCGTTAAAGAGGCCCAAAAGCGTGCAGACTGCAAGCGGAACCAGAATGACAAGAATAAAGGGCTTGACCGTGTAATCGCCGGGGGTGTTGTAGATCAGCACGTCCCAGCGCAGAAACTTCAGCGCCAGTGCGCCGCTGAGCGCTACAAGGGAGCCGACTGAGAGATCCGTACCGCCCAGGGCAATGACAAGCGTCATCCCCATGGAGATGATCGTGATCTCCGCAGAGCGGTTGAGAATATCGATCAGGCTTCCGTAGAGCATACCGGTCGCCGGCTGGTACTTGATGGAAAAGAAGTCCGGCCGGATAATAAAGCATACCAACAGAATCAGCAGCTCAGCCACAACCGCCCAGGTGATCTTGGACTGCATGATTCCCGATAAATTGAACTGTTTCTTTTTCATGCTGTCGCGTCCTCCTGCATTCCGTTGGCAATGATATTGAGAAGTGTCTGCTGTGTGCAGCCTTCTCCGTTCACCACGCCGACCTGCTTACCGTCGCGCATAACGACAATGCGGTTTGAGCAGCGGATGATTTCGTCCAACTCTGAGCTGATGAAGATGACCGAAACACCCTCACCGCACATCTCAAGCATCAGACGCTGGATCTCGGCCTTTGCGCCGATATCGATGCCGCGCGTCGGCTCATCGAGGATCAGCAGATCAGGCTGCGTCGCCATCCAGCGGGCCAGGATGACCTTTTGCTGATTACCGCCGGACAGTTCGCCGATCTTCTTCTCCGCGTTCGGTGTGGCGATTGAAAGCATCTTGATATACTTGTTTGCCATCTCGTTCTGCTCCTGCATGGAGATCGGATGCAGGAAGCCTCGCCGTGCCTGCAGGGCCAGTGCGATGTTCTCCCGGATGGACAAATCCCCGATGATGCCGTCCCGCTTTCTGTCCTCCGGGCAGAAGGCCAGTTTGGCATTGATCGCGTCGATCGGCTTCTTGATGGAAACCGGCTTGCCGTTGACGACCTCAATTCCATCCGTCGCGGGAACCGCGCCGAAAATCAGTTCGGCCGTCTCCGTACGTCCGCTGCCGAGAAGTCCCGCAAAGCCCATGAGCTCGCCTTTCCTGAGAGAGAGGTTCACATGCTGGATCTGGCCCGGGGCGCCGAGATCCTTGGCGCCGAGCATTTCGGGCGCATCCGGAGCAACCTCTGCGCGTTTGAGGTTGAAGATTACATCCATATCCTTGCCAATCATCATGGTGACAAGCTCAAGCTTTGTAATGTCCTGAATGCCAAATGTACCGACAAGATTTCCGTTTCGCAGGATCGTCAGCCTGTCGCAGACAGCGAACACCTGATCCAGAAAGTGCGTGATGAAAATGATCCCCATGCCTTCTGCCTTCAGCTCGTTCATAACATCAAACAGGAGCTTGACCTCGTTGTCATCCAGAGATGAGGTCGGCTCGTCCAGGATCAGGACCTTCGCATCGATATCGACCGCGCGTGCAATCGAGACCATTTGCTGAATTGCGGTGGAGTAATTATTTAATGGGCGCGTCACGTCAATATCCATATGGAATCTTGACATCAGCTCTCGGGCTCTCTTATTGATTTCTTTCCAGTCGATCGTACCGTGCTTCATCGGCTGACGCCCGACGAAAATGTTTTCCGCCACCGTCAGGTTCGGGCACAGGTTGATCTCCTGGTAGACCGTCGAAATACCCATGGTATATGCATCCTGCGGGCTCGTCGGTCTGATCTCTTTTCCGTCAAAAAGAATGGTACCGGCGTCCATGTGATGGACGCCCGTCAGGCATTTTACCAGCGTGCTTTTCCCTGCTCCGTTTTCTCCGAGCAGCGCGTGGATTTCCCCCGCATTTAATGAAAAGTCAACTCCATTAAGGGCTTTCACGCCGGGGAACTGAATCTCAATGCCTTTCATTTCAAGTAAGCTATGCTCCGGCAATCGAATTCCTCCTTACGAAGCAAGGGCGGAAGGCTAGGCGCCGTCCGCCCTTGAAAAATGGGGCCGGCTGAGCGCCAGCCCCAAAAATTCAGGATGATGCGTTATTGGATATTGCGATATTAATACACGCGGCTGTCGATCACGTCGGCAGCGAGGACAGAGGTGACAGTGCCGAGGTCGATGCCGCCGACGCAGTCATACACGCCCTCTTCGGGGTGGAGGATGGTCTTCTCAAAGGTCTTGCCGGCCTCGAGATCCTCGATGGTCTTCTCAACGAAGGGGCCGTAGAGCGGGGTGCACTCGATGGTGGCGTTCATCTCACCGGCGACGATGGCTTCGAACGCGGCCTTGACGGAGTCGCAGCCGACAATGATGATGTCCTTGCCGGGAACAAGGCCGGCAGCCTTGATGGCATCGATGGCGCCGAGACCCATATCGTCGTTCTGGACGATCAGGACGTCGATCTTGTCAACGGACTTCAGCCAAGCTTCCATGACGGCCTGGCCCTCGGTACGGGTGAAGTTGCCGGACTGCTGAGCAACCAGCTTCATGTTGGGGTACTCCTTCAGAGCGGCCAGGTTGCCCTCGGTACGGCCGACCTGAGCGCCGGAACCGGTGGTGCCTTCCATAATGGCGACGCAGACTTCCTCATCGCCGCGGCCGATGCTCTTGAGATACTCGCCGGCCCAGGCGACCTGACGGCGGCCCTCTTCGACGAAGTCACCGCCGAAAGCAGCGACGTAGTCGATCTTGTCCGCGCAGTCGGGCATACGGTCGATCAGGATCAGGGGGATCTCAGCCTCGTTGACCTCAGCAAGGACCTCGTCCCAGCCGGTCTCAACAACGCCGGTGAAGAGGATGTAGTCAACGCCCTGGGTGATGAAGTTGCGCAGAGCCTTGATCTGGTTCTCCTGCTTCTGCTGAGCGTCATCATAGATGAGCGTCCAGCCGTCGTGAGCCTCGATCGTGCCTTTGATGCTGTCGGTGTTGGCGGTACGCCAGTCGGATTCCTGACCGATCTGGGAGAAAGCAACCTTAACGTCATCCGCGTAAGCGGCAACGCTCAGGGAAGCGATCATAACCAGAACGATTGCGAGCGCAAGGATCTTTTTCATGGTCTTTACCTCTTTCCTAAAGATTTTTGTTTTTCCGATTAAGCTCGGATCCTCGATTAACATGATAGCGCCTTTTATTTAAAAAATCAATAGTTGTACGCACAATGCGTAAGTTTCTCCCCCTTTCACAATACAATTTTTCCCCGTTCCTTAAACGATTAAGGACAAATTGGCGGTTTCTGTTTCCAATTGTAAAAAACTTCATTTTTTCGGAACATTTTTTGCCCCGTAAGGCTCGCCCTTTTTTTCGTTGCTTTGCATAATCCGGGCTGAAACGGGATGGAAAAGCCGTAAGCATTCGCCGGGGATGGGAAGATTTGTATTGAACATTGTACGCAATTCGGGTATACTTCCTAATGGATCGTACAGACGATTCCGTGCGCTTCGACAAATTTGTCAGCGGCGTATGTGGTGTTGGGAAATCATGACGAGTTCCCGGGCGGAAGCGCTGTCCGGAGACAGGAGCCCGCTTATGAATCCAAAATATCAAATGGTAGCGGAAGTTCTCCGCAGCGGTATTCTGGACGGAACGTACCAGAAAACACTGCCCACGGAGCAGGCGCTCTGCGCCCAGTTTCAGGTGAGCCGCCAGACTGTGCGCCAGGCTCTCTCCCTGCTGGAGACAGAGCGGCTGATCGACCGCAGGCAGGGCAGCGGTTCTCATATCCGTGAGCGAAAGGAGCCTGCAGCAGGCCGGCGTCTCTCCATCGCTGTGGTCACGACCTATATCAGCGACTACATTTTCCCCAGCATCCTGCGCGAGATTGAGGCAGTATGCTCGGAGAACAACAGCGCCCCCCTGCTCTTTGCCACACAGAATCAGTTCACCAGCGAGCGGCGCATCCTCCTGACCCTGCTGGGGATGGACCAGCTCGACGGCATATTGGTCGAAGGAACGAAGACCGGCCTGCCCAACCCCAACATCAAGCTCTATCACCAATTTCTGGAGAAGGGCATTCCCCTCGTCTTTATGCACTGCAATTACGAGCAGCTTCCCGACACGCTTTCCGTTCTGGACGACAACGAGGCCGGCGGTCGGATGCTGGTTGAATATTTATATCAGAAAGGGCATCGGAAAATCGCCGGGATTTTCAAGTACGATGACCTTCAGGGGCGTCAGCGCTTTGTCGGCTACCTCGACGCCATGCAGGAGCTTGGCCTGCCTCTGGAGGACAAGAACATCCTCTGGTACGGCACCGAACAGAAGGACCGCTTTCTGCGCGATGGGTTCGATGCGGCCTGGGCGGCGGAGTTCGTCGCCTCCTGCAGCGCTGTGGTCTGCTACAACGATGAGATCGCGGCGCGCCTGGTTTCCAGCCTGACGAAGCTTGGTCTCTCCGTTCCGGGCGACGTCGCCGTCGTCAGCTTCGACAACAGCCCCTACAGTGAAATGTCCTCCCCCCGCATCACCTCTCTCTCCCACGGACAGCACAATGTCGGCCGCCAGGCTGCCGAGCTTCTCTTCCGCCATCTGCGTGGGGAGCCCTGCTCTTCGGAGCTTGTGCCGTGGATTCTGAACGAGAAGGAGAGCAGTTGAGGCTGCGGGCCGAATCATTCTGTCAGATTCCTTAATATATGGTAAAGCACCGCGTCCCGGCATATGGGACGCGGTGTCTGTTTATACTGCGCTGACGGGCCGTTCTCATTACACGCCGTTGACAAATTCACGGATAAAGTATAAAGCAGCGCCGAGCGGCGTGATATGACGGCGCAGGGAGCTGAACTGTACGAATTCCGCGTCTTCCTCGAAGGGATTGCCCGCGGCGACATAACGGCGCAGGACCGGCAGGTACGGCGCAAGATATTCGGACAGGAAGCCGCCCAGCACCACCGTGCAGTCGAGTGTCATGTGAATGTTGTTGATCCCGATGGCAAGGTGGCGAAGAATGTCGTACAACAGCGCCTCATACTCCGGGTTATGCTGCTCCACGCCCCGGAAAAAATCCTCCAGCGATACGTCGAAGGCGGTCTCGATCCGGCGCGGTGAGATGTAAGGTTCCAGGCAGCCGCGCATGCCGCAGGTGCACGGAAGGCCGCCCGGCTCGATGCAGAGGTGACCGAACTCGCCGCTCTTTGCGTCGTCGCCGATATAAGGCTCTCCCGCGATCACGACGGCGCCGCCCACACCGTATTCCAAAGACAGATAGGCCAGATTCTCCTTTTCCCCGCGCAGAAAACATTCCGCATGGCCGCTGGCGGAGGCGTCGTTGTCCACATAGACCGGATAAGGGATCCCCCGGATCAGCGCCTCCATTTTTATGTTCTTCAGATTCATGGTAGGGGCGTTGAAGATGCTGCTCCGATCCTTGCTGATCAGCCCCGGGATCGTGATGCCGACGCCGAGGAGCCTGTCCCGGTCGATCTGGTTTTCATTTAGAAACTCCTCCAGGGTAAAGGCGAGGGCTACGGAATCAGGCTTGGAGAGTTCTTCAACCAGGTTAAAGGGTAGTATCCGATAAGCAATCTCCCGCAAACGGAGATCCATCGCGATCAGGCGCAGGTGATGCTCTGACACGGCGATCCCCACTGAGATGCGCGCGTCCGGCACGATATCCAGCCCCTGAGCCTTGCGCCCGCCGGTGGACTGTTCCTCTCCGGAGGAGCAGACCAGCCCCTCCTCCATCAGGTCGGAGAGGTTCTGATACAGTGTCGGCATGCTGATGCCGCAGGCGTTTGCCACCGCCTGCCGTGAGCAGAAGCCTTTCTCTTCATATATATAACGGTAGATCCGGTTCCTGACCGGCAGAGCCGCCTGCCGATATACTTCGTTCTGCAAGGTACTCACCTCTCCACCTGTAAGTCTTTTTCTTTATCTTACCAGAATTTCGGTTTCTGTCAATAACGCAGAGGCAACTTTTAAAAACTTACTTTAGTTAACGTAATCCTACCTGCCATCATATTGCACAAATTTTTTCTTTATTTTTCGTTATTATCAACGAAGTGGTAAATAATACTAAAAAAATCTTGACAGATGGGGTGCTTATTCGTAAAATGGTTTCATGAAAGTTGCATCGGCAGCTTCCGAAAAAA
>CADAPH010000096.1 GCA_902789745.1 Oscillospiraceae bacterium | reverse complement strand
GCGGCGCCGGTCCCGTTCTTCGTGTTCGCCAGCAGCTCAAGGCGGCCGTTATGGTCAAGGTCGGTGACGGCGTAGTACCAGATGCTGCCCTCGTCGTTCTGCCTCAGGTCGCCGAAGCGGGCCGCAAGGAAGGTGATCTGTTCGCCGATCCCCGCGTTGGGGGAGTCCTCGGGCGCCTCCGCGGGGGCGGGCGCTTCGGTCGCCGCGGGGGCGGGGGCCTCGGTCGCCGCAGGGGCGGGGGCCTCGCTCGCAGCGGGCGCCGCGGTGCTGCCGCAGGCGCACAGCGAAAGCATCAGCGCCAGAAGGACTGCGATTGCAAGTATTCTCTTCATGCTTTTGTTTTCCTTTCCATGTTTTTTATTTGAAAAGAGTTTTCTGCTCTTTATCAAACGTTCTTATGCCGCGTTGTCGACGGCGTTGTGTTCGGCGTCGTAGAGGCGGTAGCCGATCGCGCGGCCGTCCGCGTCGAGCTCGGTCTCCCGGATCGCGTAGCCCTCGGGGCCGACGACGGCCTCGCCGTCAAGGCCGAGGTACGTGCGCTTAAGCTCGCGCCCCTGCTCGTCGTACAGCGACTCGAGGGCGGCATAGCCGTCCGCGCAGAGGACCGCTTTTCCCGCCGGGTCGAGATAGCGGATATAGATGCAGTTGCCGTACTTGTCGTACTCCCGCTCCTCGATCGCGTAGCCCCGCGCGTTCAGGGCAGGCGCGCCGTCCGTGCCGAAGCAGGATATCCGCCTGATTTTCCCGCCGCGCGTGTACTCGATCCGCTGCTCGGCGCCCATGGCCATCATGACGCTCTCGCCGTCCGCGCCGTAATAGCGCATGGCGGTGATCCTGTGCTCGTCGTACTCGTACTCCACGGCGGCGTAGCCTCCCGCCGTCAGGACCGCCTCGCCGTTCAGGCCGCGGTATTCCTGGCGGATGAGGTTCCTGCCCTGATAGCTGATGACGGTCTCCGCATAGCCGGACGGGGTGAGCACGCCCTCGCCGTCCGCGCCGTAATAGCTGCGCCTGCACTGGTTCCCCAGTTCGTCGTATTCTGCGCGCCAGCCCGCGAAGCCGAGCAGGCCGCAGGTCGGCGCGCCGTCGGCGTCCAGATAGCGGAGCCGGACGGGATTGCCGCGGGAGTCATATTCCTTCTCCTCGGCGGCATAGCCATAGCTGTTCAGGGTCGGCGCGCCGTCGGCGGCGTAATAGCTGCGCCTGACCATGTTGTGGTCCCGGAATTCCATCACGCAGCGGCTCCAGCCCTCGCTGCCGGTCACGGCCTCGCCGTCCGGGCCGATGTACTGCGCCTCGCTCAGATCGAAGCTGTCGTTGTAGGCAAACGCGATGCCCGCGACGCCGTCTCGCGCGGTGAGGATCGCATAGTCCTCCATGCTCTCGGCGTTGCTGCCGCGGCCGACATAGCCGAGGGTGAAGGCCCGCACACAGCGGCCCAGAGCGTCAAGCTCGAAGAGCATGCCGCCGACCCCCTCCGCGTCGGCCGCCGCGTCGTTGCGGGAGCCGGAGGAGTAGCGGATGGCTGTGTTGTGGCCGGCTTCGTCGTAGCTCAGGAGGAAGCGGTCGATGTTGGTGTAGGACAGCGCCCCCGCCGTCTGCCGGAAGGAGCCCGCGTCCAGAGAGAAGGCGCGGGTGTTCTCGCCCTCCCCGGTCGGGACCTGCAGGTCCACGGTATATTTATCCAGATAGTCGCCCTGGAGGATCGGCTGCCCGCTCGCGTCCAGATGCGTCACGCTGTCCAGTCTGTCCCCGATGTAGGTGTAGAGCGCGCCGACCGGTCTGTTGGACACGCCGAAGCTGTTGTAATCGTCCTGGCTTTTCAGCTCCCCGTAGGCGTTCTCGTGCCGCAGCTCGATGACCTTCCCGCGGCTGCGTTTGATCGCATAGTGAGCGGACATGGACTGCGCCTCGGCCTTTGTCAGCTTCCCGATCCCCACCGGGACGCCCCAGACCTCCGTATAGTCCACATAGTAATCCGTCTTGACCCGGAAGTAGTCCGCGCCGACGATCGCGGCGGCCAGCAGCAGGACCGCAAGCGCGATCCCGGCGATGCGCATTTTCCTTGCGCGGCGTTTGTCGTCGCTGTCCAGCTCCTCCAGCTTGAGCGAGCACATGGCGGCGATCACCTTCAACAGCGCGGCCTTCTTCCCGGCGTCGTGGACATTGACGCCGACGATGACCTTCTCCCTGCAAAGCTCCGCCAGGGCGGTGGGGAAGCATTCCGCAACCGGATCACGGCTCTCGTCCACGATAAAGGGGATGATGCGCTCGGGACTGCCCCCGTTGTCGAGGAAGAAGCCCAGCTCCATATTCAGATAGTCCGACTTTGCACGGGCGCTGCGGGAGCAGATCACGATGAGGAAGCGGGACTCCGCCAACTCGCTGCGCAGGCTCTCGTCCAGCACGCCCGGCGTCAGGTTGGTCTTGTCGAGAAAGACGGGGCTGCAGCGCTCGGGTACGTCGCTGCCCCGCCTGCGCGCCCGGATGGGCAGGCGGTAGCGCTGGAGCTGGTTCTTGAGCCAGCGGGCCCATTTCTCATCCTCGCTCTTGTAACTGATGAAGGCAAAGTAGGTATAGCCCTTGTCCGAAGGGGAAACGATCTGTGTTTGTTCCATATGGCGTCACCCCCTCTGCTGCCTGCTGTTATTTCTTCTGTCCGGCCTCGGCCCGCAGGACCTCCGGCAGGGACAGGATGTTGTTGACGTCGTTTTGCCGATAGTTGATCCAGCTGCCGGTGATCGCGCTCACGCGTTCGGAGAGCGCGTCCAGCTCTTCCCAGCTCACCAGGCAGGCGTGGGTGCGCGCCTGGCTGTTTTTCGTGATCCGAAACCCGGCGGGCTCTCCCGCCTCCCGGCATTTTCGCCAGCGCTCGGCGTTGGCGCCGAACTCCTCCTCGCTCATCGGGCGGTAGCCCATCGCGAAGTGGAAGGCGTTCCAGCGCAGATGCTCCATCTCCGCGAGGTTGTTGAGCATTTTCTCGCTGGGCTGCCAGCTGCCGGCGATGAGCTGCTCCCGGGTACAGCCGCAGGCGCGGACAAAGGCGGGCACGGAATCCGCCGAGGCGCGCGAGGACATCTTGCCGAAGCTGTCGCAGGCGACCCACTTGTCCCAGTCGCTGCGCGCGGAGCCGTCATAGTGGGCGTTGAGCAGGATCGCGCTTCTGTCGGCGTCCTCCGCCGAGAGATAGGCGCGCGTGTAGATGTTCTCCGTCAAAATGGGGCTGCCGATACGCTCCTGATAGCGCGCGCCCTTCTCGCCGCAGCGCACCACGCAGATGTTCTCCGCCGCGCAGCGCTTGAGATACAGCATCAGATCGTCCGAAATCTCCCGGTTGCGCGCCTCATTCCCGGTCGCGATCACGATCAGCTTGAGCGTGGAGAGGCGGCTGTCGATATAGCGGTAAAACGCCGCGCTGCGGGCGTCGTCCCGGCGGACCTCCACCGCATACTGCCGCATGAGCTCGGGGCAGTTGGTCACGAGGGAGCCGGACTCGCTGTCGAAGTTCGGGGAAAAGATCGCGGCCCGGAAGCTCGCCCCGGCAAACTGCGCGTTCATCACCAGCTGCCGGAACACCGCCTGCCCGTGCGAGCCGAAGCCCGCGATCACGCACTCGAAATCCTCCGTCGCCCTGCCGTCGGCGTCGAAGCTGACGTAGTCCCACGGCGGCGCGATGCGGATCACGGCGCGGGCAGCCAGCGTGCTCCTGTCGAAGACGTTCACATAGCCGAAGCCGTACTGCGTCTCGGAGACCTGCAGCATCGAGCCGATGATATCCTCGACCCCGGGCAGGGTGACGCGGGTGTTCTCCGCCGGGACGCCCGCCTTTTCCAGCGTGTCCCTCAGGCGCAGGGCAAAATACAGGTTCTTGTCGTCCTCCGCATCCAGCGCGTAGACTGTGAGCTTTCGCCTGCCGAGGTGCAGCCAGCGCAGGCCCTTCTGCTCCGCCGCGTTGGCCTCGGGGCTGGTGAGCACGGCCATGCCCGTGCTGTTGAGCGTGGCGACCGTCTCCGAGGAGGGGTTCTCCGCCACGAAGACCACCGTCTCGCCCGCGGCGCGGCACTCCTCCCCTAGGGCGGTGCTGTCCTCGTTGATGCCGTAGATCAGCGTCAGATCGCCCCTTCTCGACAGGAAGAAGCGAATCGCGCGCAGCAGCCCCGCCCCGAGCGTGTTCATGGCTGCGCTGGCGAAGCAGTAGTAGGCCAGCAGGTGCGCCAGCCAGAAGCAGAGCAAGCCCGCCCGGGTGGAGACGAGCCTTGTGGAGGCGATCGTGCCCAGCTCGTTGACGCCGATGAACATGCGGAAGACGATAAACGACGTGCGCAGCAGCGTCAGCGGCAGATCGTGCGTCAGCTCCCACAGGCCCGCGCCGTAGAAGCACAGGCCGGCAACAAAGGAGAAAACCAGGCAGCACACCGTCAGCTTCGCCTGATAGGCGGGCTTGAGGGCGAGATTCAGGATCAGCGCCAGCACCACAGCAGCGCACAGGATCACCACGCTCACCGTCACCATGGCACTGCCCCCCCGACATGTACATTTTTTCATTTTATTTTAACGGAACAGTCCTCTGTTTTCCAGAGGACGTGACAGAATGCCACCCCTTTGTTGAAAAGACCTGTCCCCGGCTTAAGCGTCGGGGACAGGTCTTTCTGCTTTCCTATTTGAACGCGGGCGGAAATCGTGCTATACTTTCCAAAAAGAACGAAGCGAGTGCAGGGCGGTGAGAAAATGACACGCATCACGCTGGACATGTACCAGACGATGGCCGTTGCGGTAGCGGCGCTGTATCTGGGACAGTTTATCAAGAGAAGAGCGGCCTTCCTGGAAAAGTTCTGCATCCCCGTGCCCGTGATCGGCGGGACAGTTTTCTCCGTCTTGAGCTGCATCCTGTATATGGCGGGGATCGTGGAGATCGTCTTTACGGACACCCTGAAGGACGTGTGCATGGTGTTTTTCTTTACCACCGTCGGCTTTCACGCGGATCTGAGGCTCCTGAAGACCGGCGGCCGGGTGCTTGTGAAAATGATCGTGCTGGTCGCCGTGATCGCTTTTTCACAGAACGCTCTGTCCGTGGGGCTTGCCGTGCTGATGAGACAGAGCCCGCTTGTCGGCATGTGCGCGGGCTCTGTTGCGATCCTCGGCGGGCACGGCACCTCTGCGGCCTTCGCCCCTCTGCTGGAGGCGCGCGGCATGTCGGGCGCCTTTACCTTCTGCACAGCCTCCGCGACCTTCGGCCTGATCGCCGGTTCTCTCATCGGCGGTCCGATTGCGAACAGCCTGATCGTGAAAAAGGATCTCATCAAGACCGCGAAAGAAAATCCGCGGAGTCGGGACGAAAAGAAGGAGAAGCAGGGGCAGCTTGTCAGCTATGCGCGGGCGGCTTTTCAGCTTGCAGTCGCCGCCGGTATCGGGACTGCGCTTACCGGGCTCCTGTCCAGGACCGGGATGGTCTTTCCGCAGTACATCGGCCCGATGCTCGTCGGCTGCGCCATCGGCAACATCGGCTCCTTCACGGGAAAGCGCGAGTGCTTTACCCGTGAGATCGAGGATATCAGCAGCATTATGCTTGAGCTGTTTCTGGGCATGGCCCTGATCAGCCTGAAGATATGGCAGCTGTTTGCGCTGGCGCTTCCGTTGACCGTTCTTCTGGCGGCGCAAACGCTTTTCATGGTCCTTTTTGCGCGCTTCATCGTCTTTCCCTTCCTCGGGAAAGATTACGACGCGGCCGTGATGACCTCGGGCGTGTGCGGCTTCGGGATGGGCGCGACGCCGAACGCGCTGTCCAATATGCAGGCGGTCACGTTTCGCCGGCCGCCTTCCTATACCGCGTTTCTGGTGATCCCGATCATGGGCGGCATGTTCCTGGATATCATTAACAGCTTTACCGTTCTCCTGTTCCTCAACCTGATCTGAGCGCGCGGAAAACCGGCCCTCGGCTTCAATGCCGAAGGCCGGTTTGATTTTAACGCATCTGCAAATGACAGCTCACCATTCGTATCCGAGGATGCTGCCTTTGATCCAGCCCCACATCGGGGCGTTGATCTCCGCCCAGTTGCGGCCGTCCACGCGCGTGAATCTGCCGGTGGTATTGCAGTACGTGCCGTTCGGCAGCGAGCCGATGATGGGGGTGCTCAGACCGGGTGCGCTCCGGATGGCGGCATTTCTGTAATCCCCGGTGTTGACCATGCGGTACTCACCGCCGCTTACGTTTTCAAGCTCCTGATCTTTGAGGTTTTCTTTTTCCGACATGTTTTTTCTCCTTTCGATTTCATATGAACAGCGCATATCCTGTACTGTGTTCAGGCGTTTTCAGATGGTTCCGGTTTTTATGTTAACAGAGAGCGCAGGACCTTTCAAGGGAGTGTGACGGAATGCCACATCTTTTTCAAGCTGTACGCTTGAGAAAAATGCGGTGAGTGAGTATGATATAAATGGATAATTGTACGATTGAGAAATCTGCTAATAGAAGGAGATCCGCAGAACATGACTCAGTTCTTTGCCGAGATGCTGCGACGCTTTCGCAGCGAGAAGGGTTATTCGCAGCAGCAGCTTGCGGACAAGATCTTCGTAAACCGCTCGACCGTCTCGAAATGGGAGGCCGGTACCCGGCTCCCGGACGCCGCCATGATCCACCGGCTGGCCGGGATCCTCAGCATAGACGCCAACATTCTGTTCAGCGCCGTCGCGGAGAGCGAGGAGGCGCCCAACGTTATTCTGGTGGACGATGAGGAGATCATTCTCAAGGGCGGGCTGCCCATATTGGAGGAGGTCCTGCCGAACGCCGCGCTCGTCGGCTTTACCAATCCCGGGGATGCTTTGGAATACGCACGGCGCAAGCAGATCGCCCTGGCCTTTCTGGATATCGAGATGGGCAGGGTCAGCGGCCTTGATCTCTGCCGTGAGCTGTTGAAGATCAATCCCAGTACCAACGTGGTCTTTCTGACCGGGTATCGGGACTACTCCTTCGACGCATGGGAGACCGGCGCCTGCGGCTTTCTCATGAAGCCGCTGACGGCGGAGGCATTCAGGAAGCAGCTGGCGCGGCTGCGGCACAGCATGCCGGTGGGAGGGGTCGCCGACTGTGAGTAACTGGATAGAAATCGCCAATTTCTCCGTCGATACGGCGGCGCTGATGCTGATGAGCATCGGCGTGCTCTCCGTCGTGATGAACCGCAGCATGGACCGCTGGTCGCGCCGCTTTTTCGGCGTCATGTTCACCGCCCTGCTGCTCTATAATTCCTCGGATTTTTTGGCGGTCCTCTCGGAAATGCGGGGCACTCCTTTCCTGCTGCCGCCGACGATCACACTTTTTTTCGCATCGCTGTTTTCGGGGTCTCTCGTTCCCCAACTGACGGTCAATCTTCTGCACTGTACCGGGGAGAACTTGAGAAAAAGCCGGGTCCTGCGTCTGATCTGCGCCCTGTTCGCGGTCTATGCCGTGCTGCTGGGCACCACGCTGTTTACCGGGTTCATCTATTACTACACCCCGGACTGCGTCTATCACCGCGGGCCCTGGTATCCGCTGCTGCTGGCGCCGCCGATCCTGAGCATGGTGACGCTTTTCATTGCCGTCCTCCGCAGACGCGGCAGGCTTTCCCGCAGGCAGTTTTCCGCTTTCCTCATCTATATCGTGCTGCCTCTGGTCGGCATGCTGATCCAGCTTCTGTTCTACGGTCTGTACACGATCGTGTTCTTCACCACCGTCGCGGCCCTGTTCCTGTATGTGTTCGTCCTCACCGATCAGGTAGAGCGCACGGTCCGGCAGGAAAAAATGATCGCCCATCAGCGCTCCAGCATCCTGGTCTTGCAGATGCGGCCCCACTTCATCTACAACACCCTGCTGAGCATCTACTACCTCTGCAAGCAGGACCCGGAAAAGGCACAGCAGGTCGTTCTGGACTTTTCCAGCTATCTGCGGCAGAATTTCACCGCCATCGCCAAGGAGGACAGCATCCTGTTTTCCGAGGAGCTGGAGCATGCGCGGGCCTATCTCGCAGTGGAGAAGGCGCGCTACGAGAAAAAGCTGTCGGTGACCTTCGACACGCCGCACACGCGCTTCCGCATCCCGCCGCTGACGCTGCAGCCCGTCGTGGAAAACGCCGTCAAGCACGGCCTCGATCCAAGTCTCGGGCCGCTGGAGATCACCGTCCGCACCCGGAAGACGGACACGGGCAGCGAGATCACCGTTACGGACAACGGCCCCGGCTATACGCCCGCGGATGACGACGAGCCGCACATCGCCCTGACCAATATCCGCGAGCGCCTGGAGCTCATGACCATCCGCTCGGGCGACGCCGGCGGCACGACCGTCACCATCACCGTGCCGGACAAGGTGTGAAGTCTCTCCCCTGTAAAATACTCATGACTGTTAACATCCCCGTCCGCGATTGAATTGAGCGCGGACGGGGACGCTTGTATATTGGGAGTATTGTTTTTCCTTGCTCTGCTGCGTACGGGCGCTTCACGAAGCAGAAGCTACCGAAAAATGTCATGCAGAAAGAGTGTACCAAGCGTATGAAAATCCTGTTTTCCATCTGGAGTATACTTGCCGTCTGCATCGTCATACTCAACGTGACCGCCTTTGCGGACGGAAATCCTCGCCGCCATCGGCGCGGTATAAAAGAAAAAGGGTAATGCGTTTCACGGCGAAACGCATTACCTCATTCCAGATAATCGTCGCCAAACAAGACGCGAAGATAGTCCTGACGCGCATCTATGATTCTGGCAACAAATACAGATTCATTCTCAATTTTGTACAGAGCAACATGTTTCCCGCACAGGAACATACGCAGCTTCGTCTGAAACCCTGTCAGCGCTTCAACGGACGGCCCTTGCTCCGGGTAGCGTCCCAGCGCACGCAGATCTTTCAAAATGTTTCCCACAATCCTGTTAGCGGCGCTGCGGTTCTTCAGCTCTGTGGAAATATACTGCTTGATCTGCGATAAGTCTCTCGCAGCTTCCGGGGAAATGAAAACCTTATTCATCCTCCACCCCGAGCTGTGCCGATACCTCGTCGAGCGACAGCCAAGCTTCCTTTTCCGCAGAATCCCAACCCTTTTGAGCCTCGTCCAAAAGGCGGCGCATTGCCTTGGCTTTCATAAATGCAGAGTTTTCGGGAGAAGCGAGAAACGGCAGACCTTTGTCATTGAGAGATTGTTGGATGAAGATATTGACAGCATCGGTAAAGGATAAACCTTGGCTGGCATAGACGGCTTCCACGCGACGCTTCACTTCGGGATTGATCCGCATCTGAAAGGTGGCCGTCTTGGGGGCTGTTACGACGTTAATGCTTTGATCCATGTTCATCAACTCCTTGCTGACATTATATTCCCCCAGAAGCAGCATGTCAATACGCTGTAATTACATTCATGAAAGAGGTGTAAACCATAAGTGATAACTGGGTCGTAAGAAACTTTGAGGAGCCATCGCCACATGGAACGACAAGCTGGCCGTGGCACAGACGCAGCTCGGCAACGAGGGCGGCCTGAAATACTGCGAGTGGTACGGCTACCCCTACCGTGTGGAGTGGTGCGCATTTTTCGTGAGCTGATGCGCAGAGCATTTTTATGAAATCAAAGAGAATTAAAGAGCAGAATCCTTGATTTTCTCAAAGTAACATGCTATACTATGCCTATCGTATGTTATAACATACAGGAGGTGGCAAAATGAACGAGCCGGCTTCCATGATAGGTGAACATCTGAGAGAGGTTCGGACGAACCTGAATCTCAGTCTGGATGATGCAGCAAAGGCCACTGGCGTGAGCAAGCCCATGCTGGGACAAATTGAGCGGGGGCAATCCATTCCGACCATTACGACACTATGGAAAATCGCAACCTGGCTGAAGACGCCGCTTTCAACTTTTTTGCAGGAAAAGCAGCCTGAATACACGACCATTAAGATTTACGATGAAACGCCCGTTACCGAGGATAGCGGGAGGATGCGGGCCTATACCATATTCCCGTTTGATCCGATCCGAAGCATGGAGATGTTTTTCCTTGCGTTTGATCCTGAATGTCATCATGCTTCGGAAAAACACAGCGACGGAGTAGAGGAATATCTTATGGTCCTGTCAGGGGAACTGCAGCTTATCATCAACGGCAGCGAGGTCGTCATTCGGAAGAACGAAGCGATCCGTTTTCGCGCAGACGTTCCCCATGAATACAATAATCCCTTTTCTGAGGAATGTGCCGCCTACAACATTATCTTCTATCCAAATCGGTGACAGGGAGGATGGTCGCCGACAACCCGCTCAATGACGAGTATCTGCAAATCATAGACGATCCCAAGCCGCAAAGCTTTATCGCACGTTTCTATGTCAGCCCGGATTTGCAGGTTATCGGTAGCCTGGAGTTGCATTTCTTCGATTCTTTTGAAGAGGCATATTCAGATTATGCCAGCCTTCCCTCAGATAAGCTCAAAGCCCTCGGTATTCAGAACAGCAATCGCTTACCCGGCAGCTTGGACTTCATCCAATGTCGGGATGGCGAAGACGTTCTTGTTGAGGATTATAAAGCCGTCAAAGGCTGGGATAATCCCGAGATTGCTTGCCTGATTTCATGCGGCTTTGCGGGGATTTAGTGGCGATTTAAGCGCCTTTAAGGCCTCTTTTTTGTGTCCC
>CADAPH010000095.1 GCA_902789745.1 Oscillospiraceae bacterium | reverse complement strand
GGCGGTCGAGAAGTTCGACTACACCAAGGGCTACAAGTTCTCCACCTACGCGACCTGGTGGATCCGCCAGGCCATCACCCGCGCCATCGCCGACCAGGCCCGCACCATCCGCATCCCTGTCCACATGGTCGAAACCATCAACAAGACCATCCGCGTCTCCCGCCAGCTCCTTCAGGAGCTGGGGCACGATCCCTCTGCCGAGGAGATCGCCAGGGAGATGGACATGCCGGTGGACAAGGTGCGCGACATCCTGAAGATCGCCCAGGAGCCCGTCAGCCTCGAGACGCCTATCGGCGAGGAGGAGGATTCCCACCTCGGCGACTTCATCCCAGACGAGGACGCGTCCGAACCCTCTGAGGCCGCATCCTTCTCCCTCCTGCGCGAGCAGCTGGAAGAGGTGCTGGACACCCTCGCCCCGCGTGAGAAAAAGGTGCTGGAGCTGCGCTTCGGCATCGTCGACGGCCGCACCCGTACACTGGAGGAGGTCGGCAAGGAGTTCAACGTCACGCGTGAGCGCATCCGCCAGATCGAGGCCAAGGCCCTGCGCAAGCTCCGCCACCCGAGCAGATCGAAGAAGCTGAGAGACTTTTTGAACTAAAGCCGGCAACCCGTAGGGGCCGATGCCCTCATCGGCCCGCCGTTTCACGCCGATGTGCGTGGATCAGCGGGTCGATCTGGGGATCGACCCCTACGGATTATATTTTGATCGGAGAGACAAAAAAGATGAACTACGACTTCACCACCGTCCTCGACCGCGCGGGGCATGACTGCCTGGCGGCAGATATTATACCGTTTGATGACGTGCAGCCCGACCCGGGCTTTGACGAGATTCCCATGTGGGTTGCGGACATGTCCTTTCCCGCCGCGCCGCCGATTCTGGACGCGATCAGAAAGCGCATGGAGATGCCGAACTTTGGGTATTTTGCCCTGCCAAAGGAATACTACAGCGCCATTATCGACTGGCACAAAACCCGTAACGGCGTCGATGGGCTGGAGCCGAAACACATCGGTTATGAAAACGGCGTGCTCGGCGGTTTGAGCTCCGCTCTGCAGGCATTCACCGCGCCGGGGGAGAAGATCCTGGTTCATTCCCCGACTTATGTGGGCTTTACCCATACCTTTGAGGACACGGGCCGCGTCGCGGTCCATTCACCCCTTGTGCGCGGCGCCGACGGGATCTGGCGCATGGATTTTGCGGATATGGATCGCAGGCTGAAAGAACACAAGATCCACTTCGCCGTGTTCTGCTCCCCGCACAATCCCTGCGGCAGAGTCTGGGAACGCCGGGAGATCGAGGAGGCCATGGAGGTATACAGGGCCAACGACTGCGTGGTGTTTTCGGACGAAATCTGGTCAGACATCATCATGCCCGGCTATCGGCACATCCCCACACAGAGCGTCTCGGAGGACGCAAAAAACCGCGTGATCGCCCTCTACGCGCCGAGCAAGACCTTCTCCCTGGCGGGACTGGTGGGGTCTTACCACGTCATTTACAACGACTGTCTGCACGACCGTGTGCAGCACCGCGGAGTATTGAGCCATTACAACGAGCCGAACATCCTCTCCGTCCACGCCCTCATCGGCGCATACCGCGACAGCGGCGACTGGTGTGACGAGATGATACAGGTCATCGACGAGAACCTTACATACGCCTGCAACTTCATCCGGGAGCATTTCCCCGGCGTCTCCGTCATGCGCCCGCAGGGAACCTATATGCTCTACCTCGACTGCGGCGACTGGTGCGCAGCGCATGGGACCGACATCAAAGAGCTGCAAAAGCGCGGCATACGCTGCGGCGTCATCTGGCAGGACGGCGAGGCGTTCATGATGCCGAACACGATCCGCATGAACCTCGCCCTGCCGAAATCCCGCCTCGTCGAGGCGATGGAGCGGCTGAGAAAATACGCGTTTGTGTAAGAAAAAGGGGCTGCCCTGTAGCGAAATAGCAGAAACAGCCGCAACAAAGTAAAAATACCGGTTTCGCCGTAGGGGCCGACGCCCTCGGCGGCCCGGCGCACACATTTTTCTGTGCATATTCGCCCGTCATTGTTCACTATTTGCATTTCCGCGTGCGGGCCGCCGAGGGCGTCGGCCCCTACATGGGCTGCTGCTTGGAAGCGAATAATTCTATTTTGCTTCCGCCTCGTTCCATATCTTCGACAGCGCGCAGCATCCCGTGCGCCTCGGCGTATTCCAGCAATCGCCGGTTTTCCCGGTTGACGCTGCCGAACACTGTTGTGCAGACGGCATATTCGCAGGACTGCAAGACTTTCAGTGCCTCGTCCACCCGTTCAGCGCTCACCGGCTCGTTCGCCCGGTCGGTGATGATCTGCGCAGCCAGCGCCCGGGCGGTCGGCGTGTCCAGATCGTTCTCCGGCAGGACGCCCGCCGCGAAGGGGATGCCCAGCCGCTGCAAAAGCCGGTAGACCGGGACGCCGCTGCCGCCCCCGCCGATCACAAAGACGCGCGGCGCGCCCTCGACGCGCCCGGCTTCCGCCGTTCCGGCGAGGGCGTCGTAGCTGCCGCGCTCAAGACCGTAAAGCCGTTTAATATACCCGCCGGAAAAAATTTCCTCCGGGCTTCCCGAGCGGTCGACGCGCCCGCCGCGGATACACAGTAGCCGATCCGCAAAGCGCTGGGCAAGCTCCAGCTCGTGCATGCTCATGACCGCGGCAAGCTGCCGCTCCCGCACGAGCTCCCGCAGGAGCTGCAAAAAATCCAGCTTGTGGCGGATATCGAGATACGAGGTCGGCTCGTCCAGAATAAGCAGGCGCGGCTCCTGACACAGCGCCCGGGCCAGCAGCACCCGCTGGCGCTGCCCGTCGCTGAGATGGGTGAAGTCCGCGTCGGCAAGCTCCGACACGCCGACCTTTTCCATGCTCTCCCGCACGACGCGCCGATCCTCTTCGGAGAGGATCCCGAGCCGCCCCGTATAGGGATAGCGCCCGGCGGCGACGACCTCCGCGCTTTTCATCAGCTCCGGCTCCGGCCGCCCGGTCAGCATCGCGGCGGAGCGTTTGGCAAGCTCGCGCTCGGAATACGCCCGCAGCTCTTTCCCTTCCAGGTATACCGCGCCCGCCGTCGGGGGAAGCAGGCGGAGCAGCGTCTTGAGCAGGGTGGATTTACCCGCGCCGTTCGGTCCGATGAGGCAGAGGATCTGCCCCGGCGCGGCAGAGAGCGCGATGTCGGAGACCACCGTCTTGTCTCCGTAGCCGACGGAGAGCCCGTCCGTATACAAAATCCCGTTCATGCGCTGTCCCTCCCGCCGCGGTGGAGCAGCGTCCAGATCACCACCGGCGCGCCGAACACCGCCGTCACCGAGCCGATGGCAAGCTCCGTCGGCGCGAAGAGCGTGCGGGCGATCAGGTCGCAGCCGAGGCAGAAGGCGGCTCCGCCCAGAAAACAGGCGGGCAGCATGATCTGCGGCCTCGCCGTCCCGAAGAGGCGTTTCATGAGCTGCGGCACGGCGATCCCGACAAAGGAGACCGGCCCCGCGAAGGCCGTCACACAGGCCGACAGCAGACTGGAAATCCCGATCAGCGCGAGGCGGAAGCGCCGGATGTTCACGCCCATTCCGGCGGCGCAGGCTTCGCCCAGCCGATAGGCGCCCATCGGCTTTGCGAGGAACACGCAGCACGCAAGCGCCGCGCAGACCGTGACCGCCGCGGTTCCCAGCGCGCCCCAGCCCACGCCCGCGAAGCTGCCCATCGACCAGTGGTGGAGATTGACGATGTTGGAATCGTCAGCGAAGGTCACAACGAAATCCGTGATTGCCGAGCAGATATACCCGATCATCACGCCGCAGACAATGAGGCGCGCCATGCCCTTCACGCGCCCCGCCGCCAGCAGCACGAAGCTCATGGACAGAAGCGCCCCCATAAAGGCGGCGGCGACCATGCCCCAGCTGTTAAGGACGATCCCGCGCCCGAGGCAGAAGATCATCGTCAGCGCGACGGTGAGCTTCGCGCCCGACGAGACGCCCAGCACGAAAGGCCCGGCAATGGGGTTTGCGAAAAAGGTCTGCAAAAGAAAGCCGGAGACCGACAGCGCCCCGCCGAGCAGCGCCGCCGCCAGCAGGCGCGGCAGGCGGATATCCCAGACGATGCGCGCGGCGCTGCCGGTTTTATCCCCTGAAAAAAGCGCGCGCAGCAGCGCGGCGCCGCCGATGCGGGTGCTGCCCACTGTCAGATTCAGGCAGGCAAGCCCCAGCGTCAGCACCGCCAGAAGCAGAAAGCCGCGCGCGATTCGATTGTCGTCCCTTACCGTCATCTCACTTGACCCTGTAAAAATAGCTGAGCTGATCGTTCGCCTCGCCGCTCAGAATGGCGTGGAGCTCCCGTATGATATCCGCCGCGGCGGAGGAGCGCTGAAACATACTCTTTTCCGTGCACCAGACCTCGCCATCCCGCACGGCCTTGAAATCGGCAAACAGGGGGCTGAGCGCGAGAAAAGCCTCCATATCCGGCACCGCGCCGACGGCGGTGCCGTTATAGATCAGCACGTCCGCGCCGCGCGCCTGCGCATAGAAGGATTCCATCTGGATCGTCTCGGTGGACAGAGCGTTTTCCGCCGCGGGCAGATCGGTGATCGCGGTCTCGCCGCCCGCAAGCTCGATCATGCGGGTGATGTAGTCCGCGCGCCGCCGCACGGTGACGCCGCCGCTCGGCGAGATGTGAAAAAAGGCGACGGTTTTGCCGCTCGGCTCCGTGTTCTCGACGGCGTGAAAAATCGCCGCCTGACGGTCGAAGTATTCCTCGGCCTCCGGCAGTTTCCCGCACAAAAGCCCATAGAGCTTGATCCACTCCACGCGCCCGAGCGGGTGCGGCTCGTAACTTGAATACTCCACCAGCACCGGAAGTCCCAGCGCCTCCAGCTTCTCCTTCGCAGCGGGGCTGTGGAGGATCATGCTGTTTTCGATCACGAGACCGCAGCCCTCGGTCAGCAGCAGCTCATAGTCCGGCGCGCTGTACTTTCCGGCGTACAGGATCTGCTCTTTGTCCAGTGCGTTGCGGATCTCCGGGATGTTCCAGCTCTCATACACGGTGGAGGTATAGCGCACCGCGTCCAGGGCTCCCATTTGCAGAAACAGGTCGGGCGCGGAGGAACTGGCGAGATAGATATTCTCCGCCGGGATCGGGATTCGCGGCAGGGCCTCCAATCCGTCCGGGATGGACGCGCCCTCGGGCAGGAGCAGTACGTCCTGTTGCGCGATCCGAAGCCGCGTTGCGCCGTCTGCATAGCAGTCCACCGAGAAGTTCTCGGCGTAATCGAGCGCCATGCTGCCGGTGATCTCCGCCTGCGCGCTTGCCTTGCCGCCGAAGGGCAGCAGCGCCAGCAGCGCAAGGACAAGGCACAGCGCCCGCCTCATGATACGGCCTCCAGACTCTTCGCGTCGAACAGCAGCGTGTAGGCGATCTCATGCGGCTCGCTCATGGCGACGGTATCCGCAATGACGGGCATGGGGCGGTCAAACCAGAGCACGGGGATCTCAAAAGCGGCGTTGCCCTCGGTATTGACAGGGAAATACTGTGTTTCCCCAACCTTCATATAATCGTAGTTTTTGCTGCCCCAGACGATCCGCGCCGTGCAAAGGCCGTCTTCAACCGTAAGCGCGGCGGGGCTCTCCACCTTCGCTCTCCCGCTGCCGCCCCCGAGAGTGACGGCGGCAGTGTAATTGCCGTCTTTCAGGCCGAGACTCCCGGCGGTGGTAAAGAAGCCTTCGCGGAACGCCTCCGTAGGCAGGGAATCGGCGCGAAAAAGCACTGTGCGGTCATACCACAGCTCCTTGTTTTTGCTGTAAGCCGCGCAGGGGATCGGCGCGTCCAGCGCCTCCACGGGGATGGTATAGGTCTGCCGCCCATCCTCCGCCTCCGCCGGCGCGATCCGGTCGCTCGCAGGCGCGGCTGCGGCCTCCTCCGCGCTGCCGGGCCAGACATAGAGAAAACTCTTGCTGCCCATGGTGAGCACGGCTTCCATCTGTCCGTCATGCACCTTCAGCAGCGCGCTGTCGATGCGGAACATGGAGGAGCTGCACTTGAACGCAATATCGTACTCGCCGTCCACAAGATCCTCCGCGTATACGGGACGCATCCCGGGCTCGACAACTTCCTCCACCGCCGTCATCTGCGAGGCGTCCGCCACGGCGGGCGACTCGGCGAGGGAGCCTTGGGCAATGCTCGTCAAAGCGAGCAGACACAGAAGCAGGGCGATAGTCTTTTTCATGTTCCTTTTTCTCCTTGGAATATCTTGTTTTCAGCGCCGAGGCGCTGCATGCACAGACGCAGAACCTCGTCAAAGGGCATGCCGTCCTCTTCCGGGCGGCGCAGGAGGATGAGCCGCGCCCCGGTCTCTTTCGCGGCGGCCAGCTTTTCTGGGAAGCCGCCGGGCGCGCCGCCGTCCTTCGTGACGACGTATTGAATGTCGTACTGACGGATCAGCGCCGCGTTGAGCGCCTGGGAAAAAGGCCCCTGCATGGCGATGATGTTGCGGTGGGGAATCCCCAGCGCCTCGCAGGCGGCGAGACTTTCATGACTTGGCAGCACGCGGGGGAAAAGACGCTCCGGGGCAAGTCCCGCGTAGGCGGTCAGCTCCTTCGCCCCGGTGGTGAGCAGGACGCGGCCCTGATGCTCCCGCAGATATGCCGCGGCCTCCGCCGCGCTTTCGACAGTGACCGCGCCCTCCCTATCGCAGGGGGGACGCAGCAGACGCAGGTATTCCACGCCTGCATCCTCACAGGCAGTTTTGACGGAGACGGTCACATGCTTCGCGTATGGGTGTGTCGCGTCGATACAGAGCGCGGCGTCTTTCAAAAGCGCCAGCTTTTCTTCAGGACTGAGCGGCCCCGTGCGGGTTTCGACGCCGGGGACGCGGCCCTGTTCCTCTTCCCCGTATTCCGTGGCGACGCAGACCGTGACCGAGGCCCCTGCCTCCGAAAGTCGCCATGAGAGCTCCCGCCCCTCGGTGGTGCCGCCGAAGATGACGATCTTCATGTATGGTACCCCCGCGGCGTCACCATGCGGCCGCCGATCTCACGGGCTTGGGAGGAGCCGATGAACACGGTGGTGAACATGTCGGCCTCCGCGTCCCGCAGTTCCCGCAGGCTGAGTATCCGCCAGCTCTCGCCCTCGCGCCCGATCAGGCGCGCGAGCCCGCAGACCGCCGTGCCGTCCTTCTCTTCAAGCAGAACATCGCAGGCCCGCTGCAGATAATCCGCGCGATGCTTTGAGGCGGGGTTATACAGGCAGATCGCGAAGTCCCCCTGCGCCGCCAGCCGCAGGCGCTTTTCGATCAGCGCCCAGTCGGTGAGACGGTCGGAGAGCGAGATCACGCAGAAATCGTGCCCCAGCGGCGCGCCCAGCAGCGAAGCGCCCGCGAGCGCCGCCGTCACGCCGGGGATCACCTCGACCTCCGCGCCCGGGTAGTCCGTCGCAAGCTCCAGCACCGGGCCTGCCATACCGTAGACGCCCGCGTCCCCGCTGCACACGAGGGCGACGGTCGTCCCCGCCGCCGCGCGTTCGAGACAGGTTCGGCAGCGCTCCAGTTCCCCGGTCATGCCGGTGGTGTAATATTCCTTCTCCGGGTACAGCGGGCGAAGCAGCTCAACATACAGCGTATATCCGCAGATGAGCGCCGCCCTGTCCAGTGCCGCCCGCGCCGCCGCCGTGAGATGTGCCTCATCGCCGGGGCCGATCCCGATTACATACAGTTTCGCCATCCTGCCAGCTCCAATCAAATGCCGCCCGGCGCTCCGCCAGGGCGAAGGTCACGCCGTCGCGGGCGTATTTTTTTTCGATCAATTTCCCGTTTGCGCAAAGAACTGCCGCACGTTCGCACACGTTGTCCACGCCCACCGCATTTTCCACAAAACGCGACGCGGTATAGTCGCCGGGGATGTCCCGCAGCTCTTCCGCGCTGTAAAACGCAAGGGGCCAATCGTGGTTTGCGCAGAAGGCGAGAAGTCCCGCTTCGTCCCGCTTTACGTCAATGCTTGCCGCTTGCTCGATCGCCTCGGGCAGAATACGGCGCTCGGTGCAGAAGCGGGAGAAGACGGCTTCCAAAGTCTGGACGCCTGTCCCGCGTTTGCAGCCGATCCCCAGCGCGAGCACCCGCGGCGCAAGCTGCAAGGCACTCGTCTCCGCCGCGCGGTACGACACCAGCACATCCCCCGGCACGCCGCGCTGTACGAGCTCCGGCGCGGGACAGGGGAGGGGATAAGGACAGTCGATCACAGCGGTTTCACCGCGCAGAATTTTTGCGGAGACCTGTTTGATCCGCTCCGGGTTGATGACCGCCATGCCCTGTCTTTTCGCCCAGAGATCCACGGCGAAAAGCCCGTTTAGATCCGTCGCAGTGGTCACAACGGCCTCGCCCCCGGTGAGGGCGGCGATCCTGTGCGCCAGCGCGTTTGCCCCGCCGAGATGCCCGGAGAGGATCGGGATCGCCCAGCGCCTCGTCTCGTCCACGCAGACCACGGCGGGATCGCTTGCCTTGCTTCCGATATGCGGCGCGATAGACCGCACCGCGATGCCGACAGCCCCGACGAAGATCAGCGCCTCGCATGTCGGGAAGCGCTCCGCCGTCCAATCCGCAAGCGGCTGCCCCTCCGGGCGCAGCGACCCGCCGAGCGCGTCGGCAAGCCGTTCCGCCAGCGCCCGTCCCCGCTCTGTAAAGGCCGTCAGCGCGACGCCCTCTCGCATCTCTGCCGCCATCCTTCCAAAATCATCTCCGCGTCCCCCGTCATTCCGAGAAAGCCGCCGTTTGAAAACACCAGCGCGCCGATGTGCATTCCCCCACACCGATGCGTAAGCGCTTCCTGAATCGCGCGCAGAAGGCTGTCCAGAACCGCGTCCCTCAGTCCGGCGCGTTCCAGAACGTCCAGACAGCCCTCCGTGGTGACCTCCTGCATCAGCGCGCGGCAGGTCGCCGTATCCGCCCCGCAGAGGGCGGCGTGACATACGAAGAGCTCCCGGCGGCAGTCGGCGGTTTTGGAGTGCGTGTTCATGATCCCGCCCGCAAGCTTCACGAGCTTGCCGACATGCCCGATCAGCAGAACCTCCCCAAAGCCCGCAAGCTTTGCCGCGTCGATCGCCTCGCCGATGTAGTTGGAGCACTTGGCGCGGGGGATCGCGGCCAGCTCCGGCAGCTTCTCTGTCAGGTAGTCCATGCCGTAATTGCCCGGCAGGAGGATCAGGCGCTTGCTTTCGATAGCTGCCTGCCGGATTTCCAGCGCGATGGTGTCGATGATGGCGCGCTCGCTCATCGGTTCGACGATGCCGCTGCTGCCGAGAATGGAGATCCCGCCCATAATGCCGAGCTGGGGATTGAAGGTCTTCTGGGCGATCTCTTCCCCGCCGGGGGCGGAGATCACGATCCGCAGCCCGCCCGTATAGCCGCAGGCGGTGCAGAGCTTTTCCACCGCCTCGCGGATCATCCGGCGCGGCACGGAATTGATGGCCGCTTCCCCGACCGGCCGGTCAAGGCCGGGCTTCGTCACGCGCCCCACGCCCGCGCCGCCGTCGATCTCCATGCCGCTCTCGGTTTTCGTGACCGCCGCGCGGATCAGCATGCCGTCGGTCACGTCCGGGTCGTCCCCCGCGTCCTTTCTGACGGCGCAGAGGGCGGCGCTGCCCTCCATGCGGCAGGATTCCGGCTCGACCTCGACCGGCCATCCCTTGGGCGTGACGAGACGCACGACCGCCGGCGCCTCGCCGGTGAGCAGCAGGGCCGCCGCGCCCGCGGCCGCCAGCGCCGCGCAGGTGCCGGTCGTATAGCCGCAGCGCAGAAGCTTATCGCCGCTTCTGATATAGTGCTCAAAGCCCATGGCTGTCCTCCCGCTTTTTTGCCAGCGCCGCAAGCTCCGGGAAGCGCTCCAGCACGGCGGCGTAGTTTTCGCGGCGGTGGGGAAAAACACAGCCGGAGCAGTCCTTCACGCCCTTTTCCGTGTATGCGCAATTTCCCCCGCAGCCTTCGCCCAGCGCGTAGAGCGGGCAATAGCAGAACAGACAGTTGAAGTCCTCCGCCGGTATTCCCTTGTGACAGGGGAAGTACTCACAGTCGGTGTTTTGAAAGAATTGATAGTGTTTCATGTTCAGTTCCATCCCCGCTCCTTCGGGTCCAGCATCTCCGCGGCGGTGTAGATCAGCGCGTTGCAGATTGCGGCGGCGATGCTGCTGCCCCCCTTGCGTCCGAGGGCGACGATCGCGGGCACGCCGTATTCCGTGCAGACCGCGCGTATGCATTCCTTGCTCTCTACGACGTTCACAAAGCCCACCGGCACGCCGATCACCAGCGCGGGACGCAGCCCCGCCTCGATCTTCTCCGCGATACGGAAAAGCGCGGTCGGCGCGTTCCCCACGGTGAAGATTGCGGACGGATAGTGCTCTGCCGCGTAGTCCATCGCGGCGACGGCGCGGGTCGTGCCCTGGGC
>CADAPH010000094.1 GCA_902789745.1 Oscillospiraceae bacterium | reverse complement strand
CCGGCACACGAACGATCATCTGATAGATACCGTTCTTTTCCTGTAAGCTGCCCGTTACCTTCATTGTTTACCTCCTTCATGGTAACGGCGCTCATCTGCGTTGTCCACATTATAGCCGCTCCCCTTGACATAATCAAGTAAAGATGTTTTGGGAATTCGAATTGCGTTTCCGACCCGGATGGAGGGCAGTTCACCGGAACTGACCAGCTCGTAGGCCTTGGTGCGCCCGATGCCGAGCGCGCTGCGTAAATCGTTGATGGAAAGGATATCGGGGTATTGCGTAAATAACATATCAATAAAAATCCTCCTTAAAAGTTGAAATAGAAAAATAGTGGTGGAGTGAAAAAGATCTGTACGTACGTACAGATGATTCTCACTCCACGTCATTTATTTTGGCGTATGGGGCGTCCGGCTTAATGACGATGCCGATGCCCTCAAAGCCGCGGACGCGCACTCCGCGTTCATTTTGAAGATTGTTGGTATCCACAATGTTGTAGGCGTCGCCGTATTCCTTTAGATAGTGGCTCATGGTGTTTTGGGCGTAGGGCTTGATGGCGTTATCCTCACACCACAGACAGTACACAGCGTACAGATCCTTTGTTGTGACGGTGAGATCCGCTTTCAAGCGGATATATCCCTCCGAGGCCAGAAACTCCAGGATGTGGTTTCCCTCAAAGACCGCTTCCTTCATGTTCTCTTCCGTCTGGGGGCTGATGGTGAACTTGTAGTCCTGTGCGATCAGGCGCTTCAAGCCCTCGAGGCACCAAAGAAAAATCCCTTCCTTCTCGATAATCAGCTTCTCCGAGAGAAAGGGATCGTCTATTCGGTTCTTATCTTTGCGCTTGGTGGTCAGGATAATCTGCCGTCGGAAGAATCCCTCGCTGCGGTCGTACAGGGCTTTCAGAGAACCGTTGCCAAAACCGAGGAAGCGGCAGTACAGCTCGCCCTGGTAACTCTGCTGGCTTTTCTTTTCCAGGTCCAGCGGCAGCTCTGCGGTGATGATGGTCTTGATATAGTTGGTCTGGGGCAGCGCCTCGAGCTTCATATCGTCGTCCACCATCACCAGCGTATGCTCCAGATCGGCACGGGCAAAGCGGTTGGTCTCCACCTTGGTCAGATTCCCATTGACCATGCTGGTTCCGAAGAGGGCGTGCATGACCACGCCGATCCGGCTCTTACCCTCGCCGCCCTTGCCCACCAGCATCAGCATCTTCTGCGCCTTGGTTGTGGGGATGAGGCAGTAGCCCATATACTCTTGGAGCGTGGGAATATCCGCCGGAATCAGCAGCTCATTCAAGAATTCCAGCCAGCGCTTGGGAAAGGCTGCTTCCGGATCATACATGACCGGCAGGCGATTCCGGCAGTATTCCTTGTCTTCCGTAAATGTGCCATCGAGGAACAATGTGCCGTTTGCCATGTGGATGCGGTCTGTCTGCACCGGCAGATCCTCCGCATAGGCTTCGACCCGCAGCAACTCCAGGAGGCTGTCCACCTTTTTGGCAAGCCCGGTGGTCACATAGGGGTTGACCGCATCGTAGATCTCGCGCCGCAGACGGCTCTCGTCGTAGACGCGGCCTTCTTTCGTAAAGAAGCTTTTGCTGACGCAGATCATGGGATGTTCCGCCAGAAAGGCGCGGCAGAAGGCCGCCTCTTCGACCTTCTTGCCGTCGAACCATTCCGGCAATTGGTTTGTTTCGTTCATCGTTTTTCATTTTCTCCTTTGTTTTCATTTTTGTCCCGGACGCAGGTAACGGGCCGGTCAAAACTGACCGACCCGTTACCTCGCGTCCCGTTCATGACGCTTGCGCGCCAGCTTTTTTTGCCGTTCCAGTTCAGCCTGCTCCGCTGCTCTGGCTGCATCACAGTTTCTTTCCACTGTGATCACGGCGTCGATCTTCTCCGGACCCAGCGCGCGCTTAACGCGCATCAGATCCCGCGCATCTTCCAACAAATCAGCGGATTTCTCCTTCTCTTTTTCCAATTGATCCTTGAAATGATCCCGGTCCCTTTCGGCGCGGCTGAGACTCTTTTGCAGGCTCTCCAGCCTTTTCTTCAGATCAAGGATCATCCGGTATAGCCCCAGAAACTTTTCCTTGAGCTTCTGCACCAGCGGCATGATCTTATGCTCCCGATAGCTCTTCGCACTCTCCAGCGCTCCAGCCTCCGGAATCAGATCCTCGAAATAGCTGATGTTGTTTCGGGCAAATGTCTCGGCGTCCTGCACGACAGGCACAACAGAATCCAGTTTCTTTTCTGCCTTTTTGGCCTGCTGTTCGAGCTTCGTAAGTGCTTCCTGTTTCTGAATCTCTTCCTCAGCCAGGCGATCCAACGCGTCAATAGCCGCAAGTTTCTCATCCGTGATATCTGCAAGCCGTTGCTGCTCTTGTTTTACCTTGAACTCCGTGACAGATAGATGCTGCGCGGTGCTGCCGCGCTCACCGCGTTCAAAGTCCTCAAACCCGGCGTCTCGCATGTGCTCAAAAAAGCGATCCTGTAGCAGGTTATAGGACTTGATGATGTGGGATTTTCCATCCTCGTCCGTAACCTTCTGGGATGCCCACTTCTTAGAGTGACTGATCTGATGGATGACCTCCTTGACCTTGCCGACCAGCTCCGGGTCTTTACAACGCTTGGAATAACGGACTTCCTTCTCCACCACCGGCAGGGCAACCACATGCAGATGGTAATGGTAAACCGGGTAGCCCAGCTTTTCCGTCAGCGCGCTGTTAAGTTCATCGGCGTGCATGACGGCGGAGAGAATGTTTTCCGGGCCATACTCCTTTTGCGCGAAGCGGAAGACCTCCTCATAGAAGCGACAGGCGTAGTCATAGCCGCCGTGTTCCTCAAAGTAGGCCGTGTTCACGTCGAAAATCATTTCATCGAAAAGCTTGGCGTCCGGTTTCAGTCCGCGCAGGGAAACGGCCCCTTCCTCGATCATTTTATCCAGGGTCGCGTTGTAGGTCAGATCTCCGCAGCTTTGGAAATGGACGTTCCGGGGCGTTTGCGAGAGATCCACGTTCATGTTTTCGTAGTTCTGGTTCTTGCGCTCGATATGGCGCTCAGATTTGCCGATGCTCGCCTTGGTGTACTGCTGGACGCGGGCAACGGCATAGTTTTTCCCCATTCATTTCACCTCCTTTCATTTTTGCTTTGCGGGGTTGGGCGCGGATTACACAGCTTTTTCAAAGTGTGTAACCCACTATGACACTTTCAGCCCGAAGCGCTGCAAAGTGTCGTGGGACAAGGGAAACAGCTTTTTCCCCTGTACCCCTTCGCCGGATCGCCGCCTCCTCCGCGCCGCCGATCCGTGCTTTCAAATTGATAGCAGCGCCCAAACCGCGTGCTATCATTTTGAAAGCATCAAAAGCTGTTGGCGAAATCCATGATGTCGGCAGGGATTTCATCCTCCGCCTCCACTGTGGATTCCGGGCTTTCGCCCTCCGGAGATCCTCTGCCAGCGCGTGTACATCCAGCGGCTTTTCGTTTGCCTCCTGCGCCATCAGCTTTCGCAGACCTTCGATCAGAAAGGCGTTCATGGAGAGCGATTGCTCCTCGCTCTTCCCATGCAGCCATTCCCAGATCTCCCGGTCTGTTTTACGGGAGAGATCGAAGCGGAGCAGGAACGTCTTTTCGTCCTTACGTCCCCTCATAGCGTTTCAGATTGTTCAGCGCCAGCAGCTCGTAGCCCTTGGCCGTGGCGCAGATGTCCTCAATATACCGGACACGGTTGTCGCTCCCATTCCAGAAGTGCTTGAGGATACAGGCTCCTCCGCCCATGACGGTGAGCTTCATGATCTCCGGGTTGAATTCATACTCACGCAGCTTGGCGATGATCGAATCCGAGTATTCCTCCGCGGCCTTGCGCATGACTGTCGTATACTTCTCCGGCAGTTCGGCGTTCCCTCTGCGTAGGAAATCCTCGCAGACGTCGTAGGGCACGGCATGGCCGCTGACGGCCAGCAGCTCGTTGCTCATACGGATGATGCACTGCTCCACGCCCAGCTTGTCCGTGTAGCAGCGGCTGACCATGGGTTTGCCATCTTTGAGCATCAGGGTGTTCATCGTGCCGTTCCCGATGTCCGCCAGCACGTTCAGCCCTTTGAAATCGCCGAGACGCTGGACGATCCCGGAGAAGCCCTGGGGGAAGACCTGCACGTCGTCGATCCGCACCAGGTAGTCCTGCTCATGGTAACGGAACTCGATGAGTTCGTTTCGCATGAGATAGCTGCGGAAGCTCTCTTTCTGCGACCCGATCCACTGGATGGGCAGCCCCACCGCCAGCACGGCCTCGCACTCCGTGATGCCTCGAAACTCCAGCTCTTTTGCCAGTGCCGCGACGGTGAGGATGTAGTAATCCTCATCCTGGCTCTTGTCGCTGACGAAGCCCTTGTGCTCTTCTCCGACCACGTAATACTTGCCGCCGTAGAAGATGGCGTCGGCGGTCATGGGCGGCTCCGTGTCATAGGCCCGGACGCCCGAGCGAAAGACCACATGCCGGCACTTGATGTTGCCGAAGCCGTGGTCGATCCCGATGATTTCTTTTCCTTTGTAGTTGTACCTTTCCATTAAGATTCCTCCATAATTTGATATTCGCTTGTGATTTCTTCCTGGGTCAGCCGGGTCAAGCGTTCCTCCAGCTGATCCATTTTGCCGTCTGCCATGAGCCGCTCCACGGTGCGGATGCGCTGCTCCAGCGTACCGGCCGCCAGGACCGAGGCCATGTAGTCCATGGGCTCGATCATCTGGCAGGCCTCCACGTAACGGTCATCCGGCTCGGCGCTCTCGTCTCTCGGACGGTATCTGTTCTGCCATCGGATCAGCAGATTCAGATACTCGTCCAGCAGATACTGACAGCGCAGCAGATCCGCTCGGAAGCGGTTCAGGCTGCCGTCCGGCGGCGCGGTGGCCGGAACGTCCACGCCGAAATCCACCGCCAGCTTGTTGGCCGCCTCATAGGGACGCAGATCGAAGAGCCGCGCCGTCAGACTTACCACGTCGCCGCCCGCTCCGCAGCCGAAGCAGTAGAAGTAGTCCTCGTTCAGCTTCAGGCTGGGTGTGTGATCGTCGTGGAACGGGCAGCGCACCATCCCCGTGCGATTGGCCTGCAGACCGTAGCGCTCCGCCGCCAGGGGAACCGGCACAGCCTCCTTGACGGCCTCAAAAATGTTTGCCATAGGGTTCACCTCCTTTCTCCGCTCCAAAAAGTGAGAGCAGTTATTTGATTACGAAAAACCGGCCCGACCGGATATTCCGATCAAGCCGAAAGCAATAACCGGCCGAGGCGCACCGACGCCCATTACAAAAAGTGAGACCAGTTATTTAATTACGAAATCCAGCGCAGAAATGGGCCAGAAAGCAAAAAAGCGCCCCGTTGCTGACTGCTTCAGTCGGCAACGGGGCGCAATTTCTTGCTCATCTAGTTTCAGTTGTATGATCTTGGGATCTTCTATTTCTTCTGCATAAGGCGTCGTAGTCATATAATTCTCCTCACAAGAGCGTCCTTATTGCTTGTTAAGACTCAATTAGTATTGACAAGGGGCGGTGATGTTGATATATTAAAATTACCAAATGGTCAACAATAACCAATAGGTAATTTTAGAAGGAGGATCTTTCCATGTCAAACAAGCAAACTGCCGCCATGCTCGACAAGAAGCTGGACGAAAAAACCGCGCATACCATGTTCGTCTGCGGCATCGTGATGGTCATCGCCGTGCTGATCCACGACGGCGACCACATCCGCCAGGCCCTCAACTGGGGCTATCACATCCCTCTCGCTATCTGGGCGCTGAATCTGACCGGTTACGTTTTCCCCGTCGTCACGATCTTTCTGGCAAAGGCGCGCCGCATGTCCTCCACGCTGGTCGGGGCCATCGGTGGCATCTTCACGCCCGCGTCCTTCCTCGGGCTGCATATGTTCGGCTCGGCCACGGGTCTCTGGGGCGTGTGGAACTTCTCCTATTTTGCGCTGATGAAGGGCGTGGAGTATCAGGGGCAATTCTACCAGGGCGTGGACTGGCTGAGCTGGGTGCTGCTGTTCCATATGGTGCCCTGCTGCGTCCCCTGCGCAGTGATCGGATTTAAGCACTGGCGCAGACTGAAGAAGGAAGCGAAAGCATAAAGACGGTCTTGCCGTCCGTTCATAATCGTTATGACAGAGATCCAACTTCAAATCTCTCATATCGACTGCGCCGCCTGCGTGGAACGGATCGACCGGGCTCTTTTGGCGCTCCCCGGGGTGGAGGAGGCCGCGGCCAACTATGCCTCCGGCAAGGTGGCGATCCATTATGACGAGACGCAGATGGGTATCGACGAGCTTGCCCGCTGCATCAAAAAGGCGGGCTATGAGGTGCCTTTGGATCGGATCGAGTTGCGCTGTGCGGCAACGGATAACGAGACCGCCGAGGCGCTGCGGGAGGCTCTGCTTTCCGTCCCCGGCGCGTATCGTGCGGAAATGGGAAACGGCGGTGTGACCGTCTCGCTCTGGCCGATCGGGACCGACAGCCGTCGCCTGATCCTCGCCGCGCGCGAAGTCGGTGTCTGGGCTGAGCTTGGTGAGGTCGAAAGCGGCGAGGAGGAAGCCGAGCTTTCCCACCGTTTTTCCGTTCTGCGCACGCTGATCCTCTCAACGGCGCTGACCATGCCGCTGCTGTGGGATCTTCCGCCCTTTGTCCAGCTCGTGCTCGCGACGGCTCTGCAGTTCGGTCCCGGCCTGTACTTCTACCGCAACGCCATCCGTGGATTGCGGAGTAAAACCATGGGCATGGATCTGTTGATCGCGCTCTCGACGATGGTCATCTATCTCTACAGCGCGGTCGTCTGCTTCACGGTGCATCAGGAGATCAAGCTGTATTTCCTCAGCGACGGCGTGCTGACCTCGCTGATTCTCTTTGGGCGCTATCTGGAGGCCATGGCGGTCACCCAGACCCGCAGCGCCGTCCGGAAGCTGCTGCGCCTTCAGCCGCGCACGGCGCTGGTGCTGCGCGGCGAAGAAGAAAAAGAGCTGAGTATCGACGAGATCGAAGAACACGACCTGATCCGCGTCCGCCCCGGCGAGCGCATCCCGGTGGACGGGATGGTGCTGGAGGGCGAATGCTCGGTGGACGAGTCCATGCTCACCGGCGAGAGTCTGCCGGTGTTCAAGCAGCCGGGCAGCAAGGTCGCGGGCGGCACGCTCAACCGCTCCGGCAGTGTGCTCGTCTCCGCAGAGAGGCTGGGCAAGGACTCCGCCCTGCAGCAGATCGTAGAGCTGGTACAGCGCAGCCAGAACAGCAAAGCGCCGATCCAGCGTCTGGCAGACCGGATCGCCGCCGTCTTCGTACCCTGCATCATCGGCATTGCGCTGCTGGTATTCGCGGTCTGGTTCTTTTGGTCCGCGCCCGGAGATCTCGGAAAAGCGGTGTACACCGTCTGCGGCGTGCTGGTCATCGCCTGTCCCTGCGCGTTGGGGCTGGCAACGCCCGCCGCCCTGATGGTCGGCGCGGGACGGGCCGCCGAGCTCGGCGTCCTGTTCAAGGGCGGCTCCGAGCTTGAGCGTGCGTTCAAGGTTGATACGGTCGTCTTTGACAAGACGGGGACGCTGACCGTCGGGCGGCCGGAGGTCACGGAGATCTTCACCGCAGAGGAAACAGACGCAGAGGAGATGATCGCCCTGGCCGCCGCTCTGGAACGGCTGAGCGAGCATCCGCTGGCCGCGGCGGTCACGGCTTATGCGCAGGGACGTCGCTCTGCTGCGCTCCCGCCTGTCGTAAAGAGCTTTCACAGTCTGCCCGGATACGGTGTAAGCGGAGAGCTGGACGGCTGCCGCGTGCTCTGCGGCAACCGGGAATATTTGGCACAGGAGAACGTCGATACCGCGTCGCTGCCTTCTCTCGATTCGCGTGTTCTGACCGAGATCTGCGTCGCGGCTGGCGGAAAACTCCTCGGCGCGCTCTATGTCTCGGACCGTCTTCGCGGCGAGGCCAGTGAGACCGTGGAACGTCTCAAGGCATCCGGTATCGAGGTTTGGCTGCTGACCGGAGACAATGAGGTAACCGCGGAGGCCGTTGCCGGACAGTGCGGCGTCACGCATGTCCACGCCCGCGTCCTCCCGGGAGACAAGGCAGCTTTTGTAGAGGCGCTCAAGACAGAGGGAAAAACCGTCGCCATGGTGGGAGACGGGATCAATGACGCCCCGGCTCTGGCTGCTGCCGATCTGGCCGTGGCCGTGGGCAGCGGAACGGACATTGCCATCGACTGCGCCGGGATCGTTCTGCCCGGCAGCGATCTGCGGCGCGTGCCGCTCGCCTTGCGCATCTCCCGCGCAACGATCCGCACGGTGCGCCGGAACTTCGCCTGGGCTCTGCTGTACAACGCCGTCTGTATCCCCCTTGCCGCGATGGGCCTTGTCAATCCCTCGATGGCCGCGGCCGCGATGTCGCTGTCCTCGCTGGGTGTACTGCTGCATTCGTTGCTGCTGAATAAGATCGGAGAAGAGAAATGAGAACAGAACAAGCCGAGATCCGCATCCGCGGCATGATGTGCCGGAGCTGCGTCAAAGAAGTGGAGGAGCTGCTTCTGCACACCCGCGGCGTATTGGAAACAAAGGTCGCCTACGCGAAGGGCACGGCAACGCTTCGCTATGACCCGGAGCTGGTCAGCCTGGAAGAGATCGAGCGGCGCATTCGCGACGGCGGCTATGAGACGGGAGCGCGGACCGCCCGTGATTATGCGCTGGACGGTGTTTGCCTTGCGCTCACTGTGCTTTTGGCCTGGCTTCTTCTGCACGGCAAAGCGTCTGCCCCGGCTTTGAGCGAGGGCTCGGGTTTCGTCGCCATTTTCCTGGCCGGCCTTCTCACAAGCCCGCACTGTGTCGGTATGTGCGGCGGCATTCTGCTGGGGCAGAGCGCGGGCAGCCGTTCTCCGGCTTTGCCTTCTTCATGCTACAATGCGGGGCGCGTCCTTTCCTATACGCTTGTCGGCGCGATCTTCGGAGCGTTGGGAACGGTCATCCGCTATACCATCAGCGTGAAATCCATGGTTTTCACCATGCTTGGGCTGGCCGTGGCTCTGCTTGGGCTGAACATGTGGGGTCTGCTGCCGGGGCTGCGCGCGCTCTTCCCGGAGCAGAACAGCGCATGCCGCCTGAGCGTCGACACACGGGGTCGGTTTGCAGGCCGCCCGCTTGTGATCGGCTTGCTCACCGGCGTGATGCCCTGCGGCCCGCTGTACGCGATGTGGCTTCACGCGATCACGGGCGGCAGCGCGGCCTACGGCGCGATGAGCATGCTGGCCTTCTCGCTGGGCACCGTGCCGCTGATGCTGCTCTTCGGCGCCGTGGGCTCGATCCTGCCGAAGAAATGGAACAAATATCTGCTCAAAGGCAGCGCAGTGATCGTTGTCGCCATGGGGCTGAAAATGCTGATCCGCGGGCTTCTGCTTTTGCGTTGACCGGTCTTTTTCGTCGTGGTACAATGAGGGCGAGGTGAGTTACCATGCCTTTGATCGTTGATAAAGAAGCCGTCCGGATGGAGATCCTGATGGCCTTTGAACGCTGCATCGAAAAGAAGCCCATGACGAAGATCACGCTGCGGGATATTGCGGAGGAGGCAGGCATGTCCCATCCGAAGCTCCTGCACTATTTCGAAAACCGGGACGATCTGGTCGTAAGCTATCTGCGCTATACGAAGGATTATATGACCGAGAAATGCAAGCTCTGGTTTGCGACGCATCCGCGCGCAAATTACGAGAGCAATCTCGCCTATATGAACGCCTTTATGTCCTATGTCGCGCGCGGCGAGGAGGGCGAGCAGCGCCCCAACGCCACCACACAGACCTATGTACTGGCGCACTACAGCGACGTGGTCGCCGATCTGGTCAAGGGCGAATTCCGCGAATGGCGCGAGACGATGGAGCAATGCCTGATCGCGATCTACGGCCCGGAGGTCGGCAAGCACGAGGCCGAGGCCATGATGATCCTCATTGCCGGCACCTTCATCTGCAACTACAACGGTGCGCTGACCGGCGAGATCAGCGACAATATTATAGGATATTTGGGAAATCTGACACATTCATAGAAAAAGGATGATTCCATGAAGATTCATGTGCTGCAGTGCGGATGCATCCGGGTCGATCCAACTGTGCCCTTTGGGAAACGGTTTGACCTGATCGAAGCGGCCAGGCAGCTGACTGCAGCAGATAAGAACAGGATCACGCTTCCTGTCTTCACCTATCTGATCGAGCACCCGAAGGGACTGATCCTCGTGGATACCGGCTGGTGCCGGGAGATCAGCCCGGATGGCATGTATGATCCCAAAGCGGCAGCCGCGGTTCTTCCGTCTCGTATGGCCGCTTTCTTTCACCCCTACGTCCCGAAGGGGATGGCAATCCACGAGCAATTGGCAGGCATGGGCATTCAGCCTGAGGACCTGGACTATGTGCTGCTGACCCATCTTGATGTCGATCATGTATCCGGTCTTAGGCATGTGAGCAGAGCAAAGCACATTGTCCTGCCGGAATACGAATACTATTGGTCCTGCCGCACCGTGTACAAGACCAGGCAGCCACAAAATCTTTGGATCCAATACCCCATGGAGCGCCCGTTTTATCGGGGCTCGCCGCTCGGCCCGAACCATTGGGCCATCGACCTGTTCGGTGACGAGAGCGTTCAGCTGGTCAACGTGCCGGGGCATACGGAGGGCCAGGCGGCAATCGTGATCCGAAACGGCGGTCGATTCGTCCTTCTCACAGCAGACGCCGCCTTTTCTCCCCGGAACTGGCGGGAGATGATCGTGCCTGGCTTCGGCTTTGCCCGTGACTTTCAGAGAAAAAGCCTCCGCTGGATCGCAGACATGGCCGCAGACCCGGGCTGTGCAGCCGAGCTTTGCAGCCACGATCCAGATGTAAAGCCGGGGGTTATCACCATATAGCAAGTCGTGCTGACGATGATGATTTTTTGCCTGTACTGCTGAGGGTTTCAGTCATTGTTTGGTAATACAGGGCTCTGCTTAGAAATAGCTGAATGGGAAACTGGCTGTCCACCATATGCTTTCGCTGGACCCATTTGACGTTATTCGAAGTTCACTGTCGGTTTTCCTGCGCTGCGCATGGTCAGTAGCATTTCCCTTGTTAGAGGAAGAAAACACGAAGCGCCCCGTTGCTGACTGCTTCAGTCGGCAACGGGGCGCTCGCGGTTATTCGTCTGTTTTGATTTGAATGATCTTGGGATCGTCCGTTTCCTCGGCGTAGGGAGTAGTGGTGATATAAATCTCTTCCGCTTCCAGCAGAGCCTTCTGCAGTTTCTGCGCATATGGCCTGGCAAGAGGGATACCCTCCAGCGGATCGATCACATCGTCGATCGCTTTGCATAGAACATAGTACATTTTTCTATAGTCTGCCATGGCGTATCCTCCGGCTCAGATTTTTTACCCTTATTCGGGTAAACCGATTGTAGCGCCGAAAAGTCATGCAAGTCAACCCGTATTCGGGTTAATCTGCCTGCTCCTCTTGTTATCATCGAAGTAACCCAAAAACGGGTAGCAAGAGGAGGCCGCCATGGAGTATTCTGATTTATACGTCCGCCGAATCCGCCAGCTCTGCAAGGAGCGCGGGATCGCCATCAACAAGCTCGCCACGATGAGCGGCATCAACCAGTCCACCATCGACAACATCGTGCGCGGTCTGACCAAGAACCCTCGGGTCATGACGCTGCACAAGATCGCCATCGCCTTTAACATGACCGTTGCGGAGTTCCTAGATTTCAAGGAGCTGAACGACTACTCCTTTGACGATCAAAGCGAAGACTGATTACTGACAATTCCATATGCTCGTTTATAAAGTGAGAGCAGTTATTTAATTACGAAATCCGGCGAAGTCTTTTTGATATGCTCCCTTTATGAGAGACAGTGAAAAAGAAAAACCACTGTTGATCATGAAGGGAGCATAATTATATGAGAAAGGCAAAAGATGTAGAAAAAG
>CADAPH010000093.1 GCA_902789745.1 Oscillospiraceae bacterium | reverse complement strand
GGAGGAACTGAACTTGGCACATAAACGTGACTACAAGCCTGAGGACATTGCGTTCCCGAATCAGGCCATTACCGAATCCGAGCTGGTGGGCGAAATGCAGACCAGCTATATCGACTACGCCATGTCGGTCATCGTCGGCAGGGCTCTCCCGGACGTGCGCGACGGCCTCAAGCCCGTGCACCGGCGCATCCTCTATACGCTCTACGAGGACGGGCTGACCGCCGACAAGCCCTTCAAAAAGTCCGCCACCTGCGTGGGCGATGTGCTGGGCCGCTACCACCCCCACGGCGACGCGTCCGTCTACGACGCGATGGTGCGACTCGCGCAGAGCTTTTCGATGCGCGAAATGCTCATCGACGGCCACGGCAACTTCGGCTCCGTCGACGGCGACCCCCCGGCGGCCTACCGCTATACCGAGGCCAGGCTCTCGAAGATCGCAAACGAGATGCTGCGCGACATCGAGAAGGAGACCGTCGACTGGGACCCCAACTTCGACGAGACGAGGAAGGAGCCCCGCGTCCTGCCCTCCAAGTTCCCGAATCTGCTGGTCAACGGCTCGTCGGGCATCGCGGTCGGCATGGCCACGAACATCCCGCCCCACAACCTCACCGAGGTCATCAACGCCTGCGTCTGCGTGCTCGACAACCCCGAGGCCACGCTCTCGGATCTCATGCAGCACATCTCCGGCCCGGATTTCCCCACCAGGGTCAACAAGCGCCAGCTCATCAAGAACATCGCCGACCAGGTGCACGAAAAGCGCCTCGAGGGCATCTCCGACCTGCGCGACGAGACCGACCGCAACGGCATGCGCATGGTCATCGAGTTAAAGCGCGACGCCAATCCCCAAGTGGTGCTCAACCGCCTCTTCGCCCAGACCGCGATGCAGACCAGCTTTTCGATCAACATGCTGGCCCTCGTGAATAACCAGAGCCAGCCGCGCATCCTCTCCCTGCGCCACATCCTCGACGAGTACCTGACGTTCCAGGAGGAGATCATCGTCCGGCGGACGAAGTTCGACCTCAGAAAGGCCCAGGAGCGCGCCCACCTGCTGGAGGGCCTGCTCATCGCCCAGGACAACATCGACGAGGTCATCCATATCATCCGCACCAGCTACGACAACGCCAAGCAGCGCCTCATGGAGCGCTTCAGCCTCGACGACGTGCAGGCCCAGGCCATCTGCGACATGCGCCTGATCGCCCTGCAGGGCCTCAACCGCGAAAAGCTCGAGGCCGAGTATAAGGAGCTCGAGGAAAAGATCGCGTATTATCAGGCGCTTCTTGCCGACCCCGAGAAGGTCAAGGCCGTGCTCAAGGACGAGCTCATCGCGCTGCGCGACAAGTACGGCCGGCGGCAAGGGCATCCGCGCGATGGTCACGAAGGACGAGGACTATGTGGAGCAGGTCTTCACCGCCTCCACCCACGACTATATCCTCTTCTTCACCTCCAAGGGCCGCGCCTTCATCAAGAAGGGCTACCAGATCCCCGAGGCGGGCCGCAGCGCGAAGGGCACCAACATCGTGAATATCCTGCCGGTGGAAAACGGCGATGACCCCGAAAAGGTCAGCGCCATGATAAGAGGCCGCGGCATGGAGGAGGAGAGCTATCTCTTCTTTGTCACCAGAAACGGCACCGTCAAGCGCATCGAGCAGACCGCCCTGCGCAACATCCGCTCCAACGGCATCCGCGCCATCACCCTCGACGAGGGGGACGAGCTCATCTCCGTCCTGCCCACCACCGGGGAGGAGGATATCTTCATCGCTACCCGAAACGGCATGGCGGTCTGCTTCAACGAAAGGGACGTGCGCGCCATGGGCCGCCAGGCCGTCGGCGTGCGCGGCATCCGGCTGCGCGGCGGCGACTATGTCATCGGCGCGGGCTCCTCCGAGCAGGGGGATCAGGTGCTCACCGTCACCGAGAAGGGCTACGGCAAGCGCACCGCGCTCAGTGAGTACGCGGTCAAGGGCCGCGCCGGCATCGGCGTCAAGAACTACAACTGCACGGACAAGACCGGCCTCATCGCCGACGTGAAGATCGTCACCGGGGACGAGGATCTGCTGGTCATCACCGACGACGCCACCATCATCCGCATGGCGGTGGATCACATCTCCCTGCTCTCCCGCGCCACCCAGGGCGTAAGGATCATGCGCCTCATCGAGGGCAGCCGCGTCATTTCCATCGAGTGTACCGAAAGGGCGGTCAGCGAGAGCGAGGACGAAGAGACACCGCCGGAGGAAGAGGAATAAAAAAGAGTGGAGAGTGGAGAGTGAAGAGTGGAGTTATGGTATCCGCTTCGCGGATGATTTAAAATCGGCCCCTGCAAATATCAATTGTCGCGCAGCGACACCTTAACTCCACACTCCACTCTCCACACTCCAAACTGAAAAAGGGGGGTCTTGCCGCATGGAGAATAAAAACAACAAGCAGCCGACGGGCAAGGGCGTCATGACGTTGACATGGATCCTGATCGCGGTGATTACGGCGGTCATCGCGGCCTATGACGGGGACACGAATGTCCTGTCGGTGGCCATCGTGATCGTCACCGTGGCGCTGGTGATCCTGATTGACCGGGCAAAGAGGGCGGGCAAGACCGCAAAGACGGCGAACGCCGCGAAGCCGACCGTGGAGCTGCACCGCCCCTTCCCGCAGCCGAAGGCGAAGCAGAGCGCCCGCCACAGCGACGAGGCCGAGGAGGCCGTCACCTGCGCCCATGTCACGGGCAAGCAGAAGTACATCCAGCAGCTCGACAGCTACCTGAAAGCGGGCCTCATCGACAAGGCCGAGTACAGGCTCATGAAGGAGCGCTACGAAAAGCTCGAGATCCCGGACGATTACCACTGAAAGAGAGTGGAGTGTGGAGAGTGAAGAGTGGAGTTGTGGTGTCCGCTCCGCGGACGATTATAAATTGCGCCGAAGGCGCTCCTTAACTCCACTCTCCACTCTCCACACTCCAAACTGAATTGACAAGACCAATGACGATGAAGACTGTACAAATCTATACCGACGGCGCGTGCAGCGGCAACCCCGGGCCGGGCGGCTGGGGGGCGATCCTCGTCTACAACGGCGCCGAAAAGTGCCTCTCCGGCGGGGAGGCCATGACCACCAACAACCGCATGGAGCTCACCGCCGTGATCCAGGCGCTGCTGGCCCTCAAGGAGAGCTGCGTCGTGGAGCTTTATTCCGACTCCAAATACGTCGTCGACGCGCTGGAAAAGGGCTGGGCCTGGGGCTGGCGCAAGAAGGGCTGGGTCAAGTCCGACAAAAAGCCCGCGCTCAACCCCGACCTCTGGGAGATGCTGCTGGATCTCACGCGCCAGCACGAGATGCGCTGCCACTGGGTCAAGGGCCACGCCGACAACGCGTACAACAACCGCTGCGACCAGATGGCGGTCGCAGAACGGGAAAAGTTTGGGTAAAAAAAACAGGAGGTCATATGACCTCCTGTCATTGCGAACCAGTGACCGATGTCACTGGTGTGGCAATCCGTTCTCTTAGCGGTTAATTTACCTCTTGTATAGTCCAAAGTGCCTCCGGCGGGCGGATTGCCACGCCAGTGTGCGCACTGGCTCGCAATGACGGGGGAAAAAATATGAACGACATTGACTACAAATCCCCGCCCCTGAAGATTTTCGCGCAGTACCTCGCGCGGCATCGGGGGCTTTTCGCGCTGGATATGGGCTGCTCGGTTCTGGCGGCGCTCATCGACCTCATGTTCCCTTACGTCTCGCGCCTGTCCATGTACCGCCTGCTCCCTGAGAACAACTACGCCGCCTTCTTCTCCGTCATGGCCCTGATGGCGGCGGCCTATGTGCTCAGGGCGGGGCTTTTCTGGCTCATCACCGTCTTCGGCCACCGCATGGGCGTGCTGACCGAGTCCGACATGCGCCGCGACCTCTTTGAGTTAATGAGCCATATCACCTCCGACCTCTTCGACGTGACGGAGCTTGCCCACCACGGGCCGGAGAACCTGCTGATCTGCGGCCTGACCTTTGTCGGCTCCTTCGCCGTGATGCTGAGTATCAACTGGAAGCTCGCCCTCGCCCTCTGCGTTGTACTGAGTCTGAGCGTGTGGTTCACCCTCACCCAGCGGATCAGGATGAAGAAGGCCAATCTCGAGGTCAAGCGCAAGACCGGCGAGATCACCGCCGCGATCGAATCGTCCATCTCCGGCATCCGCACGGCCAAGGCCTTCGCCAACGAGGAGAAGGAGAGCGAGAAGTTCGAGGCCGCAAACGCCCTCTTCCGCGGCGCAAAGACCGAGTATTACCGCGCCATGGCCGGGTTTATGAGCGGCATGGAGTTTTCCACCGGCATCGCCCAGGTCGCGGTCATCGCGGTGGGCGGCCTGCTCATCATGCGGGGGGAGCTTGACTACGTCGATCTCATCACCTTCTCCCTCTACATCACGACCTTTGTCAGCCCCATCCGCCGCCTCACGCAGTTTTCCGAGATGTACATGCAGGGCATGGCGGGCTTCACCCGCTTTCTCGAGGTCATGAATACCGAGCCCGCGGTCACCGACGCCCCCGACGCCAGGGAGCTGGGCGAGGTGCGCGGCGAGGTGGAGTACCGCGACGTGTCCTTCTTCTACCACGCGGATCTCCCGGTTTTGAGCCATGTGAGCGTCCGCCTCGAGGCAGGGAAGAGCCTCGCCCTGGTCGGCCCCTCCGGCGGCGGCAAGACCACCATGATCAGCCTCCTGCCCCGCTTTTACGACGTGACCGGCGGCGCCCTGCTGGTGGACGGGCAGGACGTGCGCTCCGTGACCCAGGCAAGCCTCCGCCGCAATATCGGCGTTATCCAGCAGGACGTCTTTCTCTTCGCGGGCACCATCCGGGAAAACATCCGCTACGGCCGCCCGGACGCCAGCGACGCGGAGATCGTCGAGGCCGCTGTCCGCGCCCAGATCCACGACGAGATCATGAAAATGCCCGACGGCTACGACAGCTATATCGGCGAGCGGGGCGTCATGCTCTCCGGCGGGCAGAAGCAGCGCATCGCCATCGCCCGCGTCTTCCTCAAAAATCCGCGCATCCTCGTGCTGGATGAGGCCACCTCAGCCCTGGACACCGTGACCGAGCAGCGCATCCAGGCGTCGCTGGACGAACTGAGCCGCGGCCGCAGCGCGATCATCATTGCCCACCGCCTCTCCACGGTCAGGGGCGCCGACCGCATCGCCGTGGTGGACGAGGGCCGCATCCTCGAATACGGCACGCACGAGGAGCTGCTCGAGAAGGACGGCGAATACGCGCGGCTGTACAGGGCGCAGACACTGTAAAAGGAAGGAGATTTGTATGTTAAAACTCATCGCCCCCGGGCATCGGGAGCTGGAGCGCTATTATCCCCTGCTCGAGACCGAATTTGACAGCGAAGAGCTGCTGTCCCGCCTCGCCATCCACAAGGGGATGCTGGGCGGCAATATCGAGTTTCTGGTGCTGCGCGAGGAGGAGAGCGGCATGGACGCCGGCTGCGCGCTTACGCTGACGAAAAACCTCTACGGCTATGTGGATCTCAAGTACCTCGCCGTCATGCCCTGGTTCCGGGGCCGCGGCCTGGGCGTGGAGCTCATGCGCGCCATCAACCGCCGCTATGCCGACACGCAGGGCATCATCGCGGAGCTGACGGAGTTTGACGATCCCGACCCCGACCGCCTGAAAAAGCTGCGGAAGTTCTTCAATCGCTTCGGCTACGAGGAGATCCCCAGCGACTACACCATCCGCGGCGTCAAGGCCAATGCCGACATCGCCCCCATCGCCCACCGCATCATCCCGGACTTCTATTCGCGCTTTCTGTCCCCGGCCGCGCTGTGGAGCATGATGGAGATCAAAAAAGTGGAGAAAGAATAATAGGAGAAACGGATTGCCACACCAGTGTGCGCACTGGTTCGCAATGACAAAGGGGGCACGTTTTCGCAAACGGTTCCCACGTTGCAGATACTTCAAAGTCTGTCATTGCGAACATTCTGACGCGCGAGAAACGCGCGACATTCCAAGCTCTGCTGTGACCGACGTCACTGGTGTGGCAATCCGTACTCCAAAGGCAGATTCCGCATATCCCAAAATTCATCCGCATAAGGTACACTATGGAACAACTCATCAACCAAATACTTACCCACAAGGAAGCTGCCGCCCTCCCCGGCTTGCTGGAGAGCGGGGGGCTTCCCGCGCTCATTTCCGGGCTCTCGCCGGTCCACCGCGCGAACCTCGCCGCGGCGCTGTACAACAAAATCCGGATGCCCCTCTTCTGCGTCTGCGCGGACGACACCGCCGCCGAGGGCTTTGGGCGCGATCTGGCGGCGATGCTGGGCAAAGAGGTCACGGTGCTCGTCATGCGCGACTTCGTCTTCTACCCCGCCGAGGCCGTCTCCCGCCCCGCCGAGCAGAAGCGCATCGCGGCGCTGTATAAGCTGGCAAAAGGGGAGAGCGGGATCACCGTCGCCTCCGTGTCCGGACTCATGCAGCGCACGCTCCCGCCGGCGCTTTTAAAACGCGCGGCCTATGAGATCAAAGACGGCGCAAGCTGCCCGCCCGAGGAGGTGGAGGACGCCCTGATCCGCTGCGGCTATACGCGCTGCGAGCAGGTGGAGGGCCCCGGCCAGTACGCGCGGCGCGGCGGCATCCTGGACTTCTTCTCTCCCGCCGACCCGGAGCCCACCCGCATCGAGTTCTGGGGCGACGACATCGACTCCATGGCCCGCTTTGATGTCAGCACCCAGCGCCGCGGCGATCCCCTGGACGCCTGCCGCATCCTCCCCGCGCTCGAGGCCCTGCCGACCCTCTCGGCGGGCGGGGCCGGGGCGGTCGCGCGGGAGATCGGGCGCTTCGCCGATTCCTATGTCAAGCGCCGCCGGGGCGAAAACGCCGTGAAGCTGGCCGCGACCATGCGTTCCGACGCGGAGAAGCTGGCAGGCGGCATCGCCCTCTCCGACGCCGACCGCTATCTGCCAATTTTATACCCCGAGGCGACGGGCTTCGACTACATCCCGGAAAACGCCCTCGTCTTCCTCGATCAGCCGGGGCGCTGCCTCGAGCGGGGCCGCGCCTTTGAAAAACAGCTCGCGGACGACGTCTCGGAGCTTCAGAAGCGCGCCATGATCGCCATGAGCGCCGAAGGCTTCCGTCTCTCGGCAGAAAAGCTCTTCAAGCTTTTGCCGGAATATCCGCTCTACATGGCGGACGCCTTCACCGTGGGCTCGACCCCCGTGCCGCCGAAGACCCTCACCAGCATCGCGGCCAAGCAGCTGCCGAGCTACGCGGGCTCGGCCCAGGCCGCCTGCGACGACGTGGCGGCGTATTTAAAGCAGAACTATCGCGTCGTCGTCCTCGCCGGGGACGAGCGGCGCGCCAAGACCCTCCAGACCTTTTTCGCCGACAAGGGCATCGACGCGCTCGTAGACCCCGCGCTCAAAAAGCTGCCCGAGCCCGGACAGTGCCGCATCGCCGTCGGGGCGGTGTCGGCGGGCTACGAGTACCCGGGTCTCAGACTCACGGTGCTGACCGATTCCCAGCTTGTCCGCGCCAGGGGAAAGACGGCGAAGGCGGCGAAGAAGCTGCCCCCCAACCGCCAGCGCATCGAGTCGTATTCCGACCTCTCGCCGGGCGATTTCGTGGTGCACGAAAACCACGGCATCGGCAAATTCGCGGGCATCGTGCGCATGCAGGTCGACGGCTTCGACAAGGACTATATCAAGCTCGACTACGCGGGCGGCGACACGCTCTATGTCCCGGCCACGCAGCTCGACATGGTGTCCAAGTACACCGGCGCGGGGGAAGAAAAGCCCGTGCGCCTTTCCAAGATGGGCGGGGCCGAGTGGGCGAAGACAAGGAGCAGGGCGAAAGCATCCGCAAAGGATATGGCAAAGCGCCTCATCCAGCTCTACGCCCAGCGCCAGCGCCTGCCGGGCCACGCCTTCGCCCCGGACAGCGAGTGGCAGCGCGAATTTGAGGAGAACTTCGGCTACACCGAGACGGACGACCAGCTGCGCTGCGTGGCGGAGATCAAGGCGGATATGGAGTCCTCGGTGCCCATGGACCGCCTTCTCTGCGGGGACGTGGGCTTCGGCAAGACCGAGGTCGCCCTGCGCGCGGTGATGAAGTGCGTGCTCGACGGCAAACAGGCCGCGATCCTCGTACCCACGACGGTTCTGGCCCAGCAGCATTACCAGACCGCCCTGCAGCGCTTCTTCGGCTTCCCGGTGGAGATCGGGGTTTTAAGCCGCCTCGGCGCCGGAGCCCAGACCACGAAGACGCTCCGCGATCTCGAATCCGGCAAGCTCGACCTCGTGATCGGCACGCACCGCTTGCTTGGAAAAGACGTAAAATTCAAAAACCTCGGCCTGCTGGTCGTGGACGAAGAGCAGCGCTTCGGCGTGACCCACAAGGAGCACATCAAGGAGCTCTCGAAGGGTGTGGACGTGCTGACCCTCACCGCCACGCCCATCCCCCGCACGCTCAACATGGCGATGTCCGGCATCCGCGACATGTCGAACATCGAGGAGCCGCCGGAGGATCGCCTGCCGGTGCAGACCTTCGTGCTGGAGCACGACTGGGGCATCGTCGCCGACGCGATCCGGCGCGAGATCCAGCGCGGCGGCCAGGTCTACTACCTCCACAACCGCATCGACGACATCGACCGCACCGCCGTGCGGCTGCGGGAGCTTTTGGAGGACGTGAGCGTCGCGGTCGCCCACGGGCAGATGGACAAAAACATGCTGGCCCAGGTGATGGACTCGGTGGTCTCGGGTCAGACGCAGGTGCTTGTATGCACGACGATCATCGAAACAGGCATTGACATTCCAAACGTGAATACCCTCATCATCGAGGACGCCGACAAGCTGGGCCTCGCGCAGCTCCACCAGATCCGGGGCCGCGTGGGAAGATCGACGCGGCGGGCCAGCGCCTACCTCACCTTCCGCCGCGACAAGGTGCTGACCGAGGTTGCCGAGAAGCGCCTCAACGCCATCCGCGATTTCGCGGCCTTCGGCTCCGGCATGAAGATCGCCATGCGTGACCTGGAAATAAGGGGCGCGGGCAGTTTGCTCGGCGCGGAGCAGTCGGGCCACATGATCGACGTGGGCTACGACATGTATATGAAGCTCCTGAGCGAGGCCGTTCTGGAGGCGCGCGGGATCGAGGTGCCGCAGCGGGCGGAGTGCTCCGCCGACCTGGCTGTCGCCGCGAATATCCCCGAGCGCTATATCGAGTCCGCCGAGCAGCGCATGGACGTCTACCGCCGCATCGCCCTCATCCGCACCGAGGCGGAGGCCGACGACCTGACCGACGAGCTCATCGACCGCTTCGGCGAGACCCCGCCGGGGGTCAACGCCCTCATCCACGTCGCCCTGTTAAGGGGCGAGGCGGGCAAGGCCGGCATTACCGACATCTCCCAGAAGGCGGGCTGCCTGCGCTTTACGGTGCAGGACTTCGATATGGAGAAGGTCTCCGCCCTCTACGCAAGCCCCGAATACAAGGGCCGCCTCCGGGTCGAGGCCGGGTCAAAGCCCTGTCTCAGCGTGAAGATCCGGAACAAGAACCGCGTCATCGACGAGGCGAGACGGTTCGTCGGCGACTGGGGCGCGTGATATGCCTCCCTCTCTGAGGGAGGATGGCGACGCGCGAGTAACGCGCGACGATCCAAGCTTGCTGGCATCCGGCGTCTCCCGCAAGCCGGATGACGGAAGGAGTCAACGTACGTCTTTTTGAGCGCTGAGAATGCGGGGCGGCTCCCTCTGAGAGAGAGCTTATTTGGATCGCGCTGAAGGCGTTCCACTTTTCACATTCCTCTCATATAAAAGTGTTGTTTCATTCAAATTTTGGTGCTATACTCAGAGCTGTTGAAATCTGAAACCAAGGAGAACTGACCATGAAAAAACTGATTGCCGGCATTGTTGCCGTCCTGCTTGTCTTCGGGGTCTTCACCGTGTGGAACCAGAAGAACAACCCCTCTCCCGCATCCGCGTCTGCCGCTTCGACGAAACCCGCCGCGGCGAGCGCCGCGCCTTCTGCCGAGCCGACGCCCGTGCCCGAGGTTCACGGTCTGGACTATGAGGCCGTCCGCGCCCTCCACGGGGAGGACGAGACCGCCATCGAGGTCGCGGGCGAGAAGCTGGACTGGGGCTTCTATGCCGACTTCCTGCGCACCAACGGCCTGCAGTATGAGGAATACTTCAAGCAGATGGCCGCCTATTACGGCGTCGCCGCGGACTGGACCGGCTCCCTCGGCGACGGCAGCGGCATGAACTACGCCCAGGGCCTGCTGCAGGAGACCGACGACACCCTCGCAAGCTTTTTGTCCATCCGTGCTTTTGCGAAGGAAAAGGGCGTGGAGCTCGACGAGGAGGCCGCAAAGAAGCTGGAGCCCGAGCAGATGGCGAAGGACATCTGCGGCGAGGACGCGACGGTCGAGCAGCTCAAAGAGGTGCTCGAACAGGACAGCCACATGACCCTCGACGGCTTCCGCTTCTACAGCGAGTCCGTCGCCCTCTACAGCGCCCTGTATGAGGCGCTCTACGGCAAGGCGGGCGAAAAGCTCACGGACGAACAGGTCATCGACGCGCTGGAGAAGGACGGCTATCTCGCCGCCCACCACATCCTCTTCATGACCATCGACCCCATGACCGGCAAGGAGCTGGAGGCCGACGCCGTCGCCGAAAAACTCAAGCAGGCGGAGGAGATCACCAAAGAACTGCGCGAAATCAAGGAGCCGGAGGCGCTGCTGAAGCGCTTTACCGAGCTCAAGGCGCAGTACTGCGAGGACACCGGCAAGGAGGCCTATCCCGACGGCTACACCTTTACCCCCGGCGTCATGGTCAAGGAGTTTGAGGACACGGTCACGGCCCTGGGCGAGTACGAGGTCTCCGACCCCGTCAAGACCAGCTACGGCTACCACGTCATCCTGCGTCTGCCGCTGAGCGCGGACAGCAAGCTCTCCACGACCACCGGCCAGTCCCTGACCGCCCGCGAGAGCGTCGCGCAGAACGCCATCACCGCCGATCTGGATCAGTTCTTCCGGGATCACCCCGCGACCTACATCGAGGGCCTGGAGGAGCTGGATCTGACGCAGTATATCAAATAACATGTATTGATCGCAGGGGCGAAGCCCCTGCGATTAATCTTTATTGTATATGCTCCTCGGTGAAGTCGTCGAGGACGCGAAAGCCCATCTCTCCGGGCTTTGCGATCGGGAACTTCGCGATGGAAACGCTGTCGAAGCGCGGCGCGATGCGGGTCTCCGGGTCGAGCCGCGGATTCTCCGGCGGCTTTTTTGCTTTCTTCCTGGCCATGGGTTCACCTCCCGTCGTCAGTTTGCCCCGCCGCGCGGCGCGTTATGCTTGACAGAAGGCGAAAAGAAACCGTAAAATAGAAAAAAACACCGGAGGAAACGCCATGAAAAAAACCGTCAGGCGCGTGATCGCCGCCCTGCTTGCCGCTGTCCTGCTCTTTGCGCTCGGCTTTTTCCTGCTGCCGCTGACCGAGACCGTCCGGCGCATCCCCGTGAAGGGCAGCGCCGACTGGATGAAAAAACTGCCGGACGACCTTTTGCTGAGCGACATCCTCATCCCCGGCACCCACGACAGCGCGACGCGCTATGTGCAGCTCCCCTGGTTTTCCAAGTGCCAGGATCTCAGCATCTCGGAGCAGCTTGAGGCCGGGTACCGCTATCTGGATATCCGCCTGGGCGACGTGGAAAAGGGCGCGGACGATCCGCCGCTGATGCACGGCTTCACAAAATGCAAGACCGGGCCTCTCGGCGCTGCGCTGACCCTGGATCAGGTGCTCGCCGACTGCTATGCCTTCCTCCATCAGCACCCGTCGGAGACCGTGCTCTTCGCCGTCAAGCACGAGCACGACGATGCCCCCGTCGAGAAAGTGCAGGGACAGCTGCTGTCTTTCGCCGCCGCGCGGGAGGGGAGCTGGCTGCTGACCGACACCATCCCGACCCTGGGCGAGGCGCGGGGCAGGCTGGTGCTGCTGCGCCGCTGGGAGGACGAGGCCGGGCTTGGCCCCGACGCCGGCATCCCCCTGCTCTGGGCAGACCAGCGGAGCCGGGAGGATACGGGCCTCGCCGCCGCCGAGGAGCCGCAGGGCAGCTATACCCTCTGGGTGCAGGATCGCTTCAAATACGACACGGACGAGAAGTGGGCCGCCTTCACCAAGGGGCTGCAAACGGAGCGCAGCGAGGGCGACGTGCTGCTGAGCTTCCTGAGCACCAACGGCAGCGCCGCCTACGGCCACCCCTGGAAGTACGCCGGGGCGCTGAATGAGAAGCTGGCGGCGCTGCGCGAGAGCGATCTCAATGGCTGGATCGTGGTGGACTTTGCCACCCCGCAGCTTGCGCAGAAGATCTACGAGGCAAACTATTAAACAAAGGGCTGTCTCGAAACGCATGATTATACGTCACCGTAGGGGTCGATCCCCAGATCGACCCGCCAATCAGCGAAATGCTTCGTTCAACGGCGGGCCGATGAGGGCATCGGCCCCTACGGTAAAACCGGTATTATTACTTTGTTGCGACTGCTTCTGCTATTTTGCTGGTGCCCCTTGTTTTACCTCAAGCCGCAGGCGTAGCTGACCATCTCCACGGCGCGGAAGGCGCGGTCGTTCCAGGGGCAGAGGCTGGATTCGATCCCCGCGTCGGCCATGAGCGCTTCGGCGTGCTCGCCCCGGAGGTCGTAGGTGCGGTCGTAGACGGACAGGATGCTCTCGAGGAAGATGCGGAGGTTTTCATCGCTCTGCCGATCCATCCAGGTGCCGACGGCGGAGTAGATCTCGTCGTCCGTGAGCTTGGTCTCCGCGCCCCAGTCCAGCAGCCACGCCGCGCATCTTGCCGCGCGCAGGGAGGTGCCCGCCGAGCCCGGGTAGACCGAGAGCGTCGCGTCCAGGATTCTGTCCAGCGCCTCGTCGTAGACCGGCGGCAGATCGGGCTGCAGCGGCAGCGGCTCCGGCGTCGGGGCGGGCGTGGGTTCCGGCGTCGGCTCCGGCGTGGGCGACGGCGCTTCGGTCACGGGTACGGCGGTCGGCTCCGGCGTGGGCGCGGGACTCGTTTTCCCGCAGCCCGCGAGCATGAGGAGCAGGCAGCATACAAGCAAAACGGCATATGTTCTTTTCATGGCGGCCTCCTTGATAGAAGAGTGGAGAGTGGAGAGTGGAGAGTGAAGTTGCTCTGTCATATTGGACGTCATTTCCATCCGTTTGTTCCCGATTCGTCACCGACAGGGTAGCACGGACGGGAACCTGCGTCAAGAGAATACGGAATAGTGTACAAATACCGCCATACCCGACTGTGCAAATTCTACAGACCAGCCGAAAGATTTTTTTCCTCTTGCTTTTTCGGGGGAGAGCACCTATAATCTCCACAGTCAAAGATTTTTAAGCGCGGTACAGAGAGACCGGCAAGATCGTCATAGAGGGGTACGGCGTTTGTCTGCCCATGGAGTGCGTCTTGTCGGGATCGGCAGGACTTTTTTCATGCCCAAAAGAGGTGTCGGCAATGAGACAAAAGGCACAGCTCATGGACGAGGCGGCGCTGAACCGCGCCCTGATGCGCATCTCCCACGAGATCGCGGAGAAGAACAAGGGTGTGGAGAACGTCGTGCTGGTGGGCATCCGGCGGCGCGGCGGGCCGATCGCCGAGCGCATCCGCGGCAACATCCGCCGCATCGAGAGCGCGGAGGTCCCCGTCGGCAGCATCGACATCCGCTTCTACCGCGACGATCTCAGCCTGGAAAACGAGTCCCCCGCCGTCCGGAAGACGGAACTGCCCTTCGACGTGACGGGCAGGGACGTGGTGCTGGTGGACGACGTGATCTATACCGGCCGCACGGTGCGCGCCGCGATCGAGGCGGTCTTCTCCTGCGGCAGGCCGCGCACGATCCAGCTTGCGGTGCTGGTCGACCGGGGCCACCGGGAACTCCCGATCCGCCCGGACTATGTGGGCAAGAACGTCCCCAGCTCCCGCGCGGAGCTCATCGAAGTGAGACTCCCCGAGTTCGACGGCGAGACCGGCGTGTGGCTCATGGAGATTTAGTGTGGAGAGTGGAGAGTGAAGAGTGGAGTTAAGGTATCCCCTTCGGGGATGATGATAATGAATTGTCGCGAAGCGACACCTTAACTCCACTCTCCACTCTCAAAACTCCACTCTTCACTCTCCGCTCTCGTTTGTTGCCAGCGAAAACTGGTTGCAATAGATCGCGATTCAATGAAAATCTTACAGAGAGAGGGTTATTGAATGAACAACAAGAAAACCATCGACGGGCCCGTGTA
>CADAPH010000092.1 GCA_902789745.1 Oscillospiraceae bacterium | reverse complement strand
GAACCGGACAGAAGGAATACATCGTCTCCTTTATCGGCTTTGCCCCGGCGGACGATCCGAAGATCGCCGTGCTGGTCTTCCTCGATACCCCCTCGGATAAATCCGGCATTTATATCAGCGGCGGCCAGATGGCAGCCCCGGTTGTAGGGCGCATGATGGCGGATATCCTGCCTTACCTGGGCGTGGAACCCGCGCGTGAGAAAGCCGAGGGCGCTGTTATGCCAAACTGCGTCGGGCTCGATCTGCCGGAAGCGTCGGAGAAGCTGAAGGAAGCAAATCTCCGCTGCCGCACCATCGGCGCGGGCAGTACCGTGACCAATCAGCTCCCGGCGGCGGGAACCGAAATCGCCGCGGGCACGGAAGTGATTCTGTACTTTGACGCGGAGATCTCCCCGGATGTGGAGACCCTGCCCGAGCTCACCGGCATGAGCTATGACGAGGCGCGCGATACGCTCTCGTATTACGGCCTCTATCTCACCACGCGCAGCAGCGTCACCGATCCCGCGCGGCAGACCGTCGGCGGACAGAGCCTTCCGGCGGGGACGCAGCTCCGTCACGGCGGCGTGGTGGAGGTCACGCTGATCGACAGCGGGGAAGATCTGCTGGGTATATATTGATAAATCGGAGGATACGGACATGAAACTGTCTGAGCTGACGCAACATCTTGAGATCCTGGAAAGCACCGCTGATCCCGAGCTGGAGATCAGCGGGATCAGCTACGATTCCAGAAAGACACAGCCGGGGGATCTGTTTGTTGCCGTCAGGGGCTTCAACGCGGACGGGCACCGATTCATTCCCAAGGCCCGGGAAAACGGCGCGGCAGCGGTGTTGTGCGAGGAAGCACCGGACGACGGAACTCCTTATGTGAAAATCAGAGACTGCCGTTATGGGCTCGCTGTTGTGAGCCGCGAGTTCTTCGGCAATCCCGCAAAAAAAATGACGCTCATCGGCTTTACCGGCACCAGCGGGAAAACCAGCTCCACCCAGATCACAAAGCATGTGCTCGAGACCATGGCCGGGGCAAAGGTGGGCCTCATCGGCACCAACGGCAACATGATCGGCGATACCCTCATCCACACCGAGTACACCACGCCCGAGAGCCTGGAGCTGCACCGGCTTTTCAAGCGTATGGCGGAGGAGGGCTGCACACATGTCGTAATGGAGGTCTCTTCCCACTCTCTCGCGCTTGAGCGCGTGGCGGGGATCATCTTTGACGTGGCGGTGTTCACCAATCTCTCCCAGGACCATCTGGATCTGCACGGCACGATGGACGAATACGCCGCCGCCAAGAAAAAAATCTTCTCTCAGTGCAAAAGAGGCTGCGTCAACATCGACGATCAGCGCGGGGCTTACATGGCGGACGGCGCGGTCTGCCCCATCCTCCGCTACTCTGCGCAGGGCGGGGATGCGGAGCTCAAGGCTGAGGACGTGCGCCTGACAGCCTCTGGCGTAAGCTTTACCGCAGTGTACGGAGACCAGACAGCCGAAACGCATTTGGCAATCCCCGGCATGTTCTCGGTCTATAATGCCCTCAGCGTGCTGGCGGCCTGCCTCTCCCTGGGCATGAGCCTCAAGGATGCGGCCGCGGGGATCAGCAGCGCAAAGGGCGTCAAGGGCCGCATGGAGTCGGTTCCCACGGACGGGGATTACTCCGTCATCATCGACTATTCCCACAAGCCGGACGCGCTGGAAAAGGCACTGAAAGCCCTGCGCCCCGTGACCAAAGGCAGGCTCATCGCCCTCTTCGGCTGCGGCGGGGACCGTGACAGGCTCAAGCGCCCCATCATGGGTCAGATCGCCGCAGAGAACGCGGATTTTGTAATCGTCACCAGCGACAATCCGCGCACGGAGGAGCCCATGGATATCATCAACGAGATCCTCCCCGGTGTGGAAAAAAGCGGAACGCCGTACAAAATGATTTGCGATCGTCCGGAGGCGATTCGCTGGGCTATTGACAACGCATGCCCCGGTGATGTAATATTGCTTGCCGGCAAGGGCCACGAGGACTATCAGATCATCGGACACGAAAAGCACCACATGGATGAGCGCGAAATCGTGGCGGACTGGCTGGAAAAGAGAAAAGGGCGGCGATAAGCCGCTGAATAAACGGAGAAGCTTATGACGATCAAGCTGATAACCTCCTTCGTCCTGGCGTTCCTGTTTGCGAGCGCTTTCGGGAAATACTATGTCCCATGGCTGCGCAGACAGAAGGCCGGCCAACAGATCAAGACCGAAGTGGACTGGCACAAATCCAAGGCGGGCACGCCCACCATGGGCGGCGTGATGTTCATTCTCGCTGCGATTTTTGTCTGCCTGACAGTAGGCTTCGACGGCATGCTGCACGGCCGCTTTGAACATATCTTTGTCCTGCTTTTTGCCTGCGTCTTCGGCCTGATCGGCTTTCTGGACGACTGGGAAAAGCTCAAGAAAAAAGAGAACATGGGTCTCAGCTCCCGCAGCAAGTTCCTTCTGCAGCTTGCGGCGGCGCTGGTCTTCATCCTGATCATGCGGCAGCTCGGCTTTGTCCGCCCGAGTCTGTATGTGCCATTCTCCCAGCGCGTCGTCTATATGCCGGAATGGCTGTATCTCATTTTTGCGGCCTTTGTCATCGTCGGCACGGTCAATGCCGTCAATATTACCGACGGCGTCGACGGTCTCGCCGCCGGGACATCGCTGCCGGTATTCCTGTTCTTTGTCGCGGTCACGCTCGCCTGGGGACAGCGCTACCAGGAACTCGGCATCTTCGCCTCGGCGATGGTGGGCGGCTTGTGCGGTTTTCTGATTTATAACTTCAATCCCGCCAAATGCTTTATGGGCGATACGGGATCGCTCTTCCTTGGCGGGGCGATCGCGGCGCTTGCCTTTGCCTACGACATGCCGCTGATCCTGATCACGCTGGGCTTTGTCTTCATTGTGGAGACGCTCTCCGATATCATCCAGGTCGGGTATTTCAAGTTGACCAAGAAGCTGTACGGACAGGGCCGCCGCGTTTTCAAAATGGCCCCCCTCCACCACCATCTGGAGATGGGCGGCTGGACGGGAAAAAAGTGGAAGGAAAAAGAGCTCTTTTGCCTGTTTACAGGAATATCTCTTGTCATGGCGATCATATCCTTTATAGGGGTATATCAGAGATACCCCTACTGATCGACTGAGGCCGGGGAGGTGGGAATATGCGTTATGACGGCGCCCGCCTCGCCGGCCTTCCCAATGCCCCGGCGGCGGTGCGTAGACTGCGCTTTGACGGGCCTTTCTTTGTGCTGAGCATGCTGCTGCTTCTGATCGGGGTAGTGATGGTCCTCTCGGCGAGCTACCCGCGCGCCTGGTACGATCCTGGCCATGTGACCGGGGGAAACGCGGCTTATTATTTTGTGCGGCAGCTTGTGTTTGCCGTCCTCGGCGTCGGGGCGATGATGATCGCGTCCTGCATTCCGATGCCCGTGTACAGAAGGACGGCATTTTCGTTTCTGCTGTTCACGCTCTTCCTGCTGGCGCTGGTGCCGCTTGTCGGCGTAAAGGCGAACGGCTCCCGCCGCTGGCTGGGGGTCGGGGGACTGACGCTCCAGCCCTCGGAGCTTGCCAAGCTTGCGGTGATTCTGTCGTTCTCGGCGCTCATCTGCCGCTATCGCGGGAAAATGCGCAGCTTCCGATACGGCATTCTGCCCTTCGCGGGAATCCTCGGCGCGATCATCGGCCTGCTGGTGTTGGAACCGCATTTCTCCGCGTCCATTATTATTCTTGCGATTGGAGCTGTGATGCTCTTTCTGGGCGGCGTGCGCATCGTCTGGTTTGCGGGGGCCTTCGGCGCGGCGGCGACGGGCATCGCCGTTTTGCTGACGCTGTTTCCCTACGCCTCATCCCGCCTGAGCAGTTGGCGCTCGGCCTCGGCGGGAGCCGACAGAAATTTCTCTATCTGCCCGAAGAGCACAACGACTTCATCTTCTCCGTCGTGTGTGAAGAACTCGGCTTTATCGGCGCGGCGCTGATTCTGTGCCTGTTCGCGCTGCTGATCCTGCGGGGGTATTGGATCGCCTTCCACTGCCGGGATCGATTCAGCTTCCTCGTGGTGGGCGGGGTGACCAGTCTGCTGGCCGTACAGGTCTTCCTGAATGTCGCGGTGGTGACGAATCTGGTGCCCTGTACCGGCATTTCGCTTCCCATGTTCAGCTACGGCGGCACGGCGCTGCTGATCCAGCTCTTCGAGCTCGGGATCGTCCTGAGCGCGTCAAGGGATATCGCGGTACATTAGATCAATTGCTCAATTGCAAAACGATGTTACGCAGACAGAAAGGACAACAACATGAAATTCATCTTCACCTGCGGCGGGACCGCGGGGCATATCAACCCGGCCCTTGCGGTGGCGGGCAGACTCAGGGAACTCATGCCGGAGAGCGAATTTCTCTTCATCGGCGTCAACGACAAAATGGAGATGGATCTCGTACCCCGCGCGGGCTATGAGATCCGCGGCCTCGACATGACCTACATCGTGCGCGGCCACGATCTGCACGCGATCACGCAGAATCTTGAAACGCTGTGCAACGTAATGCGCTCGACCCGCGAGGCGAAGAAGATCATCCGGGAGTTTGAGCCTGACGCCGTGATCGGCACGGGCGGCTATATCTGCTACCCGGTGCTCATGGCGGCGCATGATCTGAAAACCCCGACCCTTGTGCATGAGAGCAACGCCGTCCCCGGCCTCACCACCAAGCTGCTTTCTGATCGGATCGACCGCGTGATGGTGGGCTTTGAGGAGAGCCGACAATACTACCGCCACCCCGAGCGCGTGACCGTGACCGGTACGCCGGTGCGCGGCGAGTTCGATCTCTTCACAAAGCAAAAGGCGCGGGAAGAGCTGGGCCTTGCCGACGGCGAAAAGCTGGTGCTGTCGGTCTGGGGCTCTCTCGGCGCACAGCGCATGAATGAAATCATGGGCGAACTGATGGAAAAGCTCGACGGCAGGCAGGGCTTCCGCCTTGTCCACGCGGCGGGGAGCCTGTACTATCCGCGCCTTCTTGAAAAGCTGAAGGAGAAGGAGCTCGACCGGGCGAACGTGGAGATCCGCGAATACATCCACGACATGCCGCGGCTCATGGCGGCGGCGGATCTGATCCTCTGCCGCGCGGGCGCTTCCACGATCTCGGAGCTGAGCTATATGGGCAAGCCCGTGGTGATGGTGCCCTCGCCGAACGTAACGAACAACCACCAGGAGAAAAACGCCCGCGTTCTGGAGCGCGCCGGCGGGGCCGAGGTTCTGCTGGAGGGCGAGTTCGACGCGGACGCCCTTCTCAGCCGCGTACAGGCGCTCCTGCGCGACGAGGAAAGGCTTGCCGAAATGGAACAGGCCATGCGCTCTCTCGCTGTCCGCGACGCCTGCGACCGCATTGTCGGCATCATCCTGGACTATTGTAAACAATAGAGTGGAGTTTGGAGAGTGAAGAGTGAAGTTAAAGTGTCGCTGCGCGACATATTTAAAATATCCCCGAAGGGGATACAATAACTCCAAACTCCACTCTCCACACTCCAAACTGAACACAATATTCCCCCTCCGCATAGTATGGACTGATTTCACATGCGGGGGGCTTTTTTATGGATCTATGGCACATCAGAGGCGGACGAAGGCTGGACGGCGTGTGCTGTGTGCAGGGCTCGAAAAACGCCTCGCTCCCGATTCTGGCGGCGTCCATCCTGAGCCCGTCGGAATCAGAGCTCCACAATGTACCCCGGCTGCGGGACATCGACGCCGCGCTGCGCATCCTGCGCCACCTGGGCTGTGAGGCGGAGCAGCGGGACAATGAGGTTTACATAAATGCAAACGGCGTCACGCACAGCGCCATCCCGCACAAGCTGATGCTGGAAATGCGCTCGTCCGTGATTTTTATGGGGGCGCTGCTGGCCCGATGCGGCGAGGCGCGGCTGAGCCCGCCGGGCGGCTGCCAGTTGGGAAAACGGCCCATCGATCTGCACCTCTCGGCGCTGCGGCAGCTCGGCGCGGAGATTGAGGAGAGCGGGGGAGAGATCCTGTGCCGCGCAAAGCACCTGAAGGGGGCGGAGATCCAACTGCCCTTCCCGAGCGTCGGCGCGACGGAAAATCTCATGCTCGCCGCGACGGCGGCGGAGGGGGCGACCGTGATCCGCGGCGCCGCCCGGGAACCGGAAATCGCCGCGCTGGGAGACTATCTGAAAACCATGGGCTGTAAAATCAGCGGCGCGGGAACGGATACCATCACAGTCGGAGAAATGAGTTATGTAAACCATACTGAACACAGCATCATCGCAGATCGCATCGTCGCCTCCACGATTGCCTGCGCGGCTGCGGCTGCGGGTGGGGATGTGGAGCTGCGCGATGTGGAGCCGGCGCATTTTTCTACCGTTCTCCACTTCCTAAAACAGGCGGGCTGTGATATAATGTGCCAAAACCGCAGCGTCCGTCTTCGCTCCGACGGGAATCTGCGCGCGGTCGGCGAGATCTGTACCGAGCCTTATCCCGGCTTTCCGACGGATGCGCAGCCGGTTCTGATGGCGGCGCTTTTAAAGGCGAGAGGCCGCACGCTCATCCGTGAAACCATTTTCGAGAACCGTTTTCGGCAGGTGCCGGAGCTTCTGCGGCTCGGCGCGGATATTGAGCTTTGCGGGCAGTGCGCCGAAATCCGGGGCGTGGAAAGACTTCACGGCACCGTGCTCAACGCGACCGATCTGCGCGGCGGCGCGGCAATGCTGGTGGCCGGTCTCACGGCCGAGGGGCAGACGACGGTCTGTGACGACGGCCATATCCGCCGGGGCTATGAGAGCTTTGACGCGCGTCTGCGCGCGCTGGGGGCGGATATCTGTCTCGATTGAAACCCATGATGGATCCGAAAGGGAAACGATATGGCGAAATATACGAATTGGAGAAGACCCCGCAGCGGGGAGGACGACGAGGGCTTCAGCCTGCGCGAGCTCAGCGCGAGCCTGAGCGGGCCGGTCATGTTTTTCCTCGTGATCGTGGCGGTCATCTTTGTGATGAGCGTTTTCTTCCGCGTCTCCGATATCCAGGTCAGGGGCAACAGCCACTACACGGATGAGGAGATCATCCGCGCCATCGATATTGAGGAGGGCGACAACCTGTTCTTCTTCGACAGGTTTGCCGCCCTGAGCCGCGTTTTTGCAAAGCTCCCGTATATCGACGAGGTCTCGGTGGAGCGAAGCCTGCCGAACCGCGTCATCATCACCGTCTCCGAGAGCCGGGCGCTGGCCTACATCGTCCTGGGCGAGGAGAAATGGACCATCGACCACAGCTGCAAGGTGCTGGGCAAGGCCAACGACGACGAGCTGGAGGGCCTGATCCCCATCGTGGGCATCTCTCCGGGCACCCTCATGATCGGCGAGCCGCTGGAAACCGTCGATAAAAACGAGGAGATCGTCGCCTATATTGCGGACGTTCTCGATCAGCTCGAGGCGCGCGGCCTCTATACCCGGGTCGGGCGCGTGGACTTCTCCGACCCGAATCAGGTCGAATTCACGCTCGGCGACAAATATGTCGTTCGCCTCGGCAACTCTTCCAACGTGGAATACAAATTCGGCATGTTGATTTCCGTTCTTTCGCAATTATTGGAGGGAGATGTGGGAATAATCAATATAAGCGACGGAAACACGGCGCATTTCAGTCCTACCTGATGCTGTCAGTCAGACAAAGCATCCAAAAAACGGCCGGCAGCAGAAGCATAAATTACAATCTATTTACAAGAGTTTTCGGAAAATTTAAAAATACACTTGACTCTTGTGTTGAAATGTAATAAAATACCGACTGTAGACAATGTGCAAAGAATTTGTAATTTATGCGTTAACAATAGATGGGAGGCAGTTTTATGGATTTTAAAGCCGAAGTACCGGAAAATGTTGTCAATATAAAGGTGATCGGTATCGGCGGGGCGGGCAACAATGTTGTCAACCGCATGGTCAAGGCCGGTACGCAGGGCGTTGAGTTCATCGCCATCAACACGGACAAGCAGGCTCTCTCCGTTTCCAATGCGGATCAGAAGCTGCAGATCGGTGAGAAAATGACAAAAGGGCAGGGCGCGGGCTCCGATCCCGAGATTGGCAAGCGCTCCGCTGAGGAGAGCCGCAACAACATCGCCAAGGTGCTGGAAAACGCCGACATGGCCTTCATCACCTGCGGCATGGGCGGCGGCACCGGTACGGGCGCGGCGCCCATTGTGGCGGAGATTGCGCGCGACGCGGGTCTTCTGACCGTCGGCGTCGTGACCAAGCCCTTCAAGTTTGAGGGCAAGCGCCGCATGGATCAGGCAAACGCCGGCATCAAGGAGCTGCTCGGCCGCGTCGACTCCCTGCTCATTATCCCCAACGACAGACTGAAATTCGCCACCGACCAGAAGGTGACCCTCGCCAACGCCTTTGAGATCGCGGACGACGTGCTGCTCCAGGCTGTCACCAGCATCTCCGACCTCATCAAGAACACCGGCTTCATCAACCTCGACTTTGCCGACGTGACCTGCATCATGAAGAACGCGGGCTTTGCCCACATGGGCGTAGGCCGCGCTGCAGGCAAGGGCAAGGCGGAGGAGGCCGCACGCATGGCCGTCGCCAGCCCCCTCATGGAGACCTCCATCAACGGCGCGCGCGGCGTGCTCATCAACATCACCGGCTCGGCCGACATGGATCTCGAGGACGTCGAGACCGCCGCAAGCCTCGTGCAGGAGGCCGCGCATCCCGAGGCCAACATTATCTTCGGCGCGACCTTCGACGATACGCTGGAGGATGAGATCCGCGTGACCGTCATCGCCACCGGCTTTGAGGACGCCACCCTGAACGACGAGGCCATTCCCGTCCCGTCGCCCGCCGCTGTTCCCGCGAACACGCAGGCCTTTACCCCGGTGCGCCCCGCCGCCAATCGTGAGAGACCCCAGGGCCTCTTCACCGGCGCCGCTGAGAAGGCGGCAGCCGCGCAGCCCGCGGCCGCTTCCGCCGCTCCGGCAGCCCAGCCCGCCGCCGGCGCAAAGCCCGCAAACGCTGAGGAAGACCCCTTCGACAGCATTTTCAAGATCTTCAATACCAACAAGTGATTGCAGCAGTTTCCAACTGCATGATAAACGACCGCCCTCCGGATTCCGGAGGGCGGTCTGCTGCATATTTTGGCCTATCGGCTTTCCAAATATCTCACGGCTTCCGCGGCGGTCTTTGCCATATACCGTATCGCCTCCACGGGGTACTCGCCCACGGCGGTCTCGCCGGTGAGCATGACGGAGGCGGCCCCGTCGAGCACGGCGTTGAAGACGTCGCTGACCTCGGCCCGGGTGGGGACAGCGGCGTGCTCCATGGTATAGAGCATCTGCGTGACCACCATAAAGTCCCGTCCCGCCGCGCGGCATTTCGCGGCGATTTGCTTTTGAACCCGCGGCAGCTCCCACAGCGGCATCGCGTTTCCCAGATCGCCGCGCGCGATCACGATTTCGTCACAGGCGGGGATGAGCTCGTCCAGATTCGCCACGCCCTCCCTGTTCTCGATCTTGGCGAAAAGGCGGATATGACTGCCGCCCGCCTGATCCAGCGCGGCGCGCACGGCCTCAAGATCGGCGCGATCCCGCACAAAGGGCTGCATGACGCCGGTGACGCCGTATTCCGCCGCGAGGGACAGGTTTAAAAGATCCGTCTGGGTCATCGTGGGCGGATGCAGCGTGCAGCCGGGCAGGGCGAGACTTTTGCGGCTCTGCAGCACGCCGCCGCGCAGAACCTTGGCCCGCGCCGTCCTGCCGCCGCCGGAGACAACCTCGAGCAGGAGCTTCCCGTCGTCCAGCAAGATCTGCTGCCCCGGCACGAGACAGGGGAGAACCAAGGCGGGGACGGGGACGCCGCCCTCGCCGAACAGCGCTTCTTCACCCTCGATGAGCGTAAGCGGACGCGGAAGCGCGCCGATGCGCAGCTCCGGCCCCTGCATGTCGATCAGAAGCTGCGCCTTTTTTCCGCACTGCAAAGCGGCGCGCTGCAGATTTTTGATCTGCAGCGCCGCGTCGTGTAGCGTGATATGGGAAAGATTCAGGCGCACGCCGCTCATCCCGGCCTCCAGCATGGCGCGAAGGGTAGCGGGATCGGAGCAGCGCGGCCCCAGGGTTCCGTAGATTTCCGGCATGGATGATCCCTCTTAAAAAACGATTTGGTCGCGGCCGTTTTTCTTGCCGAGATACAGCTTGCGGTCGGCGCTTTCGATCAGCTCCGACAGGGGGGAGCGGTAGTCGTTTTCCTCTACGCCGGCCGTGAGCGTGATGGAGAACTTATTGCCCTCGTATTCCAGCTGCATCTTCCGCACCTCGATCAGCAGATCCGTGATGATCTTGCCTGCGTCGTCGATATTGACGTCGGGGAAGAAGAAGCAGAACTCTTCACCGCCCCAGCGGCTGACGAAATATTTGCCGGGGGAGCGCTCCATAAACAGCGCCGCCAGCGTCTGCAGCGTATAGTCGCCGCAGTTGTGACCGTAGGTGTCGTTGATACGCTTGAAAAAGTCGATATCCGCGATGGCGATGCAGTACATGGCCTCCGGGTGATCCGCGACATAGCGGTTCATGACGTCCAAAAAGCCGCGGCGGTTGATGAGCTTGGTGAGCGGATCGGTCTCCGCCTGCAGCTGGAGCTGCTCATTGTGCAGGAGAAGCTGGCGTTCCGTGTCCTGGAGGTTGCTGCTGTACACGATGCAGCAGCTTGCGATGATGATAAACAGCGAAACGCTGTTCACGGTCTGCATCAGAAACAGGTAGAAGCTGTCGAGGGTGACCAGCGGCGCGTGACTCGAGGTGTAATAAAACAGGTACATGCGCAGCATCAGGATCGACAGAAAATAGATCAGCTTGAAAAACGGCGGCTCATACAGGCAGAAGAAGACCAGCAGAATGAGCAGGATCAGCATATGCTGTCCGCCGACCCCCCAGCCGAAGGTGATCACATACCAGGAAGTCCAGCCGCAGATGATCAGCACGTTGAGCAGCAGATTCAGGCGCGCCGAAATATGATCGATTCTGTACAGCTTGAACAGCAGGGCGGCCAGCAGCACGAGGGGCGCCCAGAACAGGCGCTTTGCCGCAAAAGAGACCAGCAGAAAAGAGACAACGAAGTAGATGACAAGCATCTGATCGTTGATCTTCATGGACTGCTGATAATAACAGCGCGTATCCTTTGTGTTTTTCGGTACTATCTGCCTGAAAAAGTCAAGAAACAGTTTCATCTATCTCACCGAATCAAAAATAACGGGCCGACTCTGACAAGACGTTCCTTCGGAACGGCTTCACCTTATATAATACAGAATTTAAAACAATAAAACAATAGGAAAATAAAAAAACTTAAAAAAATTTCTGGATCTGCCGACTGGCAGATCCAGAAAGGAAAAAGCGGAGAAAGGATCAGAGCTGGGGACCGGCGGCAACCAGTGCCTTGCCCGCCTCGTTGCTCTCGTACTTGACGAAGTTCTTGATGAAGCGGCCGGCCAGATCCTTGGCCTTGGCGTCCCACTCGGCGGGGTCGGCATAGGTGTCGCGGGGATCGAGAATGCCGGAGTCAACGCCCTCGAGCTCGGTGGGAACCTCAAAGTTGAAGTAGGGGATCTTCTTGGTGGGCGCATTGAGGATCGCGCCGCCGAGGATGGCGTCGATGATGCCGCGGGTATCCTTGATGGAAATGCGCTTGCCGGTGCCGTTCCAGCCGGTGTTGACGAGGTAAGCCTTCGCGCCGCTCATCTCCATGCGCTTGACCAGCTCCTCGGCGTACTTGGTGGGGTGCAGCTCGAGGAAGGCCTGGCCGAAGCAGGCGGAGAAGGTGGGGGTGGGCTCGGTGATGCCGCGCTCGGTACCGGCGAGCTTGGCGGTGAAGCCGGACAGGAAGTAGTACTTGGTCTGCTCCGGGGTCAGGATGCTGACGGGGGGCAGCACGCCGAAGGCGTCGGCGGAGAGGAAGATCACGTTCTTCGCGGCGGGGCCGGCGGAGATGGGACGGACGTTCTTGACGATCTTCTCGATATGCTCGATCGGGTAGGAGACGCGGGTATTCTCGGTGACGGACTTGTCGGCGAAGTCGATCTTGCCGTTTTCGTCGACGGTCACGTTCTCGAGCAGGGCGTTGCGCTTGATGGCGTTGTAGATGTCGGGCTCGGACTCCTTGTCGAGGTTGATGACCTTCGCGTAGCAGCCGCCCTCGAAGTTGAACACGCCGTTGTCGTCCCAGCCGTGCTCGTCATCGCCGATGAGAAGGCGCTTCGGGTCGGTGGACAGGGTGGTCTTGCCGGTGCCGGACAGGCCGAAGAAGATGGCGGTGTTCTCGCCGTTCATGTCGGTGTTGGCGGAGCAGTGCATCGCGGCGATGCCCTTGAGCGGCAGGTAGTAGTTCATCATGGAGAACATGCCCTTCTTCATCTCGCCGCCGTACCAGGTGTTGAGGATGACCTGCTCACGGCTGGTGACGTTGAAGGCC
>CADAPH010000091.1 GCA_902789745.1 Oscillospiraceae bacterium | reverse complement strand
CTTCTCGACCGCCTTGATGAGACCCAGATTGCCCTCCTGGATCAGATCGAGGAAGAGCATGCCGCGGCCCACATAGCGCTTGGCGATGGAGACCACAAGGCGGAGGTTTGCCTCGGTCATGCGGTGCTTGGCATCCTCGTCGCCGAGGGACATCTGCTTGGCGAGCTCGACCTCCTCCTCGGGGGTGAGCAGGGGCACCTTGCCGATCTCCTTGAGATACATGCGCACGGGGTCGTCGGTGGAGAAGCTGTCCATGAGCGCGTCGGTATCGACAAGCTCGCTGCTGGTGACTTCCTCGATCTCGGCAAGCTCTTCGGTCTCAGGCCCCATGTCGTCCAGGGGCGGGAGAAGCAGATCGTCGCTGCCGACGTCAATGTCGATGCCGGCCTTTTCAAGGCTCTCATAGAACCTGTCCACGGCCTCGCCGTCCAGGTTCAGCTCCTCTAAGATCTCCAGCTCCTTTGGGGTCAGCTTGCCCGCCTTCTTGCCCTTTTCAAAGAGCTCGTTCAGGCGTTCCTCCGGGGACTTGGCGGGTTCGTTCCGCTCTTCCTTCTTCTTGCTCTTTTTCGGCTTGGGCGGCTCGGGAATCAGTTCCGTCTCACCCGCCGCGTTCAGCAGCTCGTCTGCCATTTTGCTCAGTTCCTGTTCGGTGTAGATATTGTCTTCTGCCATGTCTTATCCCTCATATCCTTTTTTCTTTTTGAGCTGATCCCGCAGCGCCATGAGATCGGTGCCGCCGGAGCGCAGTTGTTTCTGTTCGTTTATCTTTGCTATGTAATCGGCGATGCTCTGCCGGCTTCGGCTGAGCGTCTCCGGTTTTTGCAGGATGGCGACGAGCAGTCCCAGCTCGTCCCCGGTGAGCTCCCCCGCCAGATGATCGGTGCTCACGCTCTGTCCTTTTTCGATCCGTTTCCGCAGCGCGTCGTAGATACGCCCAAGAGCGGGGGCGGAGAACTCCTCCGGCGGGGGCAGTCCCGGCGTGGAGATCAGGGACGGCTCCAGATACAAAAGCCGGATGATCCCCTCCTCCGCCGCGGCGGAGGCCGGGTCGTCGTAGCGCAGCTCCCTCGACGGGGGCTGCAGCTGCTTTTCCGGCTGGGTCTGCTGCTTCTGCGTCTGCCTGAACGTGCTTTTGACAAGCCGATCACGCCGCCGCTCCACGTCGTTCACGATCACGTCCGGCGGCAGTCCCAGTTCCCGCGCCAGATCCATCGCGTAGACCTGCCGCCGCACCTCGTCCGGGAGCCTCGCCAGAAGCTCCACCGCCTCGCGCAGGTAATCGGACTTCTGTTCCGTGACGCTGAGATCGTACTTCTCCCGGATCGCGCGCAATCGGTAATCCATCTGGTTTTCCGAGCCCTCTAAGAGCTTGCGGAAAGCCTCCGGCCCTTTGGTTTTGATATACTCGTCCGGATCCTTCGCGCCGCTCATGCGCAGGACGCGTACCTTGATATCCAGCTTTTCCATAATCCCGATGGCCCGCTGGGAGGCCTTGAGGCCCGCGCCGTCGTTATCGTAGGCGATGATGACCTCGTTGGTATAGCGCGAGATGAGCCGCGCCTGCTCCGGCGTAAGCGAGGTGCCGAGCGACGCCACCGCCGAGTCGAAGCCCGCCTGGTGGAGGCTGACCACGTCTATATTGCCCTCTGATAAAATGATATATCCGCTTTTTGATTTTTTAGCCAGATTCAGTGCAAAAAGGTTCCGACTTTTGTTAAAAACCAGGGTTTCGGGGCTGTTGAGGTATTTCGGCTCCCCGTCGCCGAGGATGCGGCCCGAAAAGCCGATCACGTTTCCGCGCACGTCGATGACCGGGAACATGAGGCGGTTTCGGAAGGCATCGTAAAAGCCGCCCTGTTTTCCCCGTTTTACAAGGCCCGCGTCGAAGAGCTCGTTATCCGTGAAGCCCTTCTCGTGCATGGCATTTCTGAGGCTGTCCCAGGTATCGGGCGCGGCGCCAAGGCCGAAGTTTTTGACCATGGCGGGCGAGATGCCGCGCTTTTGTATGTAGGCCACCGCGGGCGCCCCCGCAGGCTGGGAGAGCTGCGCATAGAACCAGCGGGAGGAAGGCCACCGCCTCGGGATAGGAGAGGTTTTCGATCTCCATGATGAAGCCGATGACCCCGCCGCCCTTGCCGCAGCCGAAGCAGTGATAGATCTGCTTATCCGGCGAGACGGAGAAGGAGGGCGTTTTCTCGCTGTGGAAGGGGCAGAGGCCGAACATGTTCGATCCGCTGCGCTTTGACAGCCGCACATAGCCCGAAACCACGTCCACAATGTCCGAGCGATCCACCAGATCCTGTATGAACTTTTCCGGGATCGCCATCGAATCACCTGCCTCTTATAAAAGTGAAAAGTGAAAAGTTGTGAGTGAAAATAAGGCGTCGCTGCGCGACTTATAATGATCGCGAAGCGGATTCCATAACTTCACTCTCCACTCTCCAAACTTCACTCTCATTTCACCGTCCATGCGAACGGGATATAGATTTCCTCGAACTTCTCCACGGCGTAGCCGTCGGTCATGCCGGAGATGTAGTCCACCGCGGCGCGATCCCGGCCCTCGCGGTCGGCGATGGCGTGGAGCTCTTCGGGCATTTTCTCCGGGTGGTTTACATAATATTTATACAGCCCCTCCAGGATGCCCTGCACCTTGTCCTCTTCTCCCTTGGCGAGGGGATTGGTATACACGTCGGAATACATGTAGCGGTGGAAGAAATCAAGGTGACGAGGGAATTGATGCGCTCGCTGTTGCGCTCCCCGCAGTCCTCGCGGATGCGCTCCGGCACGGCGTCGGCGCGGATGATCCCGGCGCGGATGGAATCGTCCAGATCGTGGTTTATGTAGGCGATGCGGTCGCACAGGCGCACGCAGGTGGCCTCGCGCGTATCGTCCGGCTTGCCGTAGGTGTGGTTGAGGATGCCGATGCGCGTCTCATAGCAGAGGTTGAGCCCCCGCCCGTCGCGCTCGAGCACGTCCACTACGCGCAGGCTCTGCTCGTAATGCTTGAAGCCGCCGGGGTAGATCACGTTCAGCGCCCGCTCCCCCGCGTGGCCGAAGGGTGTGTGGCCCAGGTCATGGCCGAGGCCGATCGCCTCCGCCAGATCCTCATTGAGCCCCAGCGCGCGGGCGACGGTTCGGGCAAGGCGCGTGACCTCCAGCGTGTGGGTCAGACGCGTGCGGTAATGATCCCCCTCGGGACGCAGAAAGACCTGCGTTTTGTGCTTGAGGCGGCGGAAGGACTTGGAATGCGTGATGCGGTCCACGTCCCGCTGAAAGCAGGTGCGGATCTCGCACTCCGGCTCCGGCTCCATCCGGCCGCGCGTAACAGGACATGCGCTTCACCGCCTTTTGAAAGACATAAGAGCAAGGGATTTTTCCTTCCCTTACTCTTATACGACGCAAATTCTTATTTCCCTTTATTTTTTTGAAAAATTTTTTTGGGGTATCGGCTGAACTCCGCTTCGTTTAAAACCGTAGGGGCCGACGCCCTCGGCGGCCCGCGCAGAACAATTTGAAATTATGAGAAAATCCCCGGCGAAAACGTATATATACCACGAATTCGCCGGGGATAAATACTTTTTTCAAGGTTTCACCGCCGGGCCGCCGAGGGCGTCGGCCCCTACATTACGCGGCGGGCATAAAGTCGAAGCCGTGGGCGCTGGCGAAAGCCTCCGCCGTGCTGCCGCCGGGGGCGATGATCGTGAGGCCGGTCACGCCGGAAAAGGCGCTGCCGTCAATCGCGGTGTCCGCGCCCGCAAACTGCGCGTAGGCAAGCTTCGGGCAGGAGGCGAAGGCGCCGCCGTCGATGTGCGCCACGGTCTCCGGGATGAGGACGTAGGTAAACGCGCCGCCGGTGAAGGCTTCGGACTCCACGGTGTGCAGCGAGGCCGGGAGGACAAAGTCGGCCCTGTGCCAGATCGCGTAAAGAGTCACGTTTCCGGTCGGGGTATATTCGCCCACAACGCCGCTCTCCGCGTCCCGGCTCTCGGCCCAGCCCTTGAAAACGCCGTCGTCACGGGTAAGCTCGGGCAGCGTGACCGGGGCAGTTTCCGTGCTGCTCTCCCACTGGGCGTAGAGCGTCACATCCGCGTCCGCCGTGTAGCTTGCGCCGGGGACATAGTCCGTCCCGCTGCCGTCGGCGGCGGTGTTCCAGCCCTTAAAGCTGTAGGTGGTCGTTCTCGCCGCGCGCAGAACGCTGCTTGACTGTCCCCCGTCGTTGGGGTTGAGCCTGACCGAATACGTTCCGGCACCGGTGTTTTCACGCGTGGGGCGCGTATCGGAGAGCGTCAGCGGGACAGTTTTGGCCTTTTGCTGGCTTGCGGGGGCATCCTTGCCGCCGTTGGAGTCATAGGATAAGGTGTATTTCGGTGCATAGTGGATCGTCGCATTTGTCAGTGGGCCATTATTATATTCTATGCTGATGGTTTTCCACTGCTCTTCCGAGCCGCCATAATATACATCAGTTAGATTGATACAACCGTAGAAGGCATTGTCACCGATGCTCGTCATGCTATCCGGGATCGTTACACTCGTCAGACTGTTGCAGTACCAGAAGGCATAGCCGTCGATGCTCGTCACGCTCTCTGGGATCGTCACGCTTGTCAGGCTACTAAAAGCGAAGGCATAGCCATCGATGCTTGTCACGCCCTCCGAGATCGTCACGCTTTTCAGGCTGCTACAGCTGGAAAAGACCCAGCTGCCGATGCTCGTCACGCTATCCGGGATAATCACACTTGTCAAGCGGCCGCAGTGGGAGAAGGCATACTCGCCGATGCTCGTCACGCCGTCACGGATCGTTACGCTTGCCAGACTGCTGCATTCCCGGAAGGCATCGTCGCCGATGCTCGTCACGCTCTCAGGGATGGTCATGCTCGTCAGGCTGCTGCAGTACCAGAAAGCATAGTCGCCGATGCTCGTCACGCTATCCGGAATCGTCACGCTTGTCAAGCTACTGCAGCGATAGAAGACATGGCTCCTGATGCTTGTCACGCTCTCCGGGATCGTCACGCTTGTCAGACTGCTGCAGTTCTGGAAGGCACCTTCGCCAATGCTCGTCACGCTATCCGGGATCGTCACGCTTGTCAAGCGGCCGCAGTTCTCGAAGGCATACTCGCCGATACTCGTCACGCTATCCGGGATCGTCACGCTTGTCAGGCTACTAATAGCGAAGGCATAGCCTTCGATGCTCGTCACGCTCTTCGGGATCCTCACGCTTGTCAAAAGGCTACAGTTATTAAACGCATGAGATTTAATCGTTTTCACAGTATTCGGAATCCTGACCGTCTTAAGCTTTAAATTTGCGTAAAAAGCATAATCACCGATGCTCGTCACGCCGACATAGATGGTGACAGAACTGATTTTAAAACGGTTTTCATACCAAGGGGTTGTACACCCAAAGTCATTTTGACTGTGGAAATAGCACTCGCATCGCGCCCGTGCCGTCGATTACAAGCTCCCCGGTATCGTACAGCGTCCAGGTCAGGTTATCTCCATCCGCGCCGCAGGTGCCGGAGTCGATCACAGCGGGTTCCGCATAGGCGGCGGCGCCCAAGCAGAGAAAAGCGCCCAGGCAGAGCAGCAGGATCATCGCAAAACGCAGCGCTTTCATCATGTTTCTCCTTCATTTCAAATAAAAGGTTCGTATGGTAAAAACTGTTTGTTTCATACTATCATTTCAGGGTGAATTATGCAAGAGAAAATGCACCGCCGAAAAACGGCGATGCATCATTGCGCTTTCTTTATGGCGTTCAATTCTTTGTTGAGCTTTTTAACCGCCTCTTCAAGAATGACAATCCTACCCATCAGATCATCCTGCTTTTCCATGCGGTTGAGCTTTTCAAGCAAAGCTTCGTGCCCCTCTGCCAGAAGTTGAAGCTTCGGATTGATTTCCGATTCAATAATTGCTCTCATGTCATTGCGCGTATCGTCTCTGTTTTTCCTGAGCAATTCGGTTATGATTTGAATATCATTTGCATCCAACATCGCATCTCACCTCATAAGTATTTTATATCGCCGCAATTTCTTTGTCAAGGCAAACCTGCCGGATTCGTCACCTCACCGGCACGGCGCGGAAGCTCTCGCCCGTGACGTGAACCCTGACGCTGCCGGCGGTCTGGTCGAAGATGCGGGCGGCAAACTCCTCGCTCTTTTCCTCGGGCACCAGCACCTTGAGCGTGACGCCCGCGCCGTACTCCACATCCGCGACGATCCCGCCCGCGGCGGCGGCTTCCAGCTTGAGCTTTTCCATCTGGGCATAGGAGCAGGGCAGCTCCGTCTCCACCCAGCGGCGCACGGCGGAGATCCCCGCGGCCTCGAGAGCGTCGGCGGTACTCTTCGTATAGGCGCGCAGAAGCCCGCCCGTACCCAACAGGACGCCGCCGAAGTAGCGCGTCACGACGCAGACGGCGTTGGTCACCCCCTGGCGGCGCAGCACCTCCAGCATGGGGATGCCCGCGCTGCCCTGAGGTTCACCGTCGTCGCTGTAGCGCTCGGGGCCGTCCTTGATGCTGTAGCACCAGCAGTTGTGCCGCGCGTCGTAGTATTTCTTTTTCATCTCCGCAATAAAGGCGCGGGCCTCGTCCTCGGTCTCGACCATGCGGACATGACCCAAAAAACGGGAGCGTTTTTCGGTGAACTCCGCCTCGCCCGGGCCGGTGGGGATGTAATACTCGCTCATGTCTCCCATTCCTCTTTGGGCTCCACATAGCCCGGAATATAGCCCTTGACCCTGCCGAAGAGCTCCGGCGGGACAATGGCCTCGATTTCGATGCCGTCCTCGGTATATTCGCTTTTCAGCACTGCCGCCTCACGGTTGAGGCTGTCCAGCAGTCCCGCGGCGGCGTAGGGCAGCTTGATCGTCACATGGCGCTTGCCCTTGTCCAGACGCGCAGCCAGCAGCCGGATCAGCTCGTCCGCGCCTTCGCCGCTTTTTGCCGAGATGCAGACCGTGTCCTCCCCGTGGGGCAGAATGCCGAAATAGGCGTCGCACTTGTTGTAGACGCGGATGCAGGGTGTGGCCTCGGCTCCAAGCTGGCGGATCAGCTCGTCCACCACGCGGGCCTGCTCCGGCCACTCGGGATTGGAGATGTCGATCACATGCAGCAGCACGTCGGCGTAGCTGAGCTCCTCCAGCGTTGCCTTGAACGCCTCGATCAGATGCGTCGGCAGCTTGCGGATGAATCCCACTGTATCGGACAGAAGGATCTCCTGCGTCTCGTCGATTCTGAGGCGGCGGGTCGTGGTGTCCAGGGTATCGAACAGGCGGTCGTTCGCCGGGATATCCGAACCGGTCAGGCAGTTCAGGAGCGTGGACTTGCCCGCATTGGTATAGCCGACAAGGGCCACGACGGGCATGGCGTTCTTCTCGCGCTTGCGGCGCTGGGTGGAGCGCACCTTGCGCACCTCCGCCAGCTCCTCCTCCAGCTTCTGGATCTTGCGGCGGATGTGGCGGCGGTCGGTCTCCAGCTGCGTCTCGCCGGGGCCGCGCGTACCGATCGGCGACGAGCCGCCCGAGGCCGTCTGGCGCACCAGATGCGTCCACATGCCGGTCAGACGCGGCAGCAGATATTTATATTGCGCAAGCTCCACCTGCAGCTGGCCCTCGCGGGTTCTGGCGCGCTGGGCGAAGATGTCCAGGATGAGGCCGGAGCGGTCAAGCACCTTGACGCCCAGCTCCTCCGACAAAACGCGCATCTGGGAGGGCGAGAGCTCGTTGTCGAAGACGGCGAGGTCGCATTCGTTTGCCTCGATCAGTTCCTTGAGCTCCTTCACCTTGCCGTCGCCGAGGAAGGTTCTGGGTTCGGGCGTCGGGCGTGCCTGGATCAGCGTCGCCACGGTCTCGCCCCCGGCGGTCTCGACAAGGGCGGCAAGCTCGTCCATCGTCACGTCGCTGGAGCGCTCATGCTCGTCCATGCTCGCGGCGGCAAGCCCCGCCAGCACCGCGCGTTCTTTTTTCGTTTCGTTGTTGTTCATGATTACTCCTGTTTTGAGAGTGGAGTGTTGAGAGTGGAGAGTGGAATTAAGGTGTCGCTTCGCGACATTTTTAAAATATCCGCGAAGCGGATACTACAACTCCACTCTTCACTCTCCACTCTTTTTTATGCTGCGCCCTTTTCCCCAAACACCGGCAGCCTGCTCGGCTCCGGGGTGACGATCTCGCTGCCGTCGCTGTAGCGCAGGAGATAGCAGACCGCGGCGATGAATTCCTCGTCGCTCATGTTGAGGCCGCAGGTCACGGTCAGGAGGATCTGGCGCTGCGGCACAAAGCCAGGGTCCTCCGCGATCGCGCGGCGGGCGTCGGCGAAGTAGGAGCTGGGCGTGAGTTTGAGGATTTGGGCTATGCGCTGCTCTTCAATTTTGGCCAGCACGAAATCCTTGAGATAGTAGGTGGACAGACGCAGCCTCTCCCCCTGCGGCATCATGAGATGGGGATACAGGCCGTTATAGATCTCCTGTGCCGCCTCCATCGAACAGAGCTCCGCCATCACAAACAGGCCCTCGTCCTCCTTCCCGCTCTTGGGAAGGTACTGATATTCGATATAGGCGTGCTCGGCGAGCTGTCCCGCGCCGTCCAGCATCACGTCATGATCTGTTTTTTTGAGGCTCAGTTTCGGGTAGGGCGAATAGCTCTCCCCGAAGATGGCGGACGGCAGGAAATTATACGGGAACAGCGCCGCGCACTGCTTGTGGGTGTACTTTTCCTGTGTGCTGCCGGGCGCGGCGCCGGGGTTGTTCATCAAAAGCAGCGCCGCCTCGTTCCACACATAGCTCTCCGGGCTGCCGCCGCCGAAGGACGGGGACGCGGTGGGCACCGGCGTAGGCTTTACATCCACGGTCGGCATTACCCAGGGCTCCAGCGGTTCCTCCTTCCGGCAGGCCGTCAGCAGCGGGCAAAGCGCCAGCACAGCAAGAAGCAGCGCGATCATTTTTCTCATGGTATGTCCTCCCTTTTGGGATTTCATCATACTTGCAGTAGACCGTAACATCTTAAACTTCTTAAACTTCACATTTTTTGTGCAGATAGATGAAAGCGAAAATGTCCCGGCTTGTCATTGCGAACCAGTGACCGATGTCACTGGTGTGGCAATCCGTATCCTTAAATGCGGTGTATTTGTACCTTTTCAGTTCAAAACGCTCCCGCCGGGGATGCGAATTGCCACGCCAGTGTGCGCACTGGCTCGCAATGACGGCGGGGAACATGACCGGAATTATCCGGGCGGTATTGTGAAGTATTAGTTGTTAACATCCAGTATGCCGATCTATTCAGGCTGCGAAAGCCGAACACGATATGCCAATTTATTATGAATAATGTATTATACTATATCTTCGTCTGTTTGCCAAGTTTTCAAAACCAGCGGCTTTGCCGTTTTCGGCGCATGAACTCGCCCTTGACCTCGACCAGGATGATATCGGTGCCGACGCGCACGATATCCTTCCAGGGGAGAATATAGTCCTCCTCCCGCCCCAGCAGGCCGAAAAAGCGCGGACGGCCGGGCGTGACCAGCGAGACGACGCAGCCCTCCTTGTCGTCGAGCTCCAGATCGCAGACATAGCCGAGCCGAAAGCCCGTATGGACGTCGATGATCTCCTTGTAGCGCAGCTCCGAATAATAGCTCATCATGAACGATCCCCCTCCCGCTGCTTATTGTATGCGAGGGGGATTTTGTCCTATTCGGGCGACAGCGCGCGATCTCTCTTCGGCATCGGGATCTGCACCAGAATGATTGCGACAAACATGATGGCGCAGCCCAGAAGCTCCCGCCCGCTCATGCGCTCATGCAGCAGGAGCGCCCCGCCGAGGACGGCGAAGACCGATTCCAGGCTCATCAGCAGCGATGCGACCGTGGGATCGGTGTAGCGCTGGGCGACCATCTGGAGTGTGTAGCCCACGCCGCCGGACATGATGCCGCAGTACAGGATCGGGACAGCCGCCGCGCGCAGCTTGTCCCAGCCCGGTTCCTCCATGACGAAGGCGAGCACGCCTGAGATGACGGCAACGGTGAGCAGTTGGATGGCCGCGATGCAGACGGGGTCTCCGCGGCGCGAATAATAGCTGCAGGCGAGGATCTGACCGCTGAACAAAAGCGCGCAGATGCACAGCTGGATATCCCCTCGCGCGAGGGTGAAGTCCTCCTTCATGCACAGCAGATACATCCCCGCGACGCCGATCGCGATGGCGATCCAGACGTGCAGCCCGCAGCGCTGCCTGAAAAGGATCAGATTCAGCAGCGGGACAAGCAGAATGTACAGGGCTGTAATGAAGCCCGCCTTGCCGGCCGAGGTGGTCACAATGCCCGTCTGCTGATAGATACTCGCCGCCGTGAGGAAGAGGCCGCATACGATCCCGCCTATAATCGTTGCGCGCCGCCGCGCCTTTGCCCGTGCCGGGCTCTCCGTTTCCGGCGCTCTCTTTCGCAGGAACAGGGCGGCGCTCCCCGCGGCAAGGGCCGCGAGGGCCATGCGCGCCGAGGTAAAGGTGATGGGCTCAATGCTCTCCATGCCGGCGCGCTGGAACGCGAATGCCATTCCCCATACAAACGCCCCGAGGATCAGGAGAAGGTTGCCGAACATCTGCTTGTTTTTCATGTTGAATCACGCCTTTGTTGAAATGCTGTATTTGCATAGTATAAGCTGGAAACATTTTCACCGCAAGTGTGGAAACTGCACAACTCTCCTGTTGACTTCACCGCCTTCATATCGTAAAATAACTATAATTATTAAAAACAATAACCATCGGAAGTTATATTTTCAAAAGAAGGAATGATGTTCACCATGAAGAAAGAAGAAAAAGAATCCAAAAAAGTCGAAAAAGAGAATACCGATCAGCTCAAGGCCGAAATCAAGGCGCTGCGCGGCCGCCTTATGGCGCAGCAGCAGGCCGTGCGGGAGAAGGGGCTGCCCATCATCGTGCTGGTGGAGGGCTGGGCCGCCGCCGGCAAGGGCAGCCTGATCAACGAGCTTATCAGCGAGATCGACCCGAGAAACTACAATGTCACATCCCCGGTCATCACGCCCGAAGCGGAGTCGCGCTATCCCTTCCTCTACCCCTACGCCAGGGCCATCCCGGAAAACGGCAAGATCATGTTCTATGACTCCGGCTGGATGGAGGACTGCGTGCGCAAGTACCTGCACCGCGACATCACGAAGGAGGAGTACAAAAAACGCGTCCGCGCCGTGAACGAATTTGAGCGCCAGCTGCGCGACGGCGGTTACATCCTGCTCAAGCTCTTTGTGGACATCAGCGAAAAGGAGCAGCGCAAACGCATCGCCGCCCTGCGCGAGAGCTTTGAGACCGAGTGGCGCGTCTCGCTTGACGATATGTGGCAGATGCATGAGTACAAGCTCTTCCGCGATGAGTATGAGAACTTTATGGACAAGACCGGCAAGGTCATCCCCTGGCACCCGGTCGACGGCAGCAAGCGCACCCTCGCCGCGCGCGACGCGCTGAAGCTGCTGGTGGAGCAGATCGACAGGGCGCTGGAGGAGGGCCGCTATGTCGGCAAGCCCTTCAAGGAGAATTTCCCGCTGCTGAAAATGCCGAAGCTCGCGGAGGTCGATCTCTCCCCCTCCCTCACGGACGAGGAATACAAAAAGGAGCTCAAAAAACTGCAGAGCCATCTGCACGAGCTGCACAATGTCATCTACCGCAAGAAAATCCCCGTCATCCTCTGCTATGAGGGCTGGGACGCCGCCGGCAAGGGCGGCAACATCCGCCGCATCGCGCGCCCGCTGGACCCGCGCGGCTTCGACGTGATGCCCATCGCCTCGCCCGAGCCCCATGAGAAGAACCGCCAGTATCTCTGGCGCTTCTGGACGCGCCTGCCCCGCAGCGGCCACGTCTGCATCTTCGACCGCACCTGGTACGGCCGCGTCATGGTCGAGAGGCTGGAGGGCTTCTGCGCCGAGGACGACTGGAAGCGCGCCTATAATGAGATCAACGAGTTTGAGCGCCAGCTCACCGACTGGGGCGCGGTGGTGCTCAAGTTCTGGATCCATATCGACCAGGACACGCAGCTCCAGCGCTTCACCGACCGGCAGAACACGCCCGAGAAGGCGTGGAAGCTGACGGAGGAGGACTGGCGCAACCGCGAGAAATGGCCGCAGTATGAGGAGGCCATCGACGAGATGCTGGAGAAGACCAGCACGGAGAACGCCCCCTGGTTCATCATCGAGTCCAACGATAAAAAATACGCCCGCATCAAGGCCCTGCGCATCGTGATCGACGCGCTGGAGAAAGCCTGTGAGGAGCGCCTGGCGTAAAGAAAGGCTAATGTCGACATGGCGCAGAAAGAGAAAAAGAGCGTGCCCATAAAGAAGCATACGCCGGAGAAGAGCGCGGCCGAGAAAAAGGCCGCCGCCGAGAGGAAAGCAGCGGCGGAGAAGGAAAAGCGCGCCGCCGCGGAGAAGCTTGTCGAGGTCGAGCGCAAGGCCGCCGCCGAGAGCGTCTATATCAACCGGGAGCTGAGCTGGCTCGCCTTTAACGAGCGTGTGCTGCTGGAGGCGGCGGACCCCGCGGTGCCGCTGCTCGAACGCCTCAAGTTCCTGATGATCTATCAGTCCAATCTCACGGAGTTCTACAGGGTGCGCATGGGCATCCTGACCCACCGCGCCCTCCTGACGCCGGACCGGCGCGACCCGCTGTCCGGCATGCTGCCCGAGACGCAGATTCACGAGGTCCTGCGCATCACGCGGGAGCAGCAGACGCTGATGGAGAGTATCTGGAAATCCATCCGCGAGGAGCTGCGCGCAAACGGCGTGGACGTGCTGGACTTCAAAAAGATCAGCAAGGTGGACGAGCTGATGAGCAAAAAGCTCTTCGGCGACATCAAGGACCTGCTCTTCCCGAAGATCATCGACCCGGGCCAACCCTTTCCCTTCCTGTGGAGCGGGGAGTCGAACATCATCGCCTTCCTGGGCCGCGGGACCGTGCAGAAGCTGGCCGTCATCCCGCTGCACCGCGTTCCCGCGTATCTGAGCTTCGAGATCAACGGCTGCCAGAAGATCGTGCTGACGGCGCAGCTTATCAAGCATTTTCTGCCCCTGCTCCTGAAAAAGGAGAGCATTATACAGACCGCTACCGTCGAGGTCACGCGCAACGCGGACGTCTTCCTCGAATTTGCGGCCGACGGGGCCGACGACGATCTGCGCATGAAGATGAGCTCCATGCTCACCAAGCGCAAGCGGGAGATGCCCGTGCGCGCGCGGATCTGCGGCAAGCTCTCGGAAGCAAACCACGCGCTGCTTATCAAAAAGCTGCATGTGGCGGAGCGCTGCGTCTTCACCCAGACCGTGCCCTTCGACCTCTCCTTCCGCTCCTGCATCGGCGGACACGAGAATTTCAAATACGAGGATCGCCGTCCCTCCAGGGATATCGGCCTCAAGAAGGGCGAATACTTCTCCTACATCGAAAAGCACGATCTTTTGATGAGCTTCCCCTTCCAGAGCATGATGCCCTTCGTGGACCTGATCTACGAGGCGGCGGACGACCCGGAGGTCCTGTCCATCAAGATCACGCTCTACCGCATGTCCGGCAGCAGCAAGATCGCCGCCGCCCTGGCCTACGCCGCCGACAAGGGAAAGGACGTGCTGTGCCTTCTGGAGCTGCGCGCGCGCTTTGACGAACAGAACAACATCGACTATTCCGAGATGCTGGAGGACGCGGGCTGCCGCGTGATCTACGGCCTGCCGAACCACAAGGTACACTCCAAGCTCTGCGTCATCACGCGGCAGCACGAGGGTAACATCAGCCGCATCACCCAGGTCGGCACCGGCAACTACAACGAGGTCACGGGCGAGCAGTACACCGACCTGTCCCTCATCACCTGCAGCGAGCAGGCCGGTCTTGACGCCGAGGCCGCCTTCGCCGCCCTTCTTGAGGGCGAGGTGCCGCCCGAGGCGAAATATCTCTGGATCGCGCCGTACAGCTTCAAGTCCCGCGTGCTGGAATTCCTCGACCGTGAGAAGGCCAAGGGCAGCGCGGGCCGCGTCGCCATCAAGGTCAACGCCCTGAACAATCTGGACGTGATGGAAAAGCTGATCGAATGCTCGAAGGCGGGCGTGAAGATCGAGCTGTTTATCCGCGGCATCTGCTGCCTGCGCCCCGGCATTGCGGGCATGACCGAGAACATCACGGTCACAAGCGTGGTGGGCCGCTGGCTGGAGCACTCGCGCATCTACAGCTTCGGCGAGGGCAAGGATCAGCGCCTGTTTATCGGCTCCGGCGACCTGCTGAGCCGCAATCTGGAGCACCGGGTCGAGGCCTTTATCGAGGCCGTGACGCCTGATACCCGCGAGCAGCTCAACGTGGTGCTGGACGCCCTGCGCCGGGACAAGGAAAAATCCCGCCGTATGCTGCCCGACGGGAGCTATATCCGCGAACCGGGCGGCGAGGGCACCAGCTCCCAGGAAGCGCTGTACCGCTATTTCAGCGCCTACAAGGTCGG
>CADAPH010000090.1 GCA_902789745.1 Oscillospiraceae bacterium | reverse complement strand
CAACGCCTTTAACAGCAACAACCTGATTCTCTGGCTGAACCTGCAGGATGCTGCGCATTAGAATGAAGCATCCTTCTGTCAGGACGGATCACTTTTGAGTTCGCTCATTCACTACCCACAGGTTCTAGTGATGAGACTAAAATTTTCGAGGCCAGGATTATGATGAAGAACCGGAACAGTTATCTGATCAGCAGAAGCCTGAGGAGATTCTTGATGGCTTCCATAGCCACTATGGCGATCGTGAATATAAACACTATCGTGGACAGCGTCCTAATGGGGCAGCTGATCAGCCCGGAAGCGGTATCTGCGATACAGAATGTTGTACCGATCATGGGCCTTATTGCCGGCATTACCTCTCTCCTCTCTGCCGGGGCTTCGATCATAGCGACGAAGGCGCTGGGAAGACGGGATTTCGATGAGGCAAGCAGTTCTATAACCGTTGCTGTTTCATCCTGCCTGGGTTTCGGACTGATCGTTTCCCTTCTTACAGGAGTGCTTGCGCCAAGGATCTGTTCCCTGCTCTGCCAGGATCCGGCATTATACGAAAACACCTGCAAATACCTTTATGTCATCATAGCAGGTGCTTTTTTGATGTTTCTGATGAATGGAACGTCGATAATCGTTGAAAGTATAGGCTATCCCAGGCTTGTTTCATTTGCCATGCTTTCCTCAGTGATCGTAAATCTGATCTGCGACATACTGTATGTAAAGGTTTTTTTGATGGATATCTCCGGAGCGGCGCTAGCGACACTGACAGGATCCCTTATTGGGGTGATAGCGCTTTTTGTCTTCCTTTTCTGGAAAAGAAAGATGCTTGGAATAAGGCCGTATTTCAGGGGATTTGCCAGTATGATGGGCAGAAACGTAGTGATGGGGATTCCTCCCTTTCTTGGCAATCTTGCTATCACGCTGCTGTTCTTCATGTGTAATTATTTTGTCCAGTCTGTTCATGGAGAGACGGGCGTTTTTGTCATGTCCATCGGCTATGCCATGGTATCGCTGGGACAGATGATATCAGGAGGCGTGCAGGGCGCTTTCTTGGGGATAGGAGGATTGCTTGTGGCACAGAGGGATTATGACGGCCTCCGGAGATTGGTAAAAAGAGGTCTTGCCATATCCTGCGGGTTTGCCCTGTTATGTTTCCTCGCGGTATTGTTTGTTTCAGACGAGCTTGCGGTTCTGTTTGGGGCAACGGATCCTGCGACGATCCGTCTGACCGGGCAGGGGCTGCCGCTTATTACCACCATGAATTTTTCGTTTAGTGTGATACTTCCCCTGGCGATCGTGTACCAGATCAATGACCACTCTGTCATTTCCGCATTGTCTGCGTCATCCCTCTTGTTTGGTATGGGAATTGCTTTCATTTTGGCGAAATACTTGACAGGCATTATTTGGGTGGCGTTTCCCATCGGAACAGCTCTTTCCATCGCATTTGTGCTGCTTTGCTCCATACTCGTAAGGAGAAAGGCAGGGGGAAACGCAGAGAGCGTTCTTCTGATACCTGAGCCGCTTGACGACACCACAAGGTTTGACATTTCAGTGCCTTGCGACAGGAGCAGTGTCGGGGAAGCTGTACGCAGAGCGTGTGATTTTCTTTCCGGTAAAGCCACGCATGATACTATCCTGCACATTTCACATTGCATGGAAGAGCTGCTGCTCAATTACGCTGAACATAGCGGAAAATCGCAAAAAGCCTACATGGATATAAGTATACTCTGTGACCGGGATGCAATTACTCTTATTGTCAAGGATGACGGCATACCCTTTGATCCGATTCACGCGGCTAACGAGGAAATGAAGGCGGGATTAAAGGTGGTACAGGCGTTTATGAGCGACGCATCTTACAGCTATTCGTTGGGACAGAATATCGTAATCATGAAATGGGGGCAATGATAAAATGAATAAGCTCTTCGAGAAATTCCAGGGCTATGTATTGGACACGCCCGAAAAGATAGCTCTCTCATCCATGGGGGATGGAAAGACTGTTACGTACAGGGAGCTGGACCTGATCTCCGGAAAGGTGTACCGCTATTTGATGGCGCATGGTATAGGACGGGAAGATTTCGTGAACATCCTGCTTCCAAGAGGCGTGGAGCCCGTGATCGCCATGATTGGCGTGTGGAAGGCCGGGGCGGCTTTCATTATGCTGGAGCAGGACTATCCCCAAGAGCGCATCGCGTTTATCCGCAGGGACTGCGGATGCAAGCTGGTGATTGATGACGAGGCCTGGACGGAAATCCTTCAGTGTGAAACCCTTGCGGGCTTTGCTGAGGTGAATGATCATGATGCCGCCTTTGCGGTCTATACCTCCGGGACCACAGGTGATCCAAAAGGCGTATTGCATGAGTACGGGAATCTGGACCTGATCGCACGCAGCTACTATGAGAACGGAGTTAGTCCGCTGACGGCGGATGATCATTTTGCCATGATCTCCCCGCTGCATTTCATTACTGTGATCCTGTTCTATGTGGGCGTATTGGACGCGGGCGGCAGGATGAGCATCGTTCCCTTCAGCATTGCGAAGAATCCGCAGGAAATATATAAAGCCTTCGTGGAAAACAAAATTGATGTCCTTTTCTGCGCCCCGTCCATATTGCGCTACTTTCGAAATATACCCACTGTCAACAGGATCATTGTGGGCTCGGAACCGGCCAATGGAATCTGGTCTGATGATCCTCGGCTTCGTATATGGAACGCTTATTCCATGAGCGAGGTCGCGTTCCTTGTCGCTTTTGGGCAATTGGAACAGCCCTGTGAGATAGCGCCGGTGGGTAAACCCCTGACGGATATGAAAATCACGCTGCGGGACGCGGAGGGGAGGCCCGTACCGGAGGGTGAAACGGGAGAGCTATGCGTTGAAGATCCCTATGTGCGTGGATACATCAACCATCCGGAGGAGAACTTGAGGGCCTTCGTGAACGGGGAGTTCCATACCGGGGACCTGGCCCGAATGCTGCCGGACGGGCAATATGTGGTCCTCGGGCGCATCGATGATATGATCAAGATCAGCGGCAACCGTGTGGAACCGGCGGAGATTGAGGTGGCCGTAAGTCGTGTATCAGGCCTGAAGCAGGTCATAGCAGCCGGTTTCAGAGAAGGCCCGGATGCCTTTATCTGCCTCTATTATGCGGATCCGGTGGAGATCGATACGGAAGAACTCAGGAAGAAGCTTGAAAGCGTACTGCCTTATTACATGATACCATCCCGTTTTATCCACCTGGATGCCCTGCCCCGTACAACTACCGGAAAGATAAGCCGACGTCTTCTGCCGAAGCCTGAAGTGGAAGCGGGGAAATATGTGGCGCCGGAAAATGACACAGAGCGTGCGCTGTGTGTTGCGATGGCTTCAGTGCTGGGATTGGAGAGATTTGGCGCGGAGGATGATTTCTATGCTCTGGGCGGAAGCTCCGTCACCTCCATGGAGGTCGTGAGCATTTGCGGTCTTGCCGGGCTCAGCATCAATCAGATTTTCCGCGGGAGAACACCGAAAAGGATCGCGGAATACTATCTCGAGGCGCTGCCTCATGAAGAGGCTTCCGTGGGAAATGAAGATAACCTGACCCGTCCCTGTCCCCTGACTCAGTCCCAGCTTGGCATTTTCCTGGAATGCGAAAAGAGAGCGGGGGAAGCGGTATACAACAACCCAATGCTTTTCAGCCTGCCCGATGATACGGATATGGCGATCCTTTCCGTTGCGCTGGAAAAGACGGTGCGAGCGCATCCGGGGCTGTTTTCCGGGATAGTATCAGACGCGCACGGAGGTCCCGCCATGCGGTATCAGAGCGCCTACGCGGAGCGGGAGATATGTATTCACCAGCGGATGACTGAGGAGGAGTTTAAGAGGGCAAAAACATCCCTGGTGCAGCCCTTTGACATAAAGCGTGAGCGCCTGTTCCGCATCAGGCTGATTGAGGCAGGAGAGGCGAAGTATCTCTTTATGGATTTCCATCACCTCGTATTTGACGGAACCTCCATGCGGATCCTCATGGCAGATCTGGATAAAGCCCTGGGCGGGGAGGATGTCGAGGCGGAAATCTGGACAGCCTTTGACGCGGCCATGGCGGAACAGAGCGCCCGACAGGATAAGACCGCATGGGAGACAGCGAGGGCGTGGAACCTGAAGCGGTTTGGCGATGTGGATTCCCTGGCACTGCCGGCGGGTGATCTCAGGGGAAGCGGGCTTAAATGCGGGGAACAGGCATTTGCGCTGGATATTTCCTACAGTGCGTTGAAGGCTTTCTGCGAAAGGCAGAGGACGACGGAAAACGTGCTGACCACGGCGGCCTTCGGGGTTCTGTTGTCAGCGTACACGCTGAAAAAGGACGCGCTTTTCACCACGGTCTACAACGGGCGCCGGGACCTGCGCTGCCGCAGGACGGTGTCCATGTTTGTGACGACGCTGCCCGTGCTCTGCAGCAGAGGCAGGGATCTGTCTGTTGCCCAGTATCTCTCCAGCCTCAAGGAGCAGCTTCTCGGCTCCATGGCCAACGACCTCTATTCCTTTGCGGAGCTGGCTGCGGAAACCGGCATCACCAGCGATGTACAGTTCGTGTGGCAGGCGGATATGTTGTCCCTTCCAAAGGGAAGCGCGCTGAAGCTGAAGCGCGAGGAACTGCCCTTTATCGCAACGGGAGACGCGCTCTCCGCCCAGCTTTTCCCCGAGGATGACAAGCTGATATTCCATCTGCAGTATCACGCGGACCGCTACAGTGAGGCCTTCATCGCCCGGTTTGCGGAAGGCATGAACCAGGTGCTGAAGGACATGATGGCAAAGGAAAGGCTTTCGGAGGTGAGCCTTGTCTCTGATGAGGAGCGCGGAGAGCTGTTGGCTCTTTCAAGGGGAGAGACGCTCATCTGCGACGCCCGGCAGACATGGCTGGATCTCTTCCTGGAAAACGTTAATCGTATTCCGGAAAAGACGGCGGTCGTGGACAGCGAAGGCAGTTATACCTACCGTGAACTGGATCAGGCTTCTGATACGATCGCTGCCTTCCTGCGCGCCCGTGGTGTGTCGGACAACAGCTTTGTGGCTGTCAGGATGGATCGCGTGAAGGCATTCGTCGCGGCGGTCATCGGCATCCATAAGGCAGGGGCGGCATATCTGCCCATCGACCTGGATTATCCGGAGGAGAGAGTGCGCTACATGCTTTCGGATTCCGGGGCAAAACTGGTGTTGACTGAGGACAAAGCTGCGGAAATCCTCTCCACCAGGTCGGACAGTGCGGCGTTTGATGGCAGGCCCGGCATAAGCCCCGATCAGCTGGCCTACATGATCTATACTTCGGGCTCTACCGGGAAGCCCAAGGGCGTCATGATACAGCACAGGGCGCTTTACCATTTCGTACAGTTTATAAGAAGTCGCTGGGGGCTCGGCGAAAACAGCCGCATTGCGCTCCACTCGAATTTTGCCTTTGATGCGGCGGTAGAGGATCTGTTCCCGCCGCTGGCCGCGGGAGGAACCGTGTGCATCGTGCCTGAGAGCGCGAGGCGGGATCCTGAGGAAATGCGGGCATTCCTGAGGCGGTATGCCATCAACGGCGGTTCCTACTCCACGCAGTTCGGACAGCTGCTGGCGGCGGACGAGCCTCTCGATGTGGATTATCTGTGCGTCGGCGGAGAGGCAATGACCATTGTGCCAAAGGCGAGAGGGCCGGTCTACAACGCCTATGGCCCCACGGAATTTACGGTGGACGCCACCTATTACGAGCTGGACAAGACGAGGGACTACCGGACGATTCCCATCGGCCGACCGGTTCACAACTGCGCCGCCTATATCATGGATCCCTGGGGCGGGCTGCTGCCGAGGGGCTTTACGGGAGAGCTGTGCCTTGCCGGCCCCCAGATTGCCCTCGGATATTGGAACCAGCCGGAGCTTACCCGGGAGAAGTTTACCCCGATAGATCTCGGCGAAGGACAGGTCAGGATCTACCATACGGGAGATCTGGCCAGGTACAACGGGGAAGGGAACCTGGAATACCTGGGGCGCATGGACACACAGGTGAAGCTCAGGGGCTTCAGGATAGAGCTGGGAGAGGTCGAGAGCACGGCGGCCAGATACGATGGAATTGCGCTTGCGGCAGCGGAGGTGAAGAAGGATCAGCTTATACTGTACTATTCCCGCAAAGAGGATGCCTCAGGACAGGATGTGGATGCGGCCGCCTTCAGGGAATTCCTCTCGGACAGCCTCGCGGATTACATGGTGCCCTCCATCTTCATGGAGCTTCATGACATGCCCCTCACGCCCAACGGAAAAATCGACAGAAAGGCCCTTCCCGAACCCACGGTTCGCCAGACGGGTGTGCGCGTGGCGCCCGAAGGAGAAGCGGAATGTGCGGTCGCTGAGGGCATGAAGCAGGTGCTGGGGATGGATAATGCTCCGGGTGCGCTGGACAGCTTCTTTGAACTCGGCGGAGATTCCATCCGGGCCATTCGCTTGGTGAGCCTTCTCAGGGAAATGGGGCTGCAGGTATCTGTGGCGGACATCATGAAGCAGAAGACCGTCCGGGGGATTGCCTCCTGCGCCGAAAGCGGCGGTACTGTCGCAATCAGCCAGGAACCCTATGAAGGCGCGGTGCCTGACAGCGCCATCGTGGCGTTTTTCAAGGACATGAATCTGCCCTGCCCCCATCATTACAACCAGACCAGGCTTCTCAGGCTCCCGGAGCGCGCCAAAAAAGACGCGCTTCAAAAGGCGTGGGACGCGCTGGTTTACCAGCACGATATGCTGAGGGCGGTATTCAAAGTTGAGACACTCTTCGTTCAAAGCCCGGCTACGACGATCGGGATTGAGGAATATACCGTCGATACGGAAGACACAGAGGCCGTTACGGCGATCTGCGAAAGGATACAGACAGGCATTGCTATGGAGAAGCACCTTGTCAGGACAGCGCTTATCCATGGTGTGAAAAATGACTATTTCTATATCGCGGTCCATCACCTCATAATCGACGGCGTATCTTGGAGGATCATACTTTCAGACCTGGAGACCGCCTATGGACAGATGCTCCAGGGGCAGGCGGTACGACTGCCCTCCAAGACCAGCACCTACTGTGATTACGCAAAGGCGCTTCTGCGCTTCCGCGACAGCTATCTGCTGAGCCTGGAGATTCCCTACTGGACGAGCGTGCAGAAGAAGCTTGCTGATTTCAAAACCGCCGACGGAAAGGATTATCAGCGAGTCTTCGCGCGGCTTTGTGGGACCCTGAGCCCGGAGGAGACCCGCGGCTTCCTTCGCGCGGACTTTGGCAAGCTGAACGCGGATATCAACGATGCCCTGCTCACGGCTGTGTGCAGGGGCTTTGGCCATGCCACGGGAAGAACGGCCCTGTCTGTGCAGCTTGAGGGGCACGGAAGAGAGGATACCGGCGACGGGCTCTCCACGGACAGAACGGTGGGCTGGTTCACATCGGAATACCCGGTCATCGTGGAAGGACTCAACAATGACCTGCGTCATGACTTCCTGACGGCGAAGGAGGGGCTTCACAGGGTTCCCAACAAGGGCTTTGGCTACAATGTGCTGCGCTTCCTGGACGGCGAGCGGCCCGCCGGGCTGGACAAAGCGCTTACTGCTCAGTTAGGCTTTAACTATCTTGGTAACATGAGCGTTGAAGCGAGGGAAGGCGTCCATCGCTTTGAGGATACGGATATCCCCGTCGGAAATGACATCAGCCCCCTGAACAGCTATGGACCTGATATCGCCATAAACTGCTATGTGCAAAACGGCAGCTTCCGGCTGCTTATGGACTTCAATACCGCCCTGTACGATGATGATCTGGCGCGTCGGTTTGCAGACGAAATACTGTCACAGCTTCGTGAAATCACGAAATACCTGTCCTCTGAAATCGCGCCGTCGGTGACGGCGACAGACCTCGGTGAGACGGCATGGAGCGATGAGGAATTTGAGACCGTGATATCAGACTTTGCCCTGCGGGGAGAAACGTTAAAGCGAATATACCCGCTGCTTCCCATGCAGGAGGGCATGCTGCTGAAAGCCGTGTCCGAACCGGAATCATACGCATACCGGCTGGTGGATGTTTTCGAGGTGGACGGAAACCCCACGGAAGAGATGCTGAGAAGGGTGCTTGACAGGCTCGGCAGGAAGCACGAAGTCCTGCGGACAGCCATTATCCACGATGGGGTCAGCGTGCCCAGGCAGGCCATCGTTGACAGAAAACTCGGGCTTCATATGATCAGCCTGTCCGAGGACGAGGACGCGAAAGAAGCCGTCATGAGGATCAGGGAAGATATACTGAGAGACGGCTTTGACCTTCAAAGAAAGCCGTTGTTCAGCGTGACCTGCGTTAAAGCACAGGAAGGCCATGCCTGGCTGCTTACAGCGGTACATCACATCATCGTCGACGGATGGTGTACCGGCCTTTATATGGACAGCCTTGTCCGGTATCTGGGGGAAGAACTCCGTAACAGTGAAATGACAGGGGATGCGGCTAAGGCTTCTCCTGATACTGGAAATAATGATGCCGGAAGATATGAGGCCGCGGTTCGTGAAATCCTGAAAAAGGATATGTATGCCGGGTTGGCCTATTGGGAGGAACTGCTGGGTGGCTATGAAACAAGGGCCGCTGTCCCTTCCTACGGGATAGTGCCGGAAGCGCTCCGGAGCAAAGAGGATGAAGCTTATATTTCCATTAGCCCTGAGGTGACGGCAAGATTCGAGCAGATCTGTCGGGAGGCTGGCGCCACCATCAGCAACGGCGTAGAGCTGGCCTGGGGCATGGTTCTGGG
>CADAPH010000089.1:9821-11897 GCA_902789745.1 Oscillospiraceae bacterium | reverse complement strand
CCGATCCCGCGCGTCTAACCGTCGAGTCCGGGAAAAGGAGGTGAAATTGTGACACAGGACAGCAGAGAAAAGCTGTATGAGGCCTACTATATGCGGGTGTTCTCCTATGTGATGACGCTGGCCGGAGACCGCGCGCTTGCAGAGGAGATCACGCAGGAGACTTTTTTCCGGGCGATCTCCCATCAGAGCGAATTCCGCGGCGAAGCCGATGAGGCGACCTGGCTCTGCGCGATCGCGAAGAATCTCTGTCTGGACGAAAAGCGCCGCCAGCAAAGGCGCGGAGAGATGCCGGAGGAGATCCCCGACACCGGCGAGGGCTTCGAGTCGAAGACGGCGGATAAGGATTCCTCGTTCCGGATCCATCTCGCGCTGCACACCTTGGAGGAGCCGTACCGGGAGGTATTCGAGCTTCGCGTCTTCGGGGAGCTCAGCTTCCGGGAGATCGGGATGATCTTCGCCAAGACGGAAAACTGGGCCCGTGTCACATATCACCGCGCCAGACTCAAGCTGCAGGAAAGGATGCGTGAAAAATGAAAGTCGACTGTGATGTCATTCGTGATCTGCTGCCGCTGTACGCCGACAAAGCCTGCAGTGAAAAAAGCCGCGCCATGGTGGAGGAGCATCTGCAGGAGTGCCCCGCCTGCCGCGATACGGTGAGCATGCTGTTGGAGACAGAGATTGAAGATACGCTGCACCATGAAAAGGAATCGGTCATTCAGTACGGGGCCCGGCAGTTTCGCCGCCGCTCTGCCGCCGTAGGCTCCGCGGTCTCCGGTGCGGTGATGATCCCGATCCTGATCTGCGTGATCGGAAGTCTTGTCCGCGGCCCCTCGGTAAACTGGGTTTCGCTGGTCATGGCGGCCTGCTTAATTCCCGCTTCCTTGATCGTCGTGCCGCTGACGGTGCGGGAGGACAAGCTGTTCTGGACCTTCTGCGCGTTCACCGCAAGTCTGCTCCTTCTGCTCGGCGTAGCCTGTGTCTATACGCATGGGGATTGGTTCTGGATCTCGGCCAGCGGCGTGCTGTTCGGGCTGAGTCTGGTCTTCCTCCCCTTTCTGGTCAGGGCCGATCCCGTCAAAAAACTCATCGGCGACAATAATCGCCTGATGGTCATTCTCGGCGTGGACGTCGCGCTGTTTTTCAATCTGCTCAACGCGATCGATTCCCGCGGGAAGTTCACGCTCAACAGGGTGTTCTTCACCGTCGGCGTGTTCGCCGCGATCATCGCCGTTGTGACTGCAATCATCCGAAACAGGAAGCATGAGGAATAGGATCAAAGATCAAGGGCAGGAGCCGGAGCTCCTGCCCTGTCTTATTCAACAGTATTTCCTTCTTTGCCGCCGGTCTGTGCCTCCGTGATTCGCCTTTCAAGCTCTTTGATCTCTTCCGCGCGCTCGATGATTTTCTTTGCCCAATCATCGTCCTGCGCGTCGAGCTGATAGGTGCGGAAGCCGTATTGTCTTCCCAACGAACAGATAACGGTTTCGTCGTCCACATGCAGGGAGATTCGGTAATGGGTCGGCATTTTTTGCGGCAGGATCGTTTTCTGATCCCGCTGCACTTCCCGCAGATGCCGCTGCGCGTTTATGATCCCGTCAAAGCGGACGCCGTAATGCCGAAACAGGCGTCGGATATACTTCTCCGTACGATAGGAGGAAGTATAGACCCACACCTCATAGCCGAGCTTCTGAAGCTCTTTGACAAGCTCCGGCGTACCCAGGCGGAGCCTCTCCGTGTATATGCGGTTCAAGGGGAAGGCCAGCGGCGGTTCCGTCTTGTGCGTTGCCGGGTTGACAAACAGCACCTCATCCAGGTCAAACGAAACTCTCATGTCGCCTGACCCGCTTCCTCATTCTCTTTTTCGATCTTCCCGATCACATCCACAACCTCCTGTGACCAGGTCTCCGGAGCCCCGCTCAGCTTGAATTCCAGCGGCTCCCTGACGTCGCTGCGGGTCAGCATAACCATATCGTTGTCAACATGCAGCGTTTGCCGGTATTTTTCGTGAATCATCTTTTCGACCTTTGCATTGTTTACATTCTGAAAAACTCTCCTCCCCATCGCCGAGACAACGCC
>CADAPH010000089.1:9262-9790 GCA_902789745.1 Oscillospiraceae bacterium | reverse complement strand
GAGAGTGTGCAGCACCGCCGGGGCGCCGCGCCGAATGCGCACCTTGTAGATATTCTTCCATGGGAAGGGCAGGGGCTCTTCCAGGAACGGATCGTCCGCGCCGCGGATAATAACCTCGTCCAGGTCGAAGGCGGCGCGTTTTTCGTGCTGTGAGTTTTTGAGGATTTCCCGCAGCTCCGCCGCATGCATCAGGTTGACGATCTTGACCGGGATCCTGGCCTGTCCGAGCTTCAACGCGGCCGCCCACCTGTGGTGTCCGTTGATGATCATATAGCCGTCCGGGTGCAGCCTTTCGACGATGATCGGCTCATTGAGCCCGTAGTAGGGCAGGTTTTTCTGCATGTTCTCGCGGAACTGGCTCTCATAAGACGAAATGATGGAGTAGTTCGGGCCGATATCCGGCATGCTGAACTCATCCTCCGGGTTCGGGTACAGGCTCTTGCACGCAGCCGTTTTGGTGAGCAGTCGTGTCAGATAGTTCGTCTTGACCGGGAAATAGACGCCCTTGATCTTCCGTACCTGCTCTTC
>CADAPH010000089.1:0-9228 GCA_902789745.1 Oscillospiraceae bacterium | reverse complement strand
GTACAGGCTCTTGCACGCAGCCGTTTTGGTGAGCAGTCGTGTCAGATAGTTCGTCTTGACCGGGAAATAGACGCCCTTGATCTTCCGTACCTGCTCTTCTATATATTATTAATTCGGCAATTAAATAACCGCAAATCTCTTGCAGAAACGTAAGAAATTGCCGAATGAATAATTGCCATATTTTTCGGTTGCCCCGACAGGGGCGAGAAAATGGCATATTTTAATATTATTACTCCGGCTGTACAGCCCTATGGAATGGGGATATTTAATTGCCGGAGTAATAATCTAACTCTGTCCTGCTCCTGCTCATGGCTTTGCTCCTTCCGTTGTCTGTCTGATTTGGTCGGCATTCTGAATGTTGGCTACAGTGTACCAGTGATGCGCGCAGTTTTCAAGATCATTCCGGCTCGCCCGGTCTTTCACTTGCGGCGCTTTTCTGCGGTTTTTCCGCGCCGGGTTACAGGAATTTCTCGCTCAGGCCCCGGCGCAGCTCAGGAAGAAACGCGGAAAAATAGAATTGCAATCCGATTCCTTCTACGCTATAGTAGGATCGAAACGGAGGGAAGGAAACCATATGGAATACCGTATCGAACACGACTCCATGGGCGAGGTTCAGGTCCCCGCCGACAAATACTGGGGCGCGCAGACCGAGCGCAGCCATGAGAACTTCCCCATCGGCGTGGGGATCGAAACCATGCCGCGGGAGATCACCTATGCCTTCGGCCTTCTCAAACAGGCGGCGGCGCGGGCAAACCGCGCATTAAAGCCTGAGAAGATGACGGAAGAGAAGTGTGCCGTCATCGAACAAGCCGCCGCCGAGGTCGCCGCCGGGAAGCTGAACGGCCACTTTCCGCTGGTCGTGTGGCAGACCGGCTCCGGCACGCAGAGCAACATGAACGCAAACGAGGTCATCGCCAACCGCGCAAATGAGCTTGCGGGCAAAAAGCTATGCCACCCGAACGACGACGTGAACATGTCCCAATCCTCGAACGACACCTTCCCAACCGCCCTGCACATCGCGGCGGCGCTGAGTCTGGAGGACTGTCTTCTCCCCGCCGCTGAGGATCTGATCGCCGTATTCCGTGAGCTGGAGGAGCTGCACGCGGGCGTGGTCAAGAGCGGGCGCACTCATCTCCAGGACGCGGTGCCCATCGCCTTCTCCCAGGAAATCAGCGGCTGGCGCTCGTCCCTCGAGCGGGACTGCGAGCTGATCCGCCTGTCTCTTAAGCCTCTGTACGAGCTGGCGCTCGGCGGCACGGCGGTCGGTACGGGGCTCAACGCTCCGGCAGGCTTTGCGGAGAGAGCGGCGCAGGAAATCGCCGCGCTGACGGGCAAGCCCTTCGTCACCGCCGAGAACAAGTTCCACGCCCTCACCTCGCGGGACGAGCTGGTCTTCGCCCACGGGGCTGTCAAGGCGCTGGCGGCGGACATGATGAAGATCGCAAACGACGTGCGCTGGCTGGCCTCCGGCCCCCGCTGCGGTCTCGGGGAGATCACGATCCCCGAAAACGAGCCCGGCAGTTCCATCATGCCCGGCAAGGTCAACCCGACCCAGTGCGAGCAGGTCACTATGGTGGCCGTGCAGGTGATGGGCAACGACGCGGCCATCGGCTTTGCCGCCTCCCAGGGGAATTTCGAGCTGAACGTCTTCCTGCCGGTTATCGCCTATAACTTTCTGCAATCGACCCGTCTGCTGTCCGAGTCGATCCGCGCCTTTACCAAACACTGCGCCGTCGGCATCCGGGCCGACCGGAAGAAGATGCGGGAGAATCTGTACAATTCTTTGATGCTGGTCACGGCGCTCAACCCGTATATCGGCTATGAGAACGCGGCCAAAACCGCGAAGCTTGCCCATCAGGAGAACATCAGCCTCAGGGAAGCCTGCGTCCGCCTTGGTTATCTGACGGCGGAGCGCTTCGATGAGGTCTTCCACCCCGAGAAAATGATCTGATATAAAACATATAAGGAGAAGCGCCATGGATTACGCGAAAGCATCTCTTGCAAAACACTATGAATGGAAAGGCAAGCTGGAGGTCGTCCCCCGCGCGCCGGTCGATTCTGCCGAAGCGCTGAGTCTTGCCTACACCCCTGGCGTTGCCGCGCCCTGCTTGGAAATCCAGAAGGACGTGAACAAGAGCTATGAGCTCACGCGCCGCTGGAATACCGTCGCCGTCGTCACGGACGGCACCGCCGTCCTCGGTCTCGGCGACATCGGCCCCGAGGCAGGCATGCCCGTCATGGAGGGCAAGTGCGTCCTGTTCAAGGCCTTCGGCGGTGTGGACGCGATTCCGCTGTGCGTGCGCAGCAAGGACGTGGACGAAATTGTCAACACCGTTCGTCTGCTCGCGGGCAGCTTCGGCGGCGTAAACCTGGAGGACATTTCCTCCCCCCGCTGCTTTGAGATCGAGCGCAGACTCAAGGAGTGCTGTGATATCCCCATCTTCCACGACGACCAGCACGGCACCGCCGTCATCACGCTGGCAGGCCTGACCAATGCCCTCAAGCTCGTCAGCAAGAAACTGGAAGACGTCCGCATCGTCCTCAACGGCGCGGGCGCGGCGGCCACCGCCATCACAAAGCTGCTCATCACCGCGGGCGCTGTGGACGTGACACTCTGTGACCGCTGCGGCGCGATCTTCAATGGCCGCGCCGATCACATGAACCCCGCCAAGCAGGAGATCGCGGAGATCACCAATCCCCATAAGCGTCAGGGCAAGCTGGCCGATGTGCTGGCGGGCGCGGATGTGTTCATCGGCGTCTCCGCTCCCGGTGTGCTCACGACCGAGATGGTGAAGACCATGAACCGCGACGCGATCATCTTCGCCTGTGCCAACCCCACGCCCGAGATTTTCCCGGACGACGCCAAAGCGGGCGGCGCGGCGGTGGTCTCCACCGGGCGCTCGGACTACCCCAACCAGGTCAATAACGTCCTCTGCTTCCCCGGTATCTTCCGCGGGGCGCTGGATGTGCGCGCAAGCGACATCAACGACGAGATGAAGCTCGCCGCCGCAGCCGCCATCGCAGGCCTGGTATCCGACGAAGAACTGTCTGCCGAGTACATTCTCCCCAGGGCCTTCGACCCCCGCGTGAGGGACGCGGTCGCGAAAGCCACCGCCGAGGCTGCGCGCAGAAGCGGCGTCGCGAGGATCTGATGCAATAAATGATGAAAAACCGGAGGGCGCTGCACAGTGCCCTCCGGTGTTCTGCTTTTTCCTCTTCAATATGCTCCCTGCCGATGTACATCGCGCGCAGCGTTCCCGCCGCTTATTTCATACCGCTCTTCCATAAAACCCTTCAAATCTTTCCGAGGCAGAACGGAAGGGTCTCGTAATGGGCACCGGCCGGAGAAAAAGTTGGACGGCAAACGGGTTATTTGCCGGCGTAAAACTCGGTCTTCGTCGGATTGGCCTGGATCAGCACCGAGTTCTGCCGGAAGGTCTCGATCAGCTCATCCGCCGCGGCATGGACGGCCTCTTCCGTCGTATCGCTCAGATAGATCACCAGCGTATACTCCTGATAGAGCTTGTCGCCGTCGACCCAGCCGCCAAGCGCATCCTGTATGGTATAGCCTCCAAAATGGCGAACCAGGATGTCCTTCAGCTTCTCCTGCGCTTCAGCCTGCGTGAACACCGGCTTGTTGGTATCCTTGTCGTTCGTGCCGAGATAAAGCACATACTGAATATCCTCGTTCATCTCAGGCGCAGGCGCAGCCTCGACCGGGGCCGGTTCCCGGTTCTCCGCCAAGTCCTCCATCCAGCGGAAGACGCCGGTCTTGATCACATTGTCGCCGTATATGGTGCGGAAATCATCCCGCATGGAGATCACATGGAAGCCGCTGTTCGCCCACTTCTCCTTCAGCGCTTCCGTCTTCTCCGGGTTGCCGTAGTCGCGTACGTCGTCGTCCGCCACCAGCATGAAGGCCGCGCTGCGATAGGGATTCGCGCTGATCGTGTACATGTGCATGCTCACGTCGCCGCCGCTGTTGCCGAAGGAGAGTACCGGCTTGTGTCCGATCTCCTGGACGATCTGCTTGACCTTGTTCATTTTCAGGTTTTTGATGAGGAGTCTGTCCGTGCGGACGATGTCGTCCCCGGCCTTGAAGACGTATTTCAGGCCGTCCTCACCGTTCTGGCCGGTCGCCTCAAGATCCACATCCATGCCGATGATGTTCTCAAAGGGGATGTCCAGCATACCCTCGGTAAAGGTACGGCAGATGAAACGGTCGCTGCCGGAGCAGATATAGACCTTGAAGCCGTTGTCGTTCAGATAATCCACGACCTCGATCATGGGCGTATAGAAGGCCGAGGCCCAGGTCATGCCCTCAAAGCCGTCCGCATTGCGCAGGATGCAGCGGTTCACAAAATCGGCAAACTCCCTGAGCGTCATGCCGGCATAGGCTTTGGCGGCGTGTGTGGCGTGCAGCAGATCCATGCCGTCGGGATAGTCCTTGTCGATCGCGTGATCGCGCAGCATGCGGCCGAACTCCAGCATTTCGGCGTCCGGGGTGTAGGTGGGGTCCTTCAGGATGCGCCAGGCCAGCAGATAGTATTCCAGATAGGTCGGGCAGAGTTCTGCGCAGAGCGTACCGTCCATATCGAACACGGCGATGCGGTCGGCGGGCGGGATATAGTCCGGTGAATTTTCGTCCGTCACGGCCTCCACATACTCGATCAGCGCTTCCAGCGCAGGCGCACCGTCGTTCCAGTCTGCGAAGATTTCCTCATACTCGTACGTTTCCTCAGCCGAGGCAAAGGCACAGCCAAAGCTGCACAGGCCCAGCATCATGGCAAGGGTCAAAAAGACCGCAACAAGCTTTTTCATTTTCTTCCTCCTTTTGAAACTTCCGTTTATATATACGGGGGGATACCCGCGCATATATCATAAAAATGACAGCGTCAGTTCGATGGAATCGCTGTATATGCTCAGGCCGACGGAAAGAGATACAAACCCCGGCACGACGGCATTGAACATGGCAAGCAGAACCGTTCTTTTTGCGATTTTTGACTTTTCGTTTCTCCTAACCAGTCCCTCGCGTGTCGGCTCGTACACAGCGGTTCTCTTCCCGGCGCCCCGGGTATTTCCGGCGCTGCGCTGCGCAAAACTTCTGAGTATAAAGAATAATATAGTTCGATGTACGTGTCAATAGCTCTGTCGCGGAAAACTTGCGTTCATACCGCTCTCCTTGCGTGAATGTCAAAAACGATTTGTGCGTGACCGGGTATCAACTGCGTTTGGGGCAGGCCTCTCGCCAAAGGTGAAAATTTTTCGTTCCCGTGAAATATTCTCGCTGGAATCCTGTGATATAAGGTGAAGGGAAGTGACGCAATTGGATGACAGTGGAATCATCGATCTGTTCTTTGCGCGCTCGGAGCAGGCGATTGAGGAGCTGGCCCGAAAGTACGGCCCCGCCGTAAAGAAAACGGCCGCCAATATTCTGAGCGACCGGCTGGATGTGGAGGAGTGCGTGAACGATGCATACCTGGGCTGTTGGAACAGCATTCCACCGCAGAAGCCGAATCCGCTGGTGAGCTACGTCTGCAAAATTGCCCGCAATCTGGCCGTAAACCGCTACCATACCAACAGAGCCAAGAAGCGAAACGGAAATTATGACCTGATTCTGGACGAGCTGGAGGAGAGCATTCCATCCGACATGGACGTGGAGACGGAGGCAGAGGCGAAGGAGCTGACCGCCGCGATCAACCGCTTTCTCCTGACGCTCAGCCGGGAAGACCGTTTCCTGTTTGTCCGACGCTACTTCTATGCGGATTCTGTCTCGGATCTGGCCGCGCTGACCGGCGACAGCGCAAACCGTATCTCCGTGCGTCTATTCCGCCTCAGAGGCAAACTCAAAAAAACACTTGTAAAGGAGGGCTATCTGGTATGAAGCGGGAGCTCTTGTCCAGAGCACTCGGCGACATCGACGAAAGCTTCATTGCGGAAGCGTACCGTCCTGTTCCCGAGCATACAGCGGGCTCTTCGGAAAGGATCGTACACATGAAAAAGAAACGGATCTTTACTTTCGCACTGGCAGCCGTGCTGATTCTGGCGCTGAGCGCCGCGGCCTACGCGGTAAACCGGGCAGTCGGAACGCCCGAAGCGGCGGAGCGGGTAGCCCGACAGGAGATCGAGTTCTGGAAGCAGATGGGATTGCTGAATTCGGAGGTGAACTTTGAGGGGAGCGCGACGAAAATTGTGGAACTCCCGGAGACGCAGGGGAGCGAGAGCTACTGGTACGGCCGTCTCTTCAAGCACAGATACGATGTACGCTGGTATCTCGGGCCGATCGACCAGGGCTGGGGCGATCAGACCCCGCCGCCGGAGCTTGTGCGCCGCGATTACGGCTGCAATCTCTCCATCGACACCCTCTCCGGCAAGATCACGGCGGCGACCATCGACGCGCGCTCCGACCCGGACGCGGAACCCGTGTGGGAAGATACATGGAAAGAACCCGTCGATCCCGAAAACCCGCAGGCCGGATATACAGATATAAGGCCGATGTACTTCTACGACAACTTTGAGGACATCTTCCCGGCGGATATGACGGTGGACCGCTTCTGCACGCTGCTTGCGCAGTACTGGGGCTTTACCGGTTACCGTCTTGCCGAGACGGTGGATGGTATGTATTTTGACAAGCCCCAGGCCCCGGTTGACCCAGACTCACTGCTCAAAGATATCACGAAGAATCCCCAGGACAACTATTATCTCACAGTCTTCTTCGAGGGCGATCAACCCGGCGCGCCCATGTATATCCAGCTTCACCAGTTCCCCGGCTATGTGACGCTGATGGTCGGCACCGGCCACGCGGTCGGATAAACAACAGGGTCCTATGGCAGACGCGATCAGAAGCGGCAGCTTACCGAGATGCCGCTATAACAGGAGGCACAGGTGGCGGGAGCCGCGGCTCCTGCCCTCAGACTATGCGTGCATACAAACGTTTTTTAACCTTGCACGTTATGCAGAATACGGCGCGGCGTTGTGCAAGCGTGTTTTTCCGCCTCGCCGCACCGCGGACGGCCGCGATCAGCCTATACGGGCACAGAACAAAGGGAACGCAAGTTGAGCTTGCGTTCCCTTTGCTCAACACTTCCTTTTTTTGCCCCGGAAGAGCGGATATAATTCAGACAGGAGAGACCACAAAAAACGATACAGGAGGACTTTATGAAAAACGGGAACAGCATTTCCAGACGCCAGTTTCTGAAGGGTGCCGCCGCCACCGCCATGGGCGCGTCCCTGCTCGGCGTCACCGGGGTCGCCGCCCTCGCTGAGGAAGAGGGCGTCTATATCCCCGGCACCTACAGCGCGATGGGCGTCGGCATGGGCACCGTCACCGTCACCATGACCTTTGACGCAAACCACATCATCGACGTGAAGCTCGACGTCTCGGAGGAGACCCCGACCATCGGCGGCGCCCAGGGCGAGACGCTCGCAGCGCAGATCATGGACGCGCAGGATTCCAACATCGACGGCGTGACCGGCGCGAGCCTCACCTCCGAGGCCGCGAGAACGGCCGCCGCAGCCTGCATCGCGCAGGCCAGACGCGAGCCCGTCATCATCCCCGTCGAGGCCGAGGTCAAGGAGAAGGCGGCAGAGGAAGCCGCTGAGGAGGTCGAGGTCAGCGCGACGAAGGACACGGACGTCGTGATCGTGGGCGCGGGCGCCTGCGGCCTGATGGCGGCGCTCAAGTGCGACAAGGCCGGGCTGAAGGTCGTGCTGGTGGAGAAATCCTCCACGCTCTACACCTCCAACTTCGCCAACTGCGGCGGTCCGGCGGCCCGCGGGAGCAGCGTGCAGAAGGACGCGGGTGTCGAGCTCAGCGCGGACGAGATGTTCAACCACATGGTCGACTACGCGCGCGGCGGCGTCAACGCGGCGCTTCTGAAGAACGTCCTGGGCTGCACCGGCGAGGCGGTCGATACCCTGCGGGACCTCGGCGTGGAGTTCTCGCTGGATGAGGACGTGTACGGCGTCGGCTTCCGCGCCCGCCACTACATCGTGGACGGCTGCGACCGCATCGCCGCGATCCAGACCGGGCTGGACGCCTCCGGCATCGACCTCATGCTGAACACCGCCGCGAAATCCATTCTGATGGACGGGGAGAGAGCCTGCGGCGTCCAGGTCCAGTGCGCGGACAAGACCTATATGAACATCAACGCCAGGGCCGTTCTGATCTGCACCGGCGGCTTCCAGGGCGATCAGGGCATGATCAAGCGCTTCTTCGGCGGCGTCAACTGCGTCTCGCTCGGCAACAACCTCAGCAACGGCGACGGCATCCGCATGGTCGAGGCCGCCGGCGGCGTGACGGACCGCAACTTTGCCGTTCTGGGCAACGAGGGCGGCGGCACCTCCAGCAAGGTCAAGGGCGCGATCTACAACTGGGAGAACTGGACGATCGTCAACCAGAACCTCTGCTTCGGCATCTACGGCGGGCTCATGGTCGACGGCACCGGCTCCCGCTTCTGCAACGAGAAAAAGATCGCGGACTTCCCGCTCGCGACCGGCGGCGAGCTGCTCATCCGCAACGGCAAGAGCTACGCCGTGATGGACAGCGCCATGTACGACGCCTGCTGCGAGGAGGGCATTTTCAAGTTCTACGGCGAGCCGGAGCAGGACTGGGTCGCGGGCATGGCGCTCTGGTGGCCGGTCCTTGACGAGGCGAAGGACAAGCTCCAGACCGCCATCGACGAGGGCTGGGCGTACAAGGCGGACTCCGTCAGGGAGCTGGCCGCGTACTTCGATCTCGCCGAGCTGGAGGCGACCGTCGAGAAGTACAACAGCTACTGCGAGGCGGGCAGGGACGCGGACTACGGAAAGCCGGCGTTCATGCTCAAGCCCGTCAAGGAGGGCCCCTTCTACATTTTCGAGTACGAGGGCGCGACCTGGTCCACCAACGGCGGCATGAAGGTCGACGCGAAGCTGCGCGCGCTGAAGGAGGGCTCCGCCTACATCCCGGGCCTGTATATCGGCGGCGTGGAGGCAGGCTCGATGTACGCCTCCCCGTACTATGACAACCCCGGTTCCTCCGTCGGCCTGGCAGTCGGCAGCGGCGTCTGGGCCGCAAGGCAGATCGAAGAATACATCCGAGGCTAATACACATTGAGGGCAGGAGCTGCGGCTTCTGCTCTCATAATCTGTTGTCCCATCCTCATATACATTACCCAGAGAACGCGCGGCGCACTGCCGCGCTTGGGGAGTGGTGTGAGTGCGATACAGCTTGGAGGAGAGGGCCTG
>CADAPH010000088.1 GCA_902789745.1 Oscillospiraceae bacterium | reverse complement strand
CATCAACCGGGTTTCGTCCCGGTCTGATGGCTCTGTTTGCTTTTGCGCCTCTGCGGCTTTTTCTTTTACGGAGGGAAAAGTGAAAAACAAAAAAGTGAAACAAAAGAAGGGTGCCAGGCGCAGACGCATGCACTGTCCCTACTGCGGTAGTCCCGTGATTTACCGCACTGCCGACGGGATCTATAAGGAAAACACAAAGCGTGCGATGCTTTTCGTCTGCTCCCGCTACCCTTCCTGTAATGCCTATGTGCGGGCCAATAAGGTAACGAAGAAGCCGATCGGCACGCTGGCCGATCCTTCGCTCCGGCGGCTGCGCAATCAGGCGCACAGGTTTTTCAATCGCCTGTATGAGTCCGGGCTCATGTCCAAGGGTGAGGCATATAACTGGCTCTCGGTTCTGACCGGGATGCCTGAGAGCATGGCCCATATAGGGTTCATGGGTGAATACAACTGCAGGCTCATCATTGACGAGTCCAAAAGACTGCTGAAGAGCCAGCACATCTCTTACTGGAGAGGAGGAAAACGATATGACACTAACCGAAGAGCAGAGACTGCAGGTTGAAGCCAATATGGGCCTGATCGGCAAGGTCCTCAAGGACAAGTTGCGCGGGAGCTCCGCGCTGGGAGTATACACACATGAGGATCTGTTTCAGATCGGCTGTGTCGGTCTGTGCAAGGCTGTTGCCGAAGATAAAAAGACCGGTTGCTTCTCCACCTTCGCCTACCGTCTGATCTGGAATGAGATCTGCGATGCCCTTGTGCTCGGCAATCGCTACGCAATGCATGAGGCGCCGGCGGAGGATCTCTCCGAAGTTCATCACACAGCAAGTGATTTTGCATTCTCCAATTTGCGTCTTGAGTTGGAAGAGCTGCAGCGGCGTTTATCCAGGGATGCACCGGCCGGTATCCGAAAAGGCATGCAGGTGCTGATCCTCAAAGCGCGCGGATATACCAGCAAAGAAATAGGGGTTCAGCTGCAGCTGCCGGCCAATGCCGTGCGCACGCTTGCCTCCCGGACGCGCGCGTATATCCGGAAACTCCCGGAATACGCGGTCTATGTCGAAGGAGGCCTCGTTTGAAATACGCGGCTCGGCTTCTGGTTCCCCTTCTAACGCTGGCGATTTGTGTCACCGTCTTCAAGTCTGTTTTCTTCTGGGGTTATGTCCCCAGCTCATCCATGGAGCCCACGCTCAAGCGCGGCAGTATCATCTTCGGCTATTGCCATTTCAAGGAGCTGAAGGCCGGAGATATTATTGTGTTTGAGCACGATCACAAGCTTCTGGTTAAGCGTATAGCCGCCTGCGGCGGCGACATTATCATCATTAATGAGAAAAGCTGTACCGTCCAGACAATGCGGAGAACTCTCTGGATTCCCGCTACTGGTCTGACCCGTTTGTCCCGCTTAAGGACGTTGTTGCCCGCGTCTTTGCATAGTTTACGCCCGTTGGCTGCTTTGAAAGTTTGAGCAGTCGGCGGGCGTTTTTTGCGTTATTTCAGTGCGTTTAATGCCCAATCCGGGTCTTTCAGCATTGCCCGCCCTATGCCAATCAAATCAGCAGCACCTTCGCGCAGAAGCGATTCTGCCTCTTCAGCGATTTTCACTCCTCCGGTGAGAATAACAGGAATCTGAACACTCCTCTTTGACAGAATGCTCAGCTCCGAAAACCAGCCCGGCTCTGTATTGGCCTTTACTGTAAAGCCGTTCAATCCGCCGGAAATGTCTATCAGGTCAGCGCCTGCATCGGCGAAAATCTGGCTTGCCTCGGGAATCTCCTCCTTCCTGCTGCCGCCTTCCATATAGTCATATGCTCCGAAACGGATGGCGATAGGATAGTTCTCCCCGACTGCCATGCGCACAGCTTTGAGGATACCCACATGCAGTCTGGTTCGTCCCTCCAGCGTCTGCCCTGTGTATTCGTCTGTGCGGTGATTCGTAAGGGGAGAATAAAACTGATTGAGCAGATAGCCATGGGCGCTGTGTATCTCCACGCCGTCAAATCCGGCCTGCTTTGCCCGCAAAGCCGCACTCACGAAACTATTTGTCACACGTTTCATATCTTCCGCGGTCATAACGCCTGGCGCCGGTTCTGTATTCCGAAGAGTAATTCCGCTTGGACTTAGAGTTGGAAGCCCGGAATCCTGGGCCTGCGCGCCTGCGTGGTTGATCTGGGCAAACACCGCCGCTCCCTGCGTATGGATCGCTTCTGTGAGCTTTTGGTAAGCCGGGATCACAGAATCGTCGGCCATGGAAAGCTGTGTGTTATGGGCCATACCCTCAGGAGAAACATATTCATGCTCCACGATAATCAGCGCAGTCCCTCTGCCGCGAGCGGCATAGTACGAAATCAGGCTGTCATCCGGCTTCCCGTGATCCGCTTTTCCGGTCGCCATCGGCGGCATGACAATACGATTGCGCAGTTTAAGCTGATTGACGTTTATTTCTTTTCTCAAAAGCTCAATCATCTTTTGATTCCCCTCATGTCTCAAACTCAGCGTTGTATTTCACGCTGACCACGGTTCGCTTCATGTAGTTTTCCATGATCCTCGACGCTTCCTCTACAAGATCATAGCTGCCGCCGGTGTTGCACCAGTCAAAGATGATCCCCTTCTCCATAACAGTCAGATCAAAATAGAAAAGCTCCAGATCACAGTCGGGCACAATATACTCATTGCGCTTTGCCTCCTCACATAGTTCATGGATTTTTCCCATGATCGGAGCATTAATGGAGGACGCCTGCGGATTATGCCGAGAATAGAGCTGTCGGTTTCCTGTCGTGTAGTAGTTTGCAACGAAATCGATCCCCTGTTCAACAAGGAATTGATTGTACAGCCTGTAACAAGCCAAAACACTCTGGACAATATCCGGGCCATTGATGTTTTCAAACTCTGCCCCGGCCTTGTGGAACGCCTCTGTCAAATAGTAGGCCAGGACTTGATCCTTGTTTTCAAAATGATGGTAAAAGCTGCCGACCGATACCTGAGACAGCTTGCAGATATTGGAGACCGTAACGCTGCCCACGCCATGCTCGGAAATCAGCGAGGTGGCAGCAGAGACAATTTTTTCTTTTACCTCGGCACTTTGAATCTGTCTGGGAGTCAAAAGCGGTTTCTTTTCTTTCATGGTTATAAGCCCCCTTTGCTTCTTCTATTTTATTGTACTCCATACTCAGATGACTTGCAAGAAATTTTAGAACGTATTTTAGAATTTTTTCTAAAATGCTGTTGACAGTTATAAACATACATGATAGAATCCATCTTGAAAGTAAAACGTATTCTAAAGTGCGTTATACAGCTAACTATTACAGGAGGAGAAATACGATGAAAAGAACACTGGCAGTCATTCTCGCGCTGGTCCTGACACTCGCCTGCTTCGGCACAGCGGCCTATGCCACGGACACTGCGCCTGTATCCGGCGTTTTTACCGGCACAGCCCGCGCCATGAAAGGTGATCTTACCGTTGAAGTAACCCTGGAAGAAGGTCAGATTACGAACGTCGAAGTCGTAGAAACAGTCGACTCTCTCGGTATCAAGGATGCGGCCATCGCCTCTGTGCCCCGCAGGATCGTGGAGCAGCAGAATATTGAGGTCGACGGCGTGACAGGTGCGACCATGACCTCTCTCGGCATCAAGATGGCAGTCAAAAACGCGCTCACCGAAGCCGGTGTTGATCTTGCCGCTTTCCAGAAGGGTTCGGACGCCGTGACGGACAAGCAGGAGCTTGCAGCCCAGAGCGCAGACATTGTGATCGTCGGCTCCGGCATTTCCGGCCTCAGCGCTTCGATCGAAGCCAAGCGCTCTAACCCCGATCTGAACGTAGTCGTCCTTGAACGCAATGCTTATACCGGCGGCTCCTCTCGTGTCTGCGGCGGCGGCATCTGGGTCGTCGGCTCCGAGCACAACAAGGAAGTCGGCATTGATCCCACTCTGGACGAGTTTCTGAGCTTCTTCCAGACGCAGAGCGGTGAAGACGCTGAGCTCAACACCGCCCTTATGACCAATATCTACGGCATCTCCGCAAAGGTTTTCGACTACTTCTTTGAAAACGGTCTGCCCACTGATCCGGCGGGTGTGTCACTCGGTCATCCGGACTCCAAGCTGCCTGTTTTCTGGTCCACCTACAACACCACAGGTCGCGGCGGCGAGAGCCGTTATGTGGACAGCGTACAGAAAATGGCCGAGGATCTCGGTGTGGAAATCCGGTTGGAAAACAAGGTTCTTTCTCTCGTGACGGACGGCAGTGCTGTGACTGGCGTAGAGGTTGAAACGCCGGACAGCTTCTATCAGCTCAATGCCTCGAAAGTCATTCTCTGCACCGGCGGCTTTACGCAGAACAGAGACTATGTGACTGAGTATGCCCCGGACTATCTCAGCAGTCTCGCTTTTACGGGCCCCGGCGGCAAGGGCGATGGCATCAAATGGGCGACTGAACTGGGTGGTGAAGTCTTCGGTCATGGCATGATGGGTCTTCAGGGCTTTAACCTGAACATCGGATACTATGGCGAAGTTGGCACACTCTCCGGCAATCCTGATCTGATCGTGAATGCGGATACCGAGTGTTTTGAGTTTGCGTCCCTGTTCTATGGTCTGAAACTCAAGCAGCTACTCGATCAGCCGGGTTCTCAGGCAGTAGGCATATACGGCAGCACAGAAGCGCACAAGGAGGCGCTTGAAAAGGGTGTATCCATGGGATGGCTCAAGAAGTTTGACACGCTGGAGGAGCTGGCGGCAGCTTTCAAGCTTGATCCGGATAAACTCAGTGCGGCAGCACAGGAGGCAGAGCTTGCCGAGGCGCCTTACTATGCGGCGACCATTCGTCCTCTCTTCATCGGCTCGATCCCGGGGCTTCGTGTGGATGCCAATTGCCGCGTGCTTGCAAACGGTGAGCCCATTCAGAATCTCTACGCAGCCGGTGAACTCATCTTTGCAAACGTCTTCCAGGACCACTATCCTTCTTCCGGCTCCGGCATGGGCACCAGTACTTACACCGGTGCTATCGCAGCAGACGCAGCCATTGCAACTCATGAAAAATCAAAGCCAGGATTGACAGCATACTGCCAGTCCTGGCTGTTTCTCATATACGCCTGAGATGTCACAGTATCCGCGAGCAAGTGATGACCCCCCACTGCTGGTCTGACCCTTTTGTTCCACTCAAAGATGTCGTTGCCCGCGTCTTTGCATAGTTTACGCCCGTCGGCTGCTTTGAAAGTCAAGCAGTCGGCGGGCGTTTTTGCGTTTACATCAGGCTGCGATAAAGGGCGGCGATTTCCTCGACGCTGGTGTCGCGGGGGTTGCCGGGGCAGCAGGCGTCGGCAAAAGCGGACTCGGACAGGAACAGCACGTCCTCGTCCTTGACGATCTCCTTGAGGTCGGCGGGGATGCCCACGTCGGCGCCCAGCTTCTTGACGGCGGCGATGGTGGCCTTCGCGGCGTCCTCATCGTTCATGCTGTCAATGTAGGGGACCTCCATGGCGCGGCCGATGGCGCGGTAGCGCTCGCCGGCGACGGGCATGTTGTACTCGAGACCGAGGGGCAGCAGGATCGCGCAGGCGACGCCGTGGGGCGTGTCGTACAGGGCGGACAGGCCGTGGGCCATGGAGTGGACGATGCCGAGGCCAACGTTACTAAAGCCCATGCCGGCGATGTACTGGCCGAGAGCCATGCCCTCGCGGCCGGCTTCGTCGTTCTCGACGGCGGCGCGCAGGTTCTTGGCGATCAGGTGGATGGCCTCCAGGTGGAACATGTCGGAGATGGTGCAGTGGCCCTTGGTGATATAACCCTCGATGGCATGGGTCAGGGCGTCCATACCGGTGGCGGCGGTGAGGGGTTTGGGCATGGAGTACATCATTTCGGGATCGACGACGGCGACCTCGGGGATGTCGTTTACGTCAACGCAGACGAACTTGCGTTTTTTCTCCACGTCGGTGATGACATAGTTGATGGTGACTTCGGCGGCGGTACCGGCGGTGGTGGGGACAGCGATGGTGAAGACGGCGTGCTTCTTGGTGGGGGCTACGCCCTCGAGGGAGCGGACGTCGGCGAACTCAGGGTTATTGACGATGATGCCGATGGCCTTGGAGGTGTCCATGACAGATCCGCCGCCGACAGCGATGATGCAGTCCGCGCCGAACTCCTGGAAGGCCTTGACGCCGTTCTGGACGTTCTCGATGGTGGGGTTGGGCTTGATGTCGGTGTAGAAGGTGTAGGTCACACCGATCTCGTCGAGCACGTCGGTGATCTTCTTGATCTCGCCGGACTTGACAACATGGCGGCCGGAGGCGATGAAGGCCTTCTTATAGCCGCGGCGGCTCAGTTCGCCGCCGATTTCCTTGACGGCTCCGACGCCGTGGTAGGATACGGGATTGAGTACGATGCGGTTAGCCATAGTTTTATCTCCTTTTCAAAATAGTTTTCAATCTAAGTAGCCGTCTCTGCCTTTGACGCCGAAGCGTGCCTCAAGCTGGTGCATCATGTCGTCGGTGATGGTGTTCACGCGCGGCAGGTGGGCGATCTTCATGTAGATTTCGGCGGCCTTCTCGGCGGTCTCGATGAGGCCGAAGGTTTCGTCCAGATCCTTGCCCGCGCCGTAAATGCCGTGCAGGGACCAGACCACCAAGCGGGCGGTCAGCATCTTCTCGGCGGTGGCTTCGCCGATCTCGTTGGTGCCGCAGAGCATCCAGGGCAGCACGTTCACGCCGTCCGGGAAGACGACGATGCACTCGGTGCACATCTGCCAGAGGGTGCGGGTAAACTCGCGCTCATCCAGAGTATGGACATAGGTCATGGCCAGCAGGTTTGCCGGGTGGCAATGCATGACGACATGGTTTTCGGGGTCGACCTTGAGGCGTGCCACATGGCTCATCATGTGGGCGGGGAATTCGGAGGTAAACTTGCCGCCGTCGCTATAGCCCCAGAGAAGCTCCGCCGTCTCGCCGCCGTCGGTCAGGCGGACAAGGCCGAGGTTCACGTCGGGCGCATACTGGACGTTCTTGAAATACTTGCCGGTGCCAGTGACGAGGAAGTACTTCCCGTCCAGCTCCGGGGCGGAGAAGCCGGTGGGGATGGTGCGCAGGACCTTGTCGGCGTCCAGGTACTCTTTGACCTCTGCCTCATCGAGCAGCAGGCTGATGTTGCCACCGTTGCGCTCGTCCCAGCCGTGGGCATACATATTGGTAGTGGTACGGATCATTTCGACCATGAAGGGGGCTTCGAGGATGTTCTTCATTTCAAATCTCCTTTTCCTTTATGAATACGGATTGCCACACCAGTGACTCGGTCACTGGTTCGCAATGACAGCATTAGCGTGTGATCACGTCCACGGGGACGTTGAAGATCTTGGCGACCTTCAGAATGGTGTCGATGTGGCGGCCGGATGCGGCGGCCATGTGATGGGTGGGGCCGGCCTCGCTCCACTTGTTGCAGAATTCGCGTGCGCCGCAAGTAAAGCGGGTGCGCATATTGGTATCGCCGAAGGTGAAGATAGGGCCGGGCTCGTTCACGCCCTCAGCCACCACGAACTTGAAGTGGCCGTCCCGATCCTGGGTAATGCCGAGGTAGGTCACCGGGCCCTCAGCGGGATAGAACTGGGTCAGGTACCCGCCGCCGGTCTTGCCGTGGAAGACGGGGACGATCTTCATGGTGGGCTTCTTAGCCTTGGAGATGTCCGCATCGCCGGAGCCGGAGTGGCCGATGATGCAGATATCCTCGTCAAAGTCGATGGAGTACATCTCGCTCAACTGGCCCATGCCGGAGATGCTCTTGAGAATGCTCATCGCCATAGCAACCTTGATATCGCCCTCTACGGCGCAGGCGGTACCCTGCTTGATGAGCATGGAGAAAGCGGGGATCAGCATGCTGTCCAGCTTGCCGGCCACGCCCTGGGCAAAGCCGTCATAATGGCTGGCCACAAAGCCCAGCTGCTCATCTTTGACCCACTGCTCGAAGGCGACCACGTACTTGGCCATATCCCAGACCTTTTCGACCGTGCCGCCGCCCTCGATATCGAAGGTGTTCAGAATATCCTCTGCCTTTGCGCGGATTGCGGCCTCGTCGGTGATGTTGTCGGCGATGGCCCACATCTTCTCCCAGTCAAACTGCTTGGTGTACAGCCACATGCGGTGGTAGAGGTTGGTCTCGTCGATGTAGAGGTCCATCATACCTGGGTAGGGTCTGCCGATCTGGGCGAGGTTCGTGTCGCGGAATCTTCTGCGTACCTGCGCAGCTTTGCACCAGTCGGCGATCTCGGCGTCCACTTCTGGGTCGCCGCCCTCTACAACGCCGGTGATGACGGCGTGGCGCTTGCCCGCGCGTTCGAGGTCTGCCACCATCTCGCCCACCGCGCCGCAGGCATAGAGTTCGCCCAGCCATGTGGCGGTATCGGTATTGGCGTAATCCGGGGCTTTCTTCTTCTGGAGATTGACCAGCACCACCGGCACGTCCAGATCGCGGACGGCGGGGAGCATGTTGTAAGAGGTCGCGTAGGTCAGCAGCTGGAGGATCACGAGATCCACATCGGCGGCGCGGAACCTGTCGCCCGCGGCCATGGCCTTTTCCTTAGTGGTGACGATGCCGCCGTCGATCAGCTCGACAGAGTCGGGGATGCGCTTTTTGAAGTCTGCGTACTGTGCCTCAAACTCCGGCACAAGGCTGGGAAACTGGGGCAGATACGCCCCCAGCGCGATGGAAAACACTCCGACGCGCGCTTTGGTGTTGACTAGCATGATCGAACCTCCTGTTAATTATTGATCCGCCTGGATTTGTATTTTCAGATTACCGATTGCAGTTGCTTCGATCGGCAAAGCAACGACTTTCTTCCCGCTGGCCTCTTCAGTCAGGCGGTTGAGGAAGGCGTTCTTCGCGCCGCCGCCGACAATGTAAATGCTGTCATAGCTTTTGCCTGTGTTGTGCTCCAGCTCCCGCACCGCGTCCCGGTAGCTCAGGGCCAGGCTCTTATAGGCACAGCGGAAGTAGTCCCCCACGGTTTTGGGTTTTCCGGTCAGAGTATCGTTGAAAGCCTCCTTCATGCTCTCGGGCGCGAGAAAACACTGCGCATTTGCGTCCACGGTTTCCTCAAAGGAACTCTCTTCCGCCTCGGCAATGATCTCGCCAAAAGGCATGTCCGGGCAGAGTTCCGCGCGCAGGCGATTTACCAACCACATGCCCATGATGTTTTTCTGGTAACGGTTATAGCCCACGCCGCCCTCATTGGACCAGTTTGCGGCCTGAGAGGCAGCGTCGGTGATGGGCTTCGGGGTCTTGACGCCCAGCAGGCTCCAGGTGCCTGAGGAAATGTAGGGCGCATCCTCCGTCATGGGGATGCCCTCCACCGCAGAGCCGGTATCATGGGTCGCACAGAGAACGACCTTGATGCCCTCATATTCACCGATGACCGTTCCCGGCTGCTGAAGCTTGTGGAAAAGATAATCCGGCAGGCCGAGGGCTTTGATGATCTCCCGGTCAAACTCACCTGTTTCAGCGCTGACCATGCCGCCGGTCGTGGCATTGGTATACTCGTGGGACTCGACGCCGCAGAGCCTGTACATCAGATATTCGGGCACCATGAGGAAATCCGTCACGCCCTCGAGGCGCCCGGTCTTTTTGTCCGCATAGAGCTGATAAAGGGTATTAAAGGGCTGGAACTGGATGCCGGTGCGGCGGTAGAGTTCCGAAAAGGCCATCTGCCCGTGTACCTCGTCGATGACCGTCTCTGTACGGCTGTCCCGATACGCATAGCAGGGATAGACCGTCTCGTCTCCTTTGAGAAGGACATAATCCACACCCCAGGTATCCACAGAAAGGCTCTCGATATCGCTGTATTTCTCCCGCGCCTTATCAATTCCGGTTTTTACATGCTCTGTCAGCGCGTCAATGTCCCAGGTCAAATGCCTGTCCTGTTCGATAACGCCGTTTGGAAAGCGGTAGATCTCCTCGGTTTTCAGCTCGCCATTGTCCATCCAGCCGACAATGTGTCTGCCGGAGGAAGCACCGATATCTACTGCAAGATAGTGCTTCATAGAAATCACCCTCCCGTTCTGTATTCAATATACAGGATGGGAGGGTGATTTTACAGGTCTTGACTATTCCAAAAAAGTGTCCTTATTTGCAGAGCCTGTAATTTCGGGGCGACAGGCCGAAGCGTGCTGAAAACAGGCGGTGGAAATAGCTGATATTCTCATATCCGACTACAATTGCAATCTCATCGACTTTCCTGTCCGTGTTGCGCAGCAGCCACGCCGCCTGGCTCAGGCGCTTCTCCTGCAAAAGCTTCGTATAATTCTTCCCGGTTTTCTGCCGGATCAGCCGCGAGAGGCTGGTCAGCTCATAGTGGAGCCTGTCCGCGATCTCCGTCAGGCTCCCGTCGCGGTAGTTTTCTTCCAGATAGCGCAGGACGGTGACGACAACGTTTTGCTCCTGTGTCTCAAATTGCAGAGCCTCGGTGTGGTTCATCAGCTGTGCAAAGAGAAGCCCCATCGTCATCTGGAGTATGCCCCGCTTGTTGGGCGTGTCTTCCAGAAGTGTAAAGAGCAGGTTCTCGATCAGATTTTGTACCGGAAGGAGGTCTGCCACATGAAACAGCAGGTAGCCTGTCTCATTCTCCCCGGTCAGGCAGTTCACCACAAAGCGGCGCAGCGGCGTCTCCACCTCTCCCAGAAACGGGAGTGTGCCTGAGAAGAAGGCCGGGCGCACGATGAAGTTGACCGCGATGTCTTTCTCCCCCGCAGCTTCGATGGCCTGGTGCGCGTTCTGTCCCAGCATCAAAAGTTCACCCTGGCGGAGCGTGATGGCGTTGCCGTTGACCGTGTGCCGGGTCTCGCCCTGGCACATGTAGACCATCTCCACATAGTCATGGGTGTGCTCCGGGAAGGCGATAAACCGGGTGTGCGGACGGATGGCGATGAGCTTACCCTTTTCCAGCAGCTTCTCTCCGGAGATGACATCCCGGCTGCCGTCCATATAAATGCTGCGGTCAATGGTTTTTCTCCCGCCCAGAATTTCCTTCTCTTCTATTGAAATTTCGGAAAGTCTGTCTATGATCGACTTCTGCATGCTTTCTGTCCTCAGTACCGTAATTGCTCAAGCTTTCGCAGCTATGTGGTTTTTCTCATAACAGTCAGACTTCAAAATCACGCGCACGATCCTTTCGATGCACGCGCGCAGCTGCTCTTCCTTCAGCGCACCGGATCGAAGCGCCTGCCGGATGCTCTCATGATCGGAAAACTGCCCCGGCATGACCATGTCGTTTCCCGCCTGGATGCAGCCGGCGGCGGTACAGTCATCCCCCAGCTCGGTGGTCGTCCAGTCCGTCATGATGAAGCCGTCAAAGCCGAACTCTTCTCTGGCAATACGGGTGCAGAGATCGAAGCTATTGGCCGTATGGATGCCGTTGAGAAGATTGTAGCTTGTCATCATAGCCCAGGGATGGGACTCGGCAATGGCGATCTCAAAGCCCCTGAGATAAATCTCCCGCAGCGCCCGCTCGGACACGACGCTGTCCCGCCCCGTGCGGTTGTCCTCCTGGTTGTTGCAGCAGAAGTGCTTGATCGTCGTGCCGCAGCCGGGCACAGACTGTACGCCCCTGGTAATGGCCGCCGCCATGCGTCCGCTCACAAGCGGGTCCTCCGAATAATACTCAAAGTTTCTGCCGCAGAGGGGATCTCGGTGGATGTTCATGCCCGGCGCAAGCCACAGGGTAACGCCGAAGCGCCGCATCTCATCCCCGATCATCGTGCCGACCTCTTCAAGCAGCGCTTCGTCCCAGGACTGCGCAAGCAGCGTTCCGACCGGGATCGCGGTGCAGAACTGATAGCGCGGCTGGCCTTCGTTTCCGGTCTCCTCATAGAAAAGCCCGTGCTCCACGCTGGCTTCAAAAGGCAGCAGCATTGCTTTGCCGTCTCGCACATAGTACTTCTGATTCAGGCGCAGGCCCGCGGGGCCGTCCGCAAGCACGATATTGGCAATGCCCTGGTCAATGGCGCAGGTGCTTGTCTCTCCCGCGGAGCCGGGAACAGAGACGCCGGCCGAGCCCAGGGCGCTCCCCTGTCCTTTTGCGGGGTCGCCGGTTGCCATGGCAATCAGCTGCTCCGTGCTGAGGCCTGCCGTCAATTCGGCAGCTTCATCCTGCATCCGCGGCAGGCCGGAGTCAAGCGTCACCGTATGAATCGCGGAGAGGTCATATGGGATCAGCCTTGTCCCGGCGGGTACGCTTACCGCATCGTGCTTGCGTGTAAGCTGCTCGAGCGTCTCACGGAGCGGGCAGACAGGCTTAGTCCTGATCAGTACCTTTTCATCTTGCAGGGAAAGCACAGCGCACAGACTGCTGTCCGCAAGACAATTGCCCACAGAAAGCCCATAGTCTCCCGCCTCAAGGATCCATGCGCTGTGCTCCTCGTCATAGGAGCTCATGGCCTTTGCCGGGAAGCAGAGTTTCATCTCCTGACTTTCCCTTGGCACGAGCAGCTTTGTTTTGGCAAAGCTCACCAGCCTGCGCTGTTCTTTCTCCAGCTTACCGGCGGGGAGCGAGGCATAGACCTGCACGACTTCACGCCCAGCGTATTTTTCTCCGATGTTGCTCACCTTGACCGTGAGCTTTACCGTCCCGTCCGGCTCGGTGTCGACGTTCTCCGTCTGGATCGCGAAATCCGTATAGGACAGGCCGAAGCCGAAGGAATAGCGCGCGGGAACACGGAAGCTGTCAAAATAGCGGTAGCCGACATAGATGCCTTCACGATAATACGCTTTTGTCTTATTGCCTGCCATTTCCGCAAAGGAAGCCGCCGTCGGATAATCCTTATACTGGCAGGCCCAGGTATCTGTCAGCTTGCCGCTGGGATTCACATTTCCGCTGATAACGTCGGCAACGGCATTGCCGCCTTCCATTCCCGGCTGTGAAATCAGCAGCACGACCTCGATATTCTGAAACTCGTCCAGAAAGCTTAGATCCACAACGCCGCCGGTATTGACCAGCAGGATTACATGCTGATACAGAGAACAGATTTCAGTAAGGAGCTGGTGTTCCTCACGGCTGAGCAGATAGTCCCCTCCTGTCACTGTGCGGTCTGCATTTTCTCCCGCGACCCGGCTGAGAACATACACAGCCGTTGAAGTCTCCGTTGCGGTCGCGTGGTCTCCGGTCGGCAGATAGAAGGGCGTGGTGGAATAGGCTGCGAAAAAGTCCGCGTTCTCCCCTGCCGCTTTTAGTTTCCCAAGCACTTCCGCTTTCCAGTTTTGCCGTGCTTCGTCATACAGCGACGTATAGGATTCGATCCAGCTCTCATTGGTAATCTGAAAGCCGGCGTTTTTAAGTCCCTCATAGACGGAGACACTATAGCGCTCGTTCACATCGCCGGAACCGGTTCCGCCTTTGACCGTCTTGAGCGCACCCGCTCCGTAAAGTGCAAGCGCACTGCCCGCTTCAAGCGGCAGCAAATGATTTTCATTTTTCAGCAGCACGAAGCCCTCAGCCGCTGCCCGGCGTGAAAGGGCAGCATGCTCTTTTTCATAAGGCTGCATCTCGAGCGAAGCTGTACCGGGAAGCTCACGTGCCCGGATTGTCTTTCGATTCATGGTGTTTATCCCCCTTTTATTTCAGTATAGCATAATAATTCCCTGCAGAAAAGGCCCCGAAACAAGTTCGGGGCCTTTGGATCACACGAAAAATTTCTTAGCCTTCGATGCCCTTCTCGGCACGGAGCTTGGCGAGATCGCGGTCCAGATTGAAGGAGACCACGAAGATCACGCAGATGATGGCACACATGACCATCGGGACCCAGTTGTACATGAAACGGATCGCCGTTTCA
>CADAPH010000087.1 GCA_902789745.1 Oscillospiraceae bacterium | reverse complement strand
GCCTCGGCTTTTGACGGCATCCCCGAGGAAGAGCTCACCAAGAACCAGAAGATGGAAAAGCAGGTCTACGCCCAGCGCGGCTTCTCGGTGGATGAGTTCACCGGCGCGGATTACATCCTGCTCAACCACATCCACGGTGACCACTCCAACCTGGTCGGCCAGCTCTGGCACCGCTTCTACGGCCGCGTGCTGGTCCCGGCCTACTGCGCCGAGGAAGTGGCCAAGACCTTTGACATTCCCTATGCCGCGATCTATCCCCTTTATCCCGGCAACACCTATTACTTTGACGATTTCACCCTCAAGGTCTACCCCGGCGCCCACGACAACCGCGCCTTCCGCGAGGGCAAGTTCCAGCGCCCCAGCGATCCCCGCTGCCTTTACGACGGGTCTGAGGGCTTCGGCATCCCGTGCCCCAGCCGCTTCGGCCCCCTCGGCTCCATGTTCAATCTCAACTACCTCATCGAGACCCATAATAACTTCAAAATCGACTTTCAGGCCGGGCGCGATTATGACGAGCATGTGCAGCATGTCCGCGAGGAAAAGCCCAACCTCATGCTCTGCCACCGCATTCGCTCCTACAGTGCCGAGCAGTTTGCCGGCATGATCGAGCGCATGGGCGCGCAGCTCTGTCTGCCCCTGCACCACAACAACGCCCGCGCCAAGGGTGAGGATCTCAACGAGTATTTTGCCCAGGTCAACGAGGTCCTGAAATCCCACGGCAGCGCTGCCCGCGGCTTCAATCCCGAACCCTATCACTGGTACCAGATCCAGACGAGCATCATCGCGGAATAATGAAGCTGATTGGAGGAGGTTCACATGGTCAAGCTGTATGACGGCGGCGTATACCTCGTAAACGGCGCCGAGATCGTCCCCGAAAGCGAATCCGAAAAGGTCAAGGCCCTGACCGGAAAGGCCGCTGATAAGGCCGAAGCCAAAAAGGGCACCATGGCCTACAACATCATCAAGGCCCATAACCAGTCTGACGACATGGAGCAGCTTCGCTTAAAGTTCGACTCCATGACGAGCCACGACATCACCTATGTCGGCATCATTCAGACGGCGCGTGCCTCCGGCATGACGGAATTCCCGCTGCCCTACGTGCTGACAAACTGCCACAACTCCCTCTGCGCCGTCGGCGGCACCATCAACGAGGACGACCACAAGTTCGCGCTGAGCGCTACCCACAAGTACGGCGGCATCTATGTCCCCACCAACATGGCGAACATCCACTCCTACAACCGCGAGACCATGTCCGGCTGCGGCCGCATGATCCTCGGCTCCGACTCCCACACCCGCTACGGCGCGCTCGGCACCATGGCCATCGGCGAGGGCGGCGGCGAGCTTGCCAAGCAGCTCTTAAAGCGCACCTATGACTTCGCTTACCCCGGCGTGATCGCGATCTATCTGACCGGCGCACCCCGTCCCGGCGTCGGCCCGCAGGACGTGGCGCTCAGCATCATCGGCGCGGTGTACAAAAACGGCTATGTCAAGAACAAGGCCATGGAGTTTGTCGGCCCCGGCATCGCCAATCTGCCGATCGAATACCGCAACGCGATCGACGTCATGACCACCGAGACCACCTGCTGGTCTTCCATCTGGGTCACGGACGAGAAGACCCAGGGCTACTTTGTCACCCACGGCAGACCCGAGGCTTACAAGAAGCTCGATCCCGCAGAGATCGCCTATTATGACGGCTGCGTCTATGTCGACCTCTCCACGGTCGAGTGCACCATCGCCATGCCCATGCACCCGTCCAACACCTATACCATCCACGAATTGCAGGAAAATGCAAAGGACATCCTCCACGCCGTGCAGGAGCAGGCCAACAAGCAGCTCAAGGGCGTGACCATGGATCTCATGAGCAAGTACCACGACGGCGGCATCTGGGTCGAGCAGGGCGAGATCGCGGGCTGCTCCGGCGGCACCTTCGACAACATCTGCGCGGCGGCAGATATCCTGCGCGGCAAGAGCTGCGGCAACGGCGCGTTCTCTCTCAATATCTATCCCGGCTCCATACCGGCCTTTGCCTGCCTCGTCAAGACCGGACGCATCTTTGATCTGGTCTCCGCGGGCGCGATCATCCGCGAGTGCTTCTGCGGCCCCTGCTTCGGTGCGGGCGACACGCCGGCAAACGGCGAGTTCTCCATCCGCCACACGACCCGAAACTTCCCGAACCGCGAGGGCTCCAAGCCCGGCGAGGGTCAGCTTTCCGCTGTCGCCCTCATGGACGCGCGCTCCATTGCTGCGACCGCCGCAAACGGCGGCAAGCTGACGGCTGCAACTGACCTCGATGTCGAGTACAGCACTCCCGACTACGAGTACGACGCGGGCGTGTACGCCAAGCGCGTGTACAACGGCTGGGGCAAGCCGGAGGTTCGGCCCGAACATCAAGGACTGGCCCGAGATGCCCGCCCTGACGGACGATCTGCTGGTGAAGGTCTGCTCCTACATCACCGACCCCGTCACCACCACCGACGAGCTGATCCCCTCCGGGGAAACTTCCTCTTACCGTTCCAACCCCGAGCGCCTGAGCGAGTTTGCACTGTCGAGACGTGATCCCCAGTATGTCTCCCGTTCCAAGGTTCTGCGTCAGGCGGACCGCGACCGCAGAGCAGGCAAGGGCCTCTCTGATGAGATCAAGGCCGTGTACGCCGCCCTCGAAAAGGCGGGCTTAAAGGTCGATCCCGAGGGAACCGACATCGGCTCCACGATCTTTGCCAACATGCCGGGCGACGGCTCTGCCCGCGAGCAGGCGGCGAGCTGCCAGCGCGTCATGGGTGCGAGTGCGAACTTTGCCAAGCAGTACGCAACCAAGCGCTACCGCTCCAACTGCATCAACTGGGGCATGACGCCGTTACTGGTGCAGGACCCCGAGGTCTTCGCCCTGGGCGACTACATCTTCGTCCCCGGTCTTCGCAAGGCGATCCTGGAGAAGAACGACGACATCACCGCTTATGCTGTGAAGCCCGACGGAACGGTCACCGAATTCCATTGCTCTGTCGGTGCGCTGACTGATCCCGAGCGCCAGATTATCACCGACGGCTGCCTCATCAACTACTACAGGAACAACAAGTAAATCCTTAAATCAGATTCAAAGCAGTACGCTTTGAATCTGAAAGGAAAACGGAAGGAGCGTAGTGCAGCTTTCCCAATATTTCGGAACCGGGGAAGCGGTATGAAGCGAGTTTCGTTTGATGCTGTTACCCCTTTTTCAAGGGGCTTCCACTTTTTTGCTCATATTGCCCGCCGTGCCGCTCATATACATGAGTCATAGAAAGCGCAAAACGCAGGGGAGTGGTGTGAGTGCGAGAGAGCTTAGAGGAGCGGGCCTGCGATCTGGCCGTGTACATTGTTGAGAACCGGACGACCGTCCGCGCCGCCGCGAAAAAATTCGGCGTCAGCAAGTCCACCGTACATAAGGATTTGACTGAGCGTCTGCCGCATGTGAATCCGGGGCTCTATCGGCAGGTACGGGCGCTGCTGGATCTCAACAAGGCGGAGCGGCATATCCGCGGCGGGCTCGCTACCCGGCGCAAATATAAGGGCGAATGATAACAAAAAGGACTGTCTCAAAACGCCGCGCTTCCTGTCTCGATTTCGAAATCATACCGCAGCGCTTGAGTCAGTCCAATTACCATGTAGTTAACTTAATATTGTTTACATAAATCTATCCCAGTACTTTGCCAGCTCATCCAGCTTTCCGCGCAAAAGCTGCTGCTTCGCTTCGATTTCGGCGTTCAGGCGGTTCTGCCCGTCCTGAAAATCCTCTATGCGCCGCTGGCCTTCCTCCAGCAGCTCGCCGCGGAGCTTCTGATAGCTGTCTGTCAGCTCACGGATGCGGGCTCTCCGCGCGCCGCGCACGCGGTTATAGTCGTCCATGCTCTGGGCGATGTTGTGGATCAGCTCATCCGTGAGCCCTGTGTGCTGCGGATACCTGCCCGCGCGATAGTTTTCGATCACGACCTCATAGCGGCGGCAGGCGTTGTCGACGGCCTCCTCCCACGAGATATAGAGATCCCGCAGCGCACCCTCGCCGACTGCTTTCAGGGCTTCCGGGTTTCCGCAGAGCTCCGTGAGCTTCGCCGCCATGCTCTCCGCGTCTTCTTCGATCAGGAAGCCGCTCACGCCGTCCTCCACATCCTCCGCCGCGCAGCTTCCCGCGATCAGCACGCTCGCAAGGGAGCAGGCCGCGGCTTCGCGCACGACGAGGCCGTTGGTGTCGAAGGTGGAGGGGAAGAGGAAGAGATCCGCCCGGCAATACCAGGCGCGGATGCGGTTTCGATCCTGGATCGGATCGACAAAGGAAACGATATCCGTAAGCCCCAGCTTTTCTGTATAGGCGACGATTTCCTTTTTATCTCCGCCGCCCCCGACAAAGACCATACGGAAATCCTGTCCGGTTTCACGCAGCATTTTCAGCGCGTCGAGAATAATGCGGATGCCCTTGTACCACATCATGCGCCCGACGAAGAGGAAAACCGGTACATTTTCCGGCAGATCATAGCCCGCCGTCACCTCCGCGACAAGGCTGTCAGGGACGCGGCCGCGGGGGAAATCCACGCCGTTGGGCATGACGATATAGTCCCCCTCATAGCCGAGAGAGCGCAGGTTCTCCCCTGCCCCACGGCTGACCGTCCAGACCTCGTCACAGGCGGCAATGTTCTGGACAAGGATCTTTTTTGCTTCCTCCTGCAGGAGCTTGACAGAGATGGCGTTGGCAATGTCGATATCGAACTTGGTGTGGTAGGTCATCACCAGCGGCACGCCGATCCTGTCGCGCAGAGAGCGGGCCAGCATGGTGGAGGTGATGGGACAGTGACTGTGGATGAGGTCAAACTTCTCCATGACAAGCTTCCCCTGCACCTCCGGTGAAAACGGAAATCCCGCGTAATACCCCACCAGCTTTGTAAGATCGACGCTCGGATAGCGCAGGACGGGGAACGACCAGAGCGAATCGTCGGCCTCCGGATTGTTGGGCGTGACAACGGTAACCTTTCCGTGCTTTTGGGAGATGATATCCGCATAGTTTTTGACGGCGTTCGCCACTCCGTCGATCTCGGGGGGAAAGGAATCGTTGACAAGACAGATGTTCAGGTTTTCGGACATAGGTTTCTCCTTGAGAATACCGGGCAAAGACCGTCGGCTTTGCCCGGCTGTTTTTTGATGGTCAATCGTTTATTTATCGATCCCGGCGCTGTCGCGGTACTGCTTCACCGCGCCGGTGCGGTAGGCCTCCAGCAGCAGCTGGAGATCCTCGATCTGCGCGGCGATCTCGCGCCCGTCGTCGGTATCGGCAATGGTGACGCGCTTGGCGTAGGTCTTGACCGGGATGATCCGCGACTCCATATCCCGGTTGTTGTGCACCATATCCTCCGCGGTGGCGAAGGGCTCATGCTCCGACAGGTACATCTGGTGGGAGTTGGAGACCAGCGTATAGCCCGCGATGCCCGTGACGGACTGGTAGGCCTTGGACATGCCGCCGTCGATGATGATGAGCTTTTCCGGGACTTTGATTGGGCTCTCGCCCTTGCGGATCTTGACGGGGATATGGCCGTTGACGATGACGGCGTCCGGGTCGTCGATGCCGAATTCCTTCAGCACGTGCTCACAGGCCTCCGCATTGTAGGCAAGCCTGAAATAGGGATCCGAGGTCTCCTTGTGGGTCTTCTTCTCGGCGACGAAATAGCGCTCAAAGGTAGCCATTTTATCCTTGCCGAAGAGCGGCGACTTGCTGCCGCACCAGAGATACCACATGAAATCCGCGCCGCGCTGCCTCTTTTCCTTGTCCCTGGAGAAACGGCCCTGGCGCACCAGCTCCTCGCAGCGGTCGAAGAGGCTGCGCCCCCGGCAGGTGACGCCGTAAATCTCCATCTCCGTAAAGCTGCCGTCCGGCTCCATGGGGATGCAGCCGTGGAACATCAGGCAGCCGTTGTAGTAGCGGTACATGGAGCCTTTTTTGTACAGGAAGTCGATATGCCGCTGGAGCTTTTCGCAGTTGAGGAAGGAAAGCTGCAAGCCGTCAAGGATCTTCTTCTCTTCGGGCGTGAGGGCGTAGGGATCCTCCGGGTCTATCGTGGGGAAATACGTATCGAGCAGCGGATACTCCACGCCGTCGAGCGTCACGACGCCGCGCTTGAGATCCATCTTGTCCAGCAGCAGACGGTCGTCCATACGGTACTCGGGATGGAGCTTTGCGGTCTGCCCCTCGATCTTGAACTGGATGACCGCCATGGCCTTGTGCATCTTGGCGATGATCTCGTCGTTGTGCGGGTCGGCGGCGTCCTCCGGCCCCTTCTTCGGCTGGAAGCAGGCGCAGGGATCGCCCGCGTAGGTTTCGATGGCGAAGAGGGACAGCGGGCGCATGTTGATGCCGTAGCCGCCCTCCATAAAGTCGTAGTTGTTATAACGCAGGCAGATGCGCACGGCGTTGGCGATGCAGCAGAGATCGCCCGCCGCGGCGCCCATCCAGAGAATATCGTGGTTTCCCCACTGGACGTCCACGTTGCGCTGCTTCTCCAGTTCGTCCATGACGAGGTGGGGGCTGTCGCCGCGGTCATAGATATCGCCGACGACATGCAGCTTGTCGATGACGGCCTCCTGCACCATATGGCACATGGCGATGATGAACTGATCGGCGGCGTCGGTTTCAATGATGGACTGGATGATTTGGCCGAAGTACTCTTCTTTGTTGAAGTCCTTGCTGCCGGTGGTCATCAGCTCGCTGATGATATACTCGAATTCCTTGGGCAGGAGCCTGCGCACCTTGGAGCGGGTATACTTGGAGATCGTGATCTTGCACACGGCAATGAGCTGCTTGAGCGTAATGGTATACCACTCGGGGTTCAGCAGTCCCCGGTGGCGCATGTGGCGGAGCTTGAGTTCGGGATAATAGATCAGGGAGGCCAGCGCGTCGCGGTCGGCGGCGGAGACGTAGTCGCCCAGCGCCTGGTCGATCTTGCGGCGTACAGAGCCGGAGGCGTTGCGCAGGATGTGTCGCAGGCCCTGGTATTCGCCGTGGATATCGCTGATATAGTGCTCGGTTCCCTTGGGCAGGTTCAAAATCGCGCGGAGGTTGATGATCTCGGTCATCACCGTCTGGGTCGTGGGGTAGCTGCGCGAAAGGGTTTTCAGGTAGCGCAGCGTTTTTTCGTCAAATGTCGTTTCCGTCATGGCCCGCTCCTTTTCCGGTCTGATGTATTTGTTTTCCTGGCAATCGGTCAGGCTGATCTCTTGCTGACAGTATACCGTAGTTTTTCACGCCCTGCAAGATTTGTTTGCAAGAAAAGGCATGACAAACGGCGGCGGCTGTGTTATGATGCCTGTAATTGAACATCGTCTCTCTCCGCCCGCTGTGCGCGGGACATGGAATCGGGTGCAAGGCCCGGCGAGTCGGTCACTGTGAAGCCCTGTAAGCACAGGAATAAGTCAGATACATGGGAGCGAGGCGCTGCTTCTGCCGGAACCGGAAGCACGTTATAAAGGCAGAATTCAGCTCTGTCTTCCTTTTGGCGTGCCCTTTCTGGGCGCGTCACTTCTTTTTTGGAGGTATTTATGGTTCATTTTGTGGGCGCCGGGCCCGGGGCCGAGGATCTTATCACGCTGCGGGGAGCAAAGCTTCTGGAAGAGGCCGATCAGGTCATCTACGCCGGAAGCCTTGTGAATCCCGCGCTGCTCGATCGCTGCAAAAAGGACTGCCGCATTCTCAACAGCGCAGAAATGACCTTGGAGGAAGTGATCGCCGCCATCGAAAACGCCGAAGCGCAGGATCTCATGACTGTCCGCCTGCATACGGGCGATCCCAGTCTCTACGGCGCGATCCGTGAACAGACGGACAGTCTCGACACGCTGCATATCCCCTATGACGTGACGCCGGGCGTGTCCAGCTTCTGCGCGGCGGCGGCAAGCCTGCACGCGGAATATACCCTTCCGGGCCTGAGCCAGACGCTGATCCTCACCCGCATGGCAGGGCGCACCCCGGTGCCGGAACGGGAGCGGCTGGAGAAGCTGGCAGAGCACGGCGCCTCCATGGCACTCTTCCTCTCCGCCGGGATGCTGGATGAGGTACAGGACGCGCTCCTGCGCGGGGTGTATACGGAGAACACCCCCGCCGCCATCGTGTATAAAGCGAGCTGGCCGGAGGAAAAGACGCTGCGCTGCACCGTCGGAACTCTCGCAAAAACGGCAGAGGTGGCGGGAATCACAAGGACGGCGCTGGTGCTGGTCGGGGATTTTCTCTCCGCCGATTATAAGCGCAGCCGCCTTTACGCTCCGGATTTCAGCACCGGCTATCGAAAGGGGACGGATGCAAAATGAACGTGACGCTCATTGGCTGCGGCTGCGGCGATCTCACCGGGGAGGCCCGTGCCGCCATTGATGGCGCCGGACTGCTGATCGGTTCCAGACGTCTGCTGGATGCTTACGGCGAAGGCAAGATGCAGATCGAGGCGGTCACGTCGGAGGCGATCACGGCGGCGATTCGTGAAGCGGACTGTGATCCTGTCTGCGTCCTTTTCAGCGGGGACAGCGGCTTTTATTCCGGGGCGCGGCCTCTGCTGCCGTTCCTGACAGATTACGACACGCACGTGCTCCCCGGTGTGTCCAGCGTACAGCTTTTTGCCGCGCGGCTGCAAAGGCCGTGGCAGGATTGGCTGCTGCGCTCCGCCCACGGGACGGACTGCGACCCCGTTGAAGCGGTATGCCATGGCAGGCCCGTTTTTTTCCTCACGGGCGGGAAGCAAAGCCCCAACGCGCTCTGCCGGGATCTGACGGACGCCGGGCTGGGTTTTCTGAACGTCCATGTGGGCGAAGACCTCGGCACGGCACACGAACACATTACCCACGGAACCGCCGCGGAGCTTGCGGAGCGGGACTTGTCCCCTCTCAGCGTGATGCTCACGGAGCCCGCACCGCGTCCCGCGCGGCGCGCGCCCGGCATCCCGGACGCGGAATTTCTGCGGGCGGAAAAAATCCCCATGACCAAGCAGGAGGTGCGGGCGGCGGCGCTGGCAAAGCTCGCCGTCGGGCCGGAGGACGTCTGCTGGGACGTCGGCGCGGGCACAGGCAGCGTCTCCGTCGAGCTTGCGCTCCAGTGCCGCGCGGTCTATGGGATCGAGAGGGATGAGGCCGCCCTCGCCCTTGCGGAGGAGAACCGGAAAAGGCACGGCGCGTGGAATCTGCGCCTCATACGGGGTGAAGCGCCCGCCGCCTTTGCCGGTCTGCCCGCGCCGGACGCGGTTTTCGTCGGCGGCAGCGGCGGCAGACTGTGGGAGATCCTGCGCGCCGTCCATGAGATCAATCCCGGCGCGCGTGTTTGCGTGTCGGCAATCGCGCTGGAAAGCTTGTATGATTCCCTTTCGATTCTGCGGGAGCTCGGCTATGAGATCGAGGTGGCGCAGCTTGCGGTCAGCCGAAGCCGTTCGGCGGGCGGGCTCACGCTGATGCTGGCGCAGAATCCCGTGTATTTGATCAGCGGGTGGGCGAAATGAAAACGCTGATGATCGCCGCCATGCAGAGCGGTGCGGGCAAAACCGTGACGACCTGCGCCCTGCTCGCGGTTTTGAAAAAGAGAGGACTGCGTCTTCAGGCCTTCAAATGCGGCCCTGACTACATCGACCCGACGTTCCATGAGCGCGTCCTGGGCGTGCCGAGCCGGAATCTCGATTTGTTCCTGCAGGGTGAGGAAGGCGTGAAGCGAACGTTTTCCCGCGCAGACGCGGATTTTGCCCTCGTCGAAGGGGCGATGGGTTATTACGATGGGCTGAACAACTCAGACGAGGCCAGCGCCTGGGCCCTCGCCCGGCTGACGGGGACGCCGGTTGTGTTGGTCGTCTCGCCGAAGGGCAGCGGACTCACCCTCGCGGCGCAAATGAAGGGTCTGATGAGTTTCCGCCCGGACAACGGAATTGCCGCGCTGATCCTCGCAAGCTGCCAGGAGGCACGCGCCGCGTCCCTCTCGCCTGTATTGGAGCGGGAGACCGGTCTGCCCGTTCTGGGCTTTCTGCCGCCGATGGACGAGGCGCGTTTTGAAAGCCGCCACCTGGGCCTCATGACCGCCGCGGAGATCAGCGATCTGGAAGCACGGCTGAAAAAGCTCGGCGAGGCGGCGGAAAGGTATATTGACCTCGACCGGTTGATCGGCCTCGCCGGGCGTTGGGAAACGGCGAAGAATACTTTTTTCTTGAGAGAGAAGGCAAAGCAGAACATTCGCATCGCCGCGGCGCGGGACGAGGCCTTCTGCTTTACTTACGCCGACAATCTGGACGCGCTGCGGGAGGCCGGGGCAGAGCTCGTCTTTTTCCGCCCCCTGTATGACGCGGCGCTGCCGGAAACGGACGGACTGTATCTCCCCGGCGGCTACCCGGAGCTGCACGCCCGTGCTCTTTCGGAGAATACTGCGATGCGGCAAAGTATTCAGGCGGCGATTGCGCGGGGCTTGCCGACGGTCGCCGAGTGCGGCGGCTTTCTGTATCTTCAGGAGATGCTGGAGGACGCTGCGGGAAACGCTTACCCCATGTGCGGTGTGTTGCCCGGACGCGGACACAAAACCCCGCGCTTGCAGCGCTTTGGCTATCTGAAGCTCTGCGCGGCGGAGGACTCCCTGCTCTTCCGGGCGGGAGAGAAAATCCCGGCGCATGAGTTTCATTATTGGGACAGCACAGAAAACGGCGAGGCGATGCGCGTGGAGAAGGCCGACGGCAGAGCATGGCGCTGCGGCTATGCCTCGCCCGCGCTCTACGCCGCCTTCCCCCACCTGCATTTCGGCGGGGAGACGCCGCTTGCGGAACGCTTTGTAAAGGCTTGTGAAACATGGAAAGCATCTATGACGTGATACGAAGAATCACCCCGCCGGACGAGGCGGCGCGGGCGGCGTCGAAGGCGCGCTGGGACAGTCTTGCCAAGCCCCTCGGAAGCCTCGGGCTGTTCGAGGACATGATCGCAAAAACCGCCGCCCTGCGGGGGAACGCGGACGTCCGTCTCCGTGACCGCCGTCTGCTGGTCTTCTGCGCGGACAACGGCGTTGTCGCGCAGGGCGTGACCCAGTGCGGCAGCGAGGTGACCGCGAAGGTTGCTCAAGCCCTGGCCGAGGGACGCAGCAGCGTAAGCCCCATGGCCGCGCTCGCCGATTGCCGCGTGACTCCCGTGGACGTGGGGATGCTGGACTTTCCCGGCCATCCGGGCGTGCTGAGCCGCCGCGTCCGCAGCGGCACGGCAGATATCAGTCTCGGCCCCGCGATGGATCGGGAGAAATGCCTCGCCGCGATGGAGGCGGGCGCGGCGCTTGCGAAACACTGTGCCGGGGACGGGGCGGACATTCTGCTCATCGGCGAGATGGGTATCGGCAACACCACCACCGCCGCGGCAGTCGTCTCTGTCCTGCTCGGCCTTGATCCCGCTGTTGTGACAGGGCGGGGCGCGGGGCTTTCGGACGAGGGGCTTTCCCGCAAGCGTGCGGTGATCGAACAGGCCATTGCGGTCAACCGCCCCGATCCGGACAATCCTGTGGACGTTCTCGCAAAGGTCGGCGGACTCGACCTGGCGGCGATGTGCGGGGCGTATCTCGGCGCGGCAGCGTACTGCGTGCCCGCGGTAATCGACGGTTTTATCAGCGCGGCGGCGGCGCTCTGTGCGCTGCGCATGTGCCCGGCGGCGGGAAAGGCGATGCTGGCAAGCCATGTCTCCGCCGAGCCTGCGGGTCAAATCCTGATGGACGCCCTCGGCCTCGAAGCGCCCATCTGCGCCCGTCTGTGTCTCGGCGAGGGCAGCGGCGCAGTCGCGCTGCTGCCGCTGCTGGATATGGCGCTGGCAGTATACCACAGCGGCCAGAGCTTCAAGCGCCTCGGCATTGAAGCCTACACGCCGCAGAATTGAGGGAATCATGCTGACACTTGTGATCGGCGGCGCGGGCAGCGGCAAGAGCGCCTTTGCCGAGGACCTGGTCTGCCGCCTGCCGGGAGAACGGATCTATCTTGCGGCCATGCTTCCGCGCGACCCGGAATCCCGGGAGCGTGTAGCAAAGCACCGCGCCCAGCGCGCGGGCATGGGCTTTGAAACGCTGGAGCGCGGCCTTGATCTTGAAAACGCGGCGCTGCCCAGGGATGCAAACGTCCTGCTGGAGGATTTGTCAAATCTGCTGGCAAACGAGCTGTACGAGCCCTCCGGCGGCGGCGCGGAGGCCGTGCGGCGCGGGCTTGTCCGGCGGCACGGATTACGCGGAGGAAAGCCTGCGTTACATGCGCACACTCGCCGATCTGAACCGGGAACTTGCCGCCCGCGCCGATCTTGCGGTCGAGGTTGTATGCGGCCTGCCGAACGTATTGAAAGGAAGTCTGCCGTGATCGTATTGGAGACCATTGCCGTGGCGTTTTCCATGTTCTCCGCCGTGCCCATGCCGCAGTTTGCGTGGAACGAGCGGAACATGCGCTACAGCCTGTGCGCCTTCCCGCTGGTCGGGGCGCTGATCGCGCTTGCCCTGTGGGGATGGGATCTGCTGTGCGTGATGCTCGGTTTTCCCGCGATGCTGCGCGGCGCGGGACTGTGCCTGTTGCCCGTGCTGATTACCGGCGGCATCCACCTTGATGGTTATGCAGACGTTTGTGACGCGCTTGCTTCCCACTCCGGCATTGATAAGAGGCAAGAAATCTTGAAAGATCCCCACATCGGTGCATTCGCAGTTATACACCTTTGTGTGTATTTCATCGCGTGCTTCGCGCTCTGGACTGCGCTTCCGTCACTCCGTCTGCCGGTGCTGCTGGGGATGTTCTGCCTGTCGCGTGCGCTTTCGGGACTTGCGCTGACCGTGTTTCCGCTGCGCCCCGGCTCCGGCCTTGCCCGCTTCTTTGCCGAGGCCGCGGACCGGAAACGTGTACGGACTTTTCTGCTGGCGCTGGCACTTCTCCTTGCGCTGCTGTTGATTTGGCAGCGTGCCGGTGAGACCGTCCTTGCCGCCGTTTTGGTCTTCCTGTATTACCGCCGCATGTGCGAAAAGGACTTCGGTGGCCTGTCGGGGGATCTTGCCGGATGGTTTTTGCAGACGGCGGAGCTCTGGATGCTCGCCGTGATGGTAGTGAGACATTATGTGGAGGCTGCACTGTGATCTTTGTGACCGGCCCGCTCTATGCGGGAAAACAAACCTATATTCAAACCGCGCTGGGACTGAGCGACGGGGATTTTGCCCTTCGCGCCGTCCGGGATGTGCAGGAGCTGGCCGCCGGCGCGGATCTCCCCGCGCTTGCCGACGAGCTTGCAAGGTATGAGATCGTCATTGCGACGGAACTCGGCGGCGGGCTGATTCCCGTTGACAAGGCGGAACGCGAGAAGCGCGAGGCCGCCGGACGCCTCGCCTGCCTGCTGGCAGAGCGGGCGGAGACGGTGATCCGCGTCTGCTGCGGTCTGCCGCAGGTGTTGAAGGGGAAGCTGTCGTGAGAGTCTGGCTGATCCGACACGGGATGACCCGCCTCGGCGCGGAAAAGCGCTATCAGGGCGCGCTGGACGATGGCCTATCCGAAAGCGGTCGTACCGCGCTGAAACAGGCAGACATCGAAGCTGCCCGCGTCTATGTCTCTCCCCTGCTGCGCGCGCGGGAGACAGCCTCGATTCTCTTCCCGGCGGCGGAGCAGATCGTCGTCCCCGACCTGCGGGAGATGGATTTCGGGATCTTTGAAGGCCGCGGGTGGTGGGAAATGGAACACGACGCCGACTACCGCGCCTGGGTAGACGGCGGCTGCAGCGGTCGCTGCCCCGGCGGAGAGAGTCGCGCGGAATACACGGCGCGGGTCTGCGCCGCTGTCGAAAAGCTGTTGCAAACGGAAGAAGACGAACTTGTGATCGTCGCCCACGGCGGAACGCAGATGGCGGCGCTCGATCGCTGGGGTGATCCTGCGCGGGATTACTGGCAGTGGCAGCGTCCCTGCGGCTGCGGCTGGCTGCTGGAATATGATCGGGAACGGGACAGGATGAAGCTTGTAGAAGAGGTCGATTTTCTGAAATGAGGATTCTCTGCGCCGCGCTGTGCGGCTTTGTGCTGGATCTGCTGCTGGGCGATCCGGAATGGCTCACGCCGTTTCATCCCGTGGTGCTGATGGGAAAGGCGATCAGCGCCCTGGAAAAGGGACTGCGCGCCCTGTTCCCCAAAACGGAGAAGGGCGAAGAAGGGGCCGGGCTTCTGCTGGCGGTAAGCATGACGGCGGGGACACTCACGTTATGTAAGCTTATTCTGCATGCACTGGCTTCTTTTTCCCCGCCGCTGTCTTTCTCGGTGGAGGCAATCTGGTGCTGGCAGGCGCTGGCGGTCAAAAACCTGCGGGACGAGGCTTTGCGGGTACAGAACGCGCTGGAAAACGAGAGCCTTGACGCGGCGAGAAAGGCCGTGTCCCGCATTGTGGGCCGCGATACCGCGCAGCTCAGCGCTGAAGGCGTGGCGCGCGCCGCGGTCGAGACCGTGGCGGAGAATTTCTCCGACGGCGTGATCGCGCCGCTGTTTTATATGCTGCTCGGCGGCGCGCCGCTGGCCCTTTGCTATAAGGCGGTCAATACGATGGACAGCATGGTCGGCTATAAAAACGCGCGCTGCCTTCACTTCGGGCGCGCCCCGGCGAAGCTGGACGACGCGGCAAATTATATCCCCGCGCGCCTCGCCGCCCTGCTGCTCATCGCGGCGGCGCGGATCATGGGGGAGGACGCAGCCTCGGCACTGCGCATCTGGCGGCGGGACAGGCGCAAGCACGAGAGCCCCAACTCCGCCCAGTGCGAGGCGGCAATGGCCGGGGCGCTCGGACTGCGTCTCTGCGGCCCGGCAACCTATTTCGGCGTGAGACACGACAAGCCCTGGATCGGCGATCAGCGCCGCGCGATCGTCCCCGGCGACATCCGCCGCGCCTGCCGTCTGGAATACGCGGGGGCAGTGCTTGGTCTGGCGGTGTTTGGAGCGGCGAGGCTGCTCTGTATCATTATCTGAAAAGGAGACGGATTACCACACCAGTGTGCGCACTGGTTCGCAATGACGGATATGGACGACAATGCATCTGACACACGGCGGCGACTGGGCCGGATTTGAAAGTGAATACGGCAAAAAGCCGCTGGACTTCTCGGCCAACGTCAGCCCGCTCGGCCTGCCCGACGGGGTAAGGGCTTCGGTGATCGAAGCGCTGGCGGACGCGGATCGTTATCCCGACCCCCTGTGCAGGGAGCTCCGCGCGGCGCTGGCGGAGCATCACGGCGTCCCGGCGTCCCGCATCGTCTGCGGAAACGGAGCCTCGGATCTGATCTGGCGGCTCTGTCTTGCGCTGCGCCCGAAAAAGGCCGCGGTGTTTGTCCCCGGCTTTGCCGAGTACGCGCTTGCCCTGCGGGCGGTGGGCTGTGAGGTCACGGAGATTCCCCTGCCCCCATCTGATTTCCGCATGACGGAAGACTGTGTCGAGCAGATTTCGCCCGATTGCGAAGTGGTCTTCCTCTGCAATCCCAACAATCCCACAGGTCTGCTGACGGAGCGGGCGCTGCTCCTGTCCCTGCTGGATCGCTGCCGGAGAATCGACGCCGTTCTCGCAGTGGACGAATGCTTTCTCGATTTCTGTACCGACCCGGAGGCGTACAGTCTAACCGGGGCGCTTGCGGCTGTTCCGAAGCTGGTGATCCTCAAAGCCTTCACAAAGACCTATGCCATGGCGGGGCTGCGCCTCGGCTATGCCCTGTGCGGGGACGAAGCGCTGGCGGAGCGGCTGCAAAGCGCCGGGCCACCTTGGGCGGTGTCGCACATCGCGCAGGCTGGGGGCGCCGCGGCTCTGTGGGAATATGATTATGTAAACCGCTTGCGGACATTGATTGCCAAAGAGCGGCAGCGCATGTTCGCTTCGCTCACGGCGCTCGGTCTGCGCGTGCTTCCCGGTCAGGCGAACTATCTGCTGTTTCAATCCGACGATCCCACCCTCGCGGACAAGCTGCGCGCGCGCGGCATTCTGATCCGCGACTGTTCCAATTTCGCCGGTCTGTCTGCCGGCTGGTATCGCATAGCGATCCGCACGGCGGAGGAAAACGGCGCGCTGCTGAACATGCTTTCGGAGGTGCTACATGGCTAAAAAAATCATGATCCAAGGCACCATGTCCGGTGCGGGCAAGAGTCTGCTGGTCGCCGCCCTGTGCCGCATCTTCGCGCAGGACGGCTATCGCGCCGCCCCCTTCAAGAGCCAGAACATGGCGCTCAACAGCTATGTCACCCCCGACGGGCTGGAGCTGGGCCGCGCCCAGGCGGTGCAGGCCGAGGCCGCCGGGATCGAATGCGATGTGCGCATGAACCCCATTCTGCTAAAGCCCTCCAGCGATACGGGCAGCCAGCTCATCGTGAACGGCGAGGTGCGCGGGCACTATGACGCGAAGGAATACTTCAAAATGAAGCGCGGCCTGATCCCCGAGATTCTGGCCGCTTACAAAAGTCTCGCCGCCGAAAACGACATTCTCGTGATCGAGGGCGCGGGCTCCCCGGCGGAAATCAACCTGCGGGACGACGACATTGTGAACATGGGCCTTGCGGAGCTGGTGGACGCGCCGGTGCTGCTCGTCGGCGACATCGACCGCGGAGGCGTCTTCGCCCAGCTCTACGGCACGGTCGCCCTGCTTCGCCCCGAGGAATGGCAGCGCGTAGAGGGGACGGTCATCAACAAGTTCCGCGGCGACACGGAGCTGCTGCGCCCTGGCCTGAAACAATTGGAAGAGCTGACGGAGGTTCCGGTGCTCGGCGTCGTCCCCTTTCTGAAGGTGGATATTGACGACGAGGACAGCCTTGCCCCGCGGCTGGATCGTGTACAGGCAGGGCGGGCGCTGGAGCTTGCCGTCATCCGCTTGCCGCACATCTCCAATTTTACAGATTTCGCCCCGCTGGACGAGCACCCAAATCTCGGCGTTCACTATGTAAGCCGGGTTGATCAATTGGGCAGACCCGACTGTATTCTCCTGCCGGGTACGAAGAACACGATGGGGGATCTGCGCTGGCTGCATGACAGCGGCCTTGCCGACGCGATCGTTGACGCGGCGGGGCGCGGGACGCCCGTTTTCGGCATCTGCGGCGGGTATCAGATGCTTGGCAGAACGCTTTCCGATCCCCTCGGCACGGAGCAGAGGGGCGAACTGCCCGGGCTCGGCCTTCTGCCCGTGGATACCGTGTTCACCGGGGAAAAAACGCGAACGCGCCGACATGCGGTCTGCACCTGCGAACCCTTCGCGGGCGCGGCGCTTGCGGGCTATGAGATCCACATGGGGCAGACCATAACAAACGGAGCGCCGCCCTTCTGCCGCTTTGCGGACGGCGGGACGGACGGCGCGGTCTGCGGCAGCGTGTTCGGGACGTACCTGCACGGGCTTTTCGACAGCGGGGAGCTTGTGGAAAAGCTGGCGCTGTTCCTTGCGGCACGGAAGGGAATTGAAATTCCGCACGTTCAACTCGAGACCCGCGCCGCGTACCGGAACCGGCAGTACGATCTGCTGGCCGACGCCGTGCGCGAGGCGCTGGACATGAAGCGGATCTATGAGATCATGGAGGAATACGCCGATGAAGACGCTCCCCGCGGAAATTGAGCGCGGCAGCATGGCGATCATCGCCGAAGAGCTGCGAAAACGGGGCTATGTGCTCCCGCCTGAGAATGCCGCCGTCGTCATGCGCTGCATCCA
>CADAPH010000086.1 GCA_902789745.1 Oscillospiraceae bacterium | reverse complement strand
ATCTATCACAGGAACAGGCTGCCCTTCTCTTTGCGCTGTTTTGATTTTTACCCATTTTGCAATAATCTTTCCGGCGAGATCTTCCGTCATCAAAATCTTCTTGCCCAGCTCGTTGAGCTTCCATATGCCATTTGGAGCGGAGGAATCCAAAAAGCCTTCATAATTGAGATAGTTGCGAGACCAGTCAAACTGATTCGTGATGATTGCTGTTCCGGCATTGCTTTTCTTACTTAGCTCTTCTTCCGTGATACCACACATGGAGATGATTTTTTCATGGACCTTCAAACGCGGTGCGCTGCCGCCTAACTCGACCAATGCATCCAGGAACGGTCGGAACCAACGTCTGAACTCGGCTTTTGATTGAAGTTCATCCGGATTCACCACAGGTGGGTCAACAGTTTGTTTTCCGTATTTACCCACAATATCAAAATCAGTCAGTGCGTCATAGAGTTCCGGGCGTAGCTTCCAGATGAAACTGCCAGGGATACCACTTCCTGCATTTTTTCCTTGAAACAGAATCGGCCAATACCGCTTCTTGCCATCCTGCTCCAGCAGTTTGCATTTCGTTTCCTTATGGATGCGTTTTGCAAGATTTGTGCAGCGGCCGCTGATGGAGTATGGGGAATCGTTTGTCTCTTCCGCAATCTGCGTGCAGGTTGCCTCTCCGCCTGCCGCGTAGAAAGAAGCAAGTGTACTGCCCCAAATAGGCCCAATGATATTGGGATTATTCAGCAGCTCGAGCCACTTCTCTTTGGTAAATCCAGGGGTGTAATCTTGTGCTGAAGGCCACCAATCATCGCTCTCCGGCTCGACGGCATCTTCTTGGACGATAAAACGGCTGGTATAAAAGATAAAGTCGCTAGTCAAAGTTCTCGGCTGAGGATAATCACAGCCAGCATTTGTCAAATAACTTTGGATCATTTGCGAACACGTATCTTCTTTTTGCAGTAATTTGGTGATTTCATTGCTCAGTTTGATATAATTCCGAATGTTTTCCAAATATGCTCCTTGCTTGAATAAGTAGTCGCTTTTTAGTTCAGAAGCAGTGTTCCGGATGTCTTCATATTTATAGATACAATACTTTTCAGGAAAGCGTAGCCACAAATATGTTGTGATTGCATTCTCATGTTGATAATGCTGTTTCGCGTCAGGATTATATTTTTTCTTTAACTCTTCGGACTTGTTTTTAAATGCGGAAATCCGAGCACACACATCTTGCGACTCATCGTACAGCGAACGGAACATAGATCGCACATCTTCAGGTGCTGCTTTGGCAAATTCAATGATCATTGATGCGGGATAATTATTATAGCTTGCAAGCAGATTGTATGCTTTGGAGAGCGCACTTGCCAACATATCAGCAAAATTATCCGCTCTGATATTCCATGTTTTTTGAAAATGCTGGACTGCATTCCACTTGTAATACTCCTGATCATCATTCCACCGACACGCGAAGTCATCCATATAGCGCGCTAGTATCTTATCAAAACGTCCCTTATCGATCATAGGTGACGCCTCCTCTATATCTCTTTAGAAAACATTTCAGGTTCAGCTTTTCTATATAATACCATGTTGCCCAGATCGTGACAACAACATTTCTGAGATAAAAGTGCCCCTGGCTCTAGAAAGCGATTCGCAGAATCGCGCAGCTTTCAGATGAAATCTGAAATTCTTTTTTCAAAGTGTCATGACATTTGCCCTGCTTGCCGATTCAAAAAAAGCAGAGTGTCATGACACCTGCATTGCTTGCTGACGCTTTGCGGGAGGAAGCATTTTTGCAAAGTGTGTCCACACCTGCCCTGCTTGCCAAAGCAGGTAAAAACAATTCTATAACTCTCCCTGATGTATGGGCTTCATCACTCACACATCTGGGAGAGTTTTTCTAATGCTTTCAATACCGCAGTCTGTCCATCGTGACTTCATGCAGATATTCACGTTTCGCTGACTCATGAACGCACCAATCACTGAATCGCTCCAGGCCGAACACCGTGATCTCTGTTTCAAAAAGCGAAACTGTTCCTTTAACCGCTCTCAAAATAGCTTGAAGCTCTGCTTTTGTATAGCGCATCGTCAAAGACTGCGGCAAAACGTAGACCTCGGAACCACCATATTCATGTTCACAAAAGTCCAGAATAACGCTGCTCCCGCCCTGCATTTTTACGGGAAGCAAATGGCGGGTTACATGCGAGCTTTCTGGCCAAATGCGATCAGGGTTGGAGCTTATTTCAATATTTATAAATCGTCGGCATGCATTTTGAAATAACGGAAGTGCGAGCGCTTCATCCAAATCAGAGAGGACAGAATACAAATGTTCATCCGGACGCATGATCTGTTCGCTTTTTTGCTGCCAGACATAACGACACCATGCTGCGTAATAGCTGTTTGCCAGATAATACTTTGCATAGCTGCCTTTGTCATGCTCTGCAACGACGAAGCCTGCGTCTATCAAAGCTTCGAGATATTTTCCGCATTTGTTATTGGGAAAGCCCGCGTCCTTTGCAATTTCGCTCAGGCGATTGTGTCCGATCGCAATGCTCTTGAGCAGTGGGTAATAGCTCTCTGGTGTGCGGAAGAAAAGGCGCATCCTTTCCGGCAGGTACGTGGAGAAAACAGAATCAAAAGCAAGCAGCTGACGCACGTTTTCTTCAAAGCTCCGCTGTGTCTCCAGCTCCTTAGCAACTGCCGGGATGCCGCCTGTCAAAGCATGAAGACGCATGACATCTGCCCGCGTATACACGGATAGATTTTCGCAGTAATCTGCAATGGATAAAAAGGGAATTGGAACACAATGATTTTCTTTCGGGGAGATTTCGTGCGTGATCTCACAGATACGGAAGAGGCCTTTACGACGTGTATACGGTGCGAAAGCCTCTTTGCATTCTCTCTGAAGTTCCTCGGCCTCGTCTTCAAAAATCAAAAGTGTACGGCGATGATACCGCAGCTCGGCGAATGCTTTGGCCGCGTCTGCCCAGCTTGAGACGACAGCGTCCTCGGGAAGATAGAGCCTTGCAAACTTCTGCAGCGCTTCTTCCCTGGTCATCCCCTCGAAACTCATGTAATAGTTGCCGCGTTGGGTGCGAACAAGATCCTGAACAAAGTGGGTCTTTCCGCTGCCGCGCGGGCCATAGAGTTTGATCGAATTGAGTTTGCCCACTGGTGCAGAACTGCGTATGATTTTTTCCCACGCAGACTCCATGGCTTTCTGCTCTCGGCTCCGATTGAACTTCATTGCAATCATCCTATCACGATATGATCTTTTTCAAAATCATATCATAATCGCTTGAAAATCTCAATCTGGCAGAATAAGTTTGAAAAAACTTTTCGTTGAAATTACTTGCTTTTTGAGCCGTTCACAAAAAGTTTACAAGGAAAAGGGCTAAAAAAACAACGTATCTCAGGGAGCTAGATGAAGGAGGAAAAATGAATCAAGAAGAGATCTTCTTCAAAAAGTGAATCGCTGCCGTCAGATTCTTTCAACGGGGACAGTAGATAACTGTTATAAGAAGGAAACATATAATTGTAAAAAAACAAAGGAGTCACTATGAGAACTACCAACACCATCACATCTTTCGATCAGCTTTCCCTGACCCTGAATGCCACTCAGGTTGCCGCCGTACTCGGCATCTCCCGTTCCAACGCTTATGCACTCATGCGCAGTGAAGGATTCCCCACGCTGCACATCGGCAGGCGAATGCTTGTACCGAAGGATCGTCTGATCCGCTGGATCGAAGCCAATGCCTCTTGAGGATATGCTCATGAGAGAAAAAGCAAGACAGCATCTGCGCCCGCTGCTGAAGCAATATCTGGAGGCTGAAGATATCGAGACCAGCGCATTTGCAACACAGTGTCCGTGCTGCGGAAATCGCGCGCTGCTCAATGCAGACAATACATGGCGCTGCTTCAACTGTGAAGCAAGCGGCGACGTGCTGGACTACGATATGCGTTTGAATCCCGAGCTGAACGAGCTGGAATCGGCAAAGCATATCCGGCAGCTTCTGGGCCTGAAAGTATTGGAACTGAATACAGTTGAGGGCAATGCATTGATGGATATGGAGTTTAAGCCAACGGGATTTCTGATCGAGAAGCTGATCGGCAAGGGTGTTTACATCCTTGCCGGGGCCTCGAAGATCGGCAAGAGCTGGCTGGTGCTCTGGCTGGCGGACTGCGTGAGCAAGGGTGTCCCGGTGTGGGATCTGAAAACCTCGCGCTGTGAAGTCTTGTATGTGAGTCTCGAAGATACCCAGCAACGCATCCAACAGCGGCTCAACGATGTGACCGGCGGCGAGGCCGGACCACTCTACATTGCCACGGAGTCCGCACTTCTGAGCAGCGGCTTTGAAGATCAGCTCACCGGTTTCCTGGACGAGCATCCACATGTGGGCTTTGTGATCATCGACACGCTGCAGCGTATCCGTCCGGCAAAAGCGGAGAAGTACAGCTACGCCGGGGACTACGAAATCATGACCACGCTGAAGAACATCGCGGACGAATTTAATATCACGATCCTCCTAGTCCACCACACGCGCAAGGAAGAATCCAGCGACGCCTTCAACATGATCTCCGGCACGACCGGTTTGCTCGGCTGCGCGGACGGCGCGCTGGTTTTGCAAAAGCCGTCCCGATTATCTCCGGAAGCAACGCTTGATGTGACCGGGCGCGAGATGGCAGACATTCAGCTCAAGCTGCGCTTCAACGATCAGACCCGGCATTGGGATTTCATCGAGTATGGACGCGACGAGCCGAGCCAGCGGGACAAGGTGCTGGAAGCGGTGCGGATGTTCATCTCCGACTGTCACGAATGGCACGGCACAGCGACAGAGCTTCTCGAAATCCTGCGCGACAGTCTAGGACCGGACACCAAACCGAATACTCTCTCGCGCCGCCTGAACGCCTCGGCCTCGAAGCTGGAGCAGGATTACGGTGTGAATTACCGGACAAGCCGCGGACACAAGGACAAAATCATTCACCTGGCCGACCTCACATGCGTCGATGCGTCCGATTGCGTCGATGTTTTGGAGGCGGCATCCGGTCCCTGAAATACCGACGCAATCGACGCAACCGACGCAAAAAGCCCTCCCGTCAAAAAACGGCGGGAGGGCAGCATAAAAAACTTGATTTAAAGTGTTAAAGTGATATAATCAGAGTGGAATCTGTTTTAACAGGTACAGGTTCAACGCTGAGGAAAGCGAGGTATTATTGGGCAACAAGAAATCGACCAAGAATGCAAGAGGCGGCGGTACGATCCGCAAACGTGCTGACGGACGTTGGGAAGGCCGTTACTCCGTGGGCTTCGATACCCGGACAGGGAAGCAGATCCAGCGCTCCATTTACGGTGCGTCGCAGAAGGAAGTGCGCGAAAAGCTGACGAAGGTCACGGCGGAGATCGACGACGGCAGCTATCTTGAACCGCTCAAGGAATCCGTAGGCGAATGGCTGCAAGTGTGGCTCGAAACCTATGTCGCCGTGTCGGTCAAGCCCTACACGCGAAACTCCTATGAGAGCGTGTGCAGGCGCTTTCTGATCCCAAGTCTGGGCCGCATTCGTCTGACTGAGCTGGCTGCACCGCAAATCCAGCGCATGTACAATCGCCTGCTTCTGGAAAGGGGACTGTCCCCCAAGACGATCAAGAATGTCCACGGGATTCTGCACCGAGCCCTGACCCAGGCGGTAAAGCTGGGCATGATCCGCAGCAACCCGGCGGATATGTGTGATCTTCCGCGTGCGCGCAGGAAAGAGATCAAACCCATGGAGCAGGAAGACATTGCGGTTTTTCTCAAGGCCATTCAGGGCGATCCCTATGAGCATCTGTTTCTGGTGACGCTTTTTACCGGGCTGCGGCAGGGCGAAATCCTCGGCCTCACCTGGGACTGCGTGGACTTCAAACGCCACACACTCTACATCAACAAGCAGCTTCAAAAGACGAACAAGGTCGGCGGCGAGTATGCCCTCGTGCCGACCAAGAACAGCCGAAGCCGCGTTGTGACCGTTGCGGATTCCGTCATGCGGTTTCTGGAGAAGGAAAAGCGGCTGCAGAAGCATCGTCGGGAGATCGCGGACGTGGCGTGGGACAACCGGTGGAATCTGGTGTTCACCAATGAGTTCGGCGCACACCTCTGCCACTTTACCGTCTATCACCACTTCAAGGATATTGTCCGTGAGATCGGGTTGGACTGGCTGCGCTTTCACGATCTGCGGCACAGCTACGCCGTGATCGCCATTGAAAGCGGCGACGACATCAAGACCGTGCAGGCAAATCTCGGCCACGCGACGGCGAGCTTCACGCTGGATGTGTATGGGCATGTTTCTCAGAAGATGCGGCAGGCGTCGGCAGACCATGTGGAGCAGTTTTACCGGCAGGTTTCAAGCACTTCAATTCCATAAAGTGCCGTCAAAGCCTTATGTGTCCAGGGTTTCACGGCTCGTAAAGGGTCAGAATAAGGGTCAAAGGGCAGCAAAAAACCCTGTAACCGTTGAGATTACAGGGTTTTCGCTGGCGCAGAAGGAGGGATTTGAACCCTCCTCGCGCCGGGTCTAAACCGGCCTACTCCCTTAGCAGGGGAGCCCCTTCGGCCTCTTGGGTACTTCTGCACACGATGCCGCTTGAGTATGATAGCATAGACAGGGGCGGATGTCAACAAAAAATATTCGCCTGGGCGGAGAAAAATTTCTTTTAAATTCGGGAACATTTTTCCAAAGCCCACGTCTAAAGCTCATCAAACAAAAAACAAAGGAGAGTATACCATGGACGATCTCAGATTTGATCCCTCCGCCCTGCTCATTGTCGGCATGCTGATCGGCGTGGTCTGCACGCTGCTTTGATCGGTAAGCATTCTTGATAATACAGGGGGAGACAAAACGGGAGAGACGGCGCGATCTGTGCGCCGTCTTTTCGTTTTAAACACGTATAAATCAAAATCACGCGGGAATACTACGGACAAAGGGATCGAATCTGATCCCGGACTTGGAAAGGAGATTCCCGATGACGACCAAAGAACTTCTCTATGTGGACGACGCGCTTTCCCACGCACAGCTTTTGGCGACACAGTTCCGCAATGCGGCCGACCAGCTCCAGGACAATTCCCTGCGCACCCAGGTGAAGCAGATGGCGCAGCGCCACTGCCAGATGTACCAGCAGTTCTACAATCTTGTGTGAGGTGAACGACATGGATGATAAATGCATTATGGAAGGCCTTCTTCTCGACGCCAAGAGCGTCTGCGATCTGTATATGCACGGCGCGATCGAATCCAGCACCGCGAACGTGAGACAGACCTTTGCCAACGCCTTTGACGACGCCCTCTCCATGGGCGACAGCATCTACCAGCAGATGACCGCCAAGGGCTGGTATCAGACCGATACCGCGCCCGAACAGAAGGTGCAGCAGACCAGGCAGAAGTTCAATCCCAGCTGCTGAAATCATAAAGCGCCCGCGGCTCAGGCCGCGGGCGTTCTTGCTCCGCAGAGCATAATGGAGATATATGGTCAAGGGCTCCAACGAAGTATGGCGCAATTCTGGCCGGAAAGAATCAAAGATTTCTATCGGGTTTTAGTATAAAAACCGATACATATTTCGACGGTTTGACATGCGTGGCAAAGAACATCTCCATCGAGGAAGTGAAATCCTCCAGTCCGTCGTTGACGTTGAAAAAGCGAAAAGCGTCGCCGTCGCGGATGAAGGAGATAAAGTGCGGCACCTCCGCCTCGCTGTACCGCAGGATGCCTGCGCGGCTCCCGCGCGCCGCAGTGAGCGCAGCTTCACGGCCCTCCTGCTCTTCCATTTCGGGGATATACTTCTTCAGGTACGCGCGCATAACCGGCATGGTGGTGGGCCCGGGGATACGCAGCGTGTGCATTCCGTCCATCTCATGAATTACCTCTTTGAAATCCGTCCCATGGCCGAGGTAATGCCGCATGTTATATACTGCGATCCATCCGCAGCCGTTGCGGCTGGCGGGGATGGTGCGGTATTCGTAGTCGCCGAAATAGTCCTGATCGACGATGTATCCGTCGGATGAAAAACCGTTCATGTTTATTCTCCATGGAAAGCGCGCCGCTGAGATTTCTCACGGCGGCGCGCTATCAGTTATCTGTGTTGTTATTCTGTAGCGCGGCTGGCGTAGTAATCGGAGTAGTCCGCGCCCTGAGAGGCGGGCTGATACTCCCCATAGAGCTTATTCATCACGCGCATGTACTCCTGAGAATCTGTCTCATAAGGCGTCGGGCAGTAGTCGTTGTAGTTCTGCGCCTTGGTGTTTGCGCCCTCGATATTGCTGCTGACGCAGCAGGGGATGATGTCCATGCCCACCGGGACGAGGTGACCATCCTCCCCGCGCACCAGACGGAGCTGGAAGATCGCGGTATCGGGGTCGGAGGGCATCGTGTTCCCACCGAAGGTCCAGTTGCCGCAGGAGTACAGGATTACGGCGCCGTTATAGAGCTCGATGGGCTGCAGACAGTGGGTGTGGCTGCCGTAGATGAGATCGGCGCCCGCGTCGATACACGCGTGGGCCAGATCCTTCTGGGCGGCGTTCGGCTCATAATAGAGTTCCTGCCCCCAGTGGAAGGCGCAGATGATGTAGTCGGCGCCCTCAGCTTTAAGCTGGGCAATGGCGCTGAGTGCCTTGCTCTTGTTGGGCGCAAGGTCGGTGCCGGAGCAATAGACGCCGATCTTCAGGCCGTTGGGTGTATTGATGATCTGCGCCTCGCCCTCCTTGCCGTAGGGGACGCCGTGCGCCTCCAGCGCCGCGTAGGTGCTGTCCGCGCCCGCCTGGTAGCAGTCCATCATGTGGTTGTTGGCGGTGGTGACAAAGTCCACGCCGCCCTCGTTGAAGATCTCCGCGTAGGCCGTGGGGGCGCGGAAGGGGAAGACCACCTGCGTGTAGTCATAAGTCAGGTTCGGATTATCGGTGAGCGTACACTCGCAGTTGGCGATGGTAAACTCGTCGTTATTGAAAAACTGCACCGTGTTGGAAAAGGGGTAGGCATAATCGTCGCCTATAACCCCGGCGTAACCCGCGGGATGCCGCTCATAGTTGGCGTTCGACCAGAGCGTGCAGTCGCCGATGACGGAGACGATGTACTCCTTCGGCGGCTCCGGCGTGGGTTCGGGCGTGGACACGGGCGCAGCCTCCGAAACCGGCGCGGGCGCGGCGGTCAGCGCAGGCAGGGGACTGTATACCACGTCGGGCGCATAGGTCTGCGTTGCCGCCGCCGGGGGCTTAATGCGCGACTCGGTCAGCATCGGGGTCTCAATACGGAGCTTTTCCAAAAGCAGCAGCTCCGCGATCAGCAGCACAAGACAGGTGATCTTCAGGAAATTCTTCATTCTATCTGTCCTCTATCTCTAAACAGTGTATTGTTTACATAATCAAGATTACATAATTTTACGCAGGCCCGGAATCCTGCGGGCGGCCAGGGCAATGGCAAAGCACACGATCGACAGTATCGTAAAAAAGCCGAGCAGACTCAAAACCGGGGCCTCCGGTGTAACTGCAAGACCGAAACGCTCCAGCACGTTGATCATCAGCGGATGGATCAGGTATACGCCGAGCGTCGCGTCGGCAAGCTTTGCAATCCATGCGCCGTGCCGAAATTCCCGATCCCGCAGGGCCAGGAAAAAGCAGAAGGCGGCGCTCGCCTGCAGAAAGCTCGGGATCGAGAAGTAACTGAACAGCCACCCGTCCGCCGCGCCCTTGTAATCGGAGTACCAGCGGTTGCATCGCGCGGCGATCAGCGTCACCGCAAGATACACGAGCGGCGCGAGCCACAGCGTCTTCTCCGGCAGCTTTTTCGACGCAAGCCACCATCCCCAGACAGCATAACCCAGATAAGGCAGGTAGTCAAGGCTGAAATTCTGTGTAAAGCGAAACAGGACGGGTGCGGGATCGGGCGTGAGATTGAGGTTCGCCATCAAAAGCCCGAGGCCGAAGAAGAGGCCGAGCAGATAGCGCCCGTCCAGCTTCTGCCCGTGGAGCGCTGCGTGTACCGGCGGGAAAAACAGGTAACACATCACCATCGCCGGCAGAAACCACATGTGATAGTGCCCGGAAACGACGGCAAGCCAGAAATCCTGCCCGAACGGCAGCGCGCCGCTGAATACGCGGAGCAGAGCATAAAACAGCGACCACAGATAGAAGAGCCCCGTCATCCGCAGCGCGTGATGAATGAGCAGCCGCCTTGTATCCAGCTTTGCCCTTGATAGGAAAAGCGCCCCGCTGAGCATGAAGAACAGCGGCACCCCGCCGCGGACGGCGGTGCTGATGAAGTTGAGCAGCACAAAGGAGAAGCTCTGCACCGGAACCTCATGATAGATATCCGCCCCCGCGTGAATCATCAGCACCGCAAGGCAGCCGAAGATCCGGCAGAGGTCAAGCTCCGTTCTTCTCATGTTCCGCGTTCTCCTTTTCCTTGATGAGGGAAAGCTTCTGGCTTCTGCCAAGCCGTTTGATGCTGTACTCCCGGCTCCGGGCTTCATGCTCGCTCTCATAGACTTCGGTATAGACCAGCGTCACGGGCAGGCGGGCGCGGGTGTATTTCGCGCCTTTCCCGGCGGCGTGGGTTCTAAGCCGCTTTTCAAGATCATTCGTCCAGCCGGTATAGAGCGTGCCGTCCCCGCAGCGGAGGATATAGACCACGTTCATTCCTGCGTCTCTCGCTGCACCTGCTTGATGTTCTTTTCAAACTTGCTGCGCGGGCCCATGACCTCGTGCCCGCAGCCGAGACAGCGGAGCTTGAAGTCCGCGCCCGTGCGCAGTACCTGCCACTGCTTCGCGCCGCAGGGGTGTGCTTTTTTCATGGTGAGAATATCGCCGACCTGAATGTCCATTACTTCTTGATCTCCTCCCAGTAGCGCTTCGCCGCCTGTTCCGTCTTGTTGTCGCCGTATTCGTAGTATTTTGTCCCCCTGAGCGCGTCGGGCAAATACTGCTGCCGTACCCAGTGGTTCGGAAAGTCGTGGGGGTAGAGATAACCCTGTTCCCGCTCAAAGCCCGTCCCGTCGGCGTGGACGTTCTGGAGCTCCCGCGGGATGGGGCCGGTGCGCCCGGCGCGGACATCCGCCCAGGCTTTGTCGATGGCCATGACGCCGGTGTTGGACTTGGGCGCGGTGGCAAGCAGGATACACGCCTCCGCCAAAGGCAGCTTTGCCTCGGGAAGCCCGAGCTGCAGGGCGGAGTCCACGCAGGCCTTCACGATGGATACAGCCTGGGGATACGCAAGCCCCACGTCCTCACTCGCCGAGCAGAGGATGCGGCGGCAGGCGCCGATCAGATCGCCGACCTCCAGAAGCCGCGCCAGATAGTGCAGCGCCGCGTCGGGGTCGGAGCCGCGAAGGGATTTCATCAAGGCTGAGAGGATATCGAAATGCTCGTCCCCCTCCCGGTCGTAGCGCATGGCGCTGCGCTGGGTGACAGCCTTCGCGTCGGCCAGCGTGATGACCCCGCCCACCGAAGCGGAGAACAGCAGTTCCACGGAGTTGATCGCCTTGCGCACGTCGCCCCCGCAGGCGGCGGCGATATGGTCGAGCACGCCGTCCTCCAATATAAGCGGCTCGTTCTGCCGCGCGTTCATGATATCCACCGCCCGCTGCACGGCGCGCTTTGCGTCCCCGGCGGTGATGGCCTTGAACTCAAAGACGGTGGAGCGGCTGAGGATGGCGTTGAAAACCGTGAAATACGGGTTCTCCGTCGTCGAGGCGATCAGCGTGATGCGCCCGTCCTCGATAAACTCTAAAAGCGATTGCTGCTGCTTCTTGTTGAAATACTGGATCTCGTCCAGATACAACAGTACGCCGCCGGGGGTGAGGAAGGTGTCCAGCTCGTCGATGATGCGCTTGATGTCGGCGATGCCCGCGGTCGTGGCGTTCAGCTTTCGCAGGGTGCGGTTTGTGCGCTGGGCGATGATGCGGGCCACGGTGGTCTTGCCGGTGCCTGAGGGGCCGTAAAAGATCATGTTCGGGATCTGCCCGCTCTCCACGATCCGGCGCAGCAGGCCGCCTTTGCCGAGAATATGCTGCTGCCCGACCACGTCATCGAGAGAATTGGGGCGGATTTCATCCGCAAGCGGCTGATACATAAGCTGCGCTCCTTTCGTGAGAGACTGGCAAAATCAATCTATTATAACATCGCGCCGCCCGTTTGTAAAAGGAATCTTGAGGCGGGGCAGCGAACTTTTTTTACCCTGCTTCGTCTATCTGATTGACAAAACATACCAAAGCCGGGCGGAAGGCTGTGGACATTTCCGCGCCGCTGCGGTATAATACCGTCAATTACGCATCGCGCGGCAGCACAGATGCGGAAACCATAAGGAGCTTTTTATGCGAAAAGGAAAAATCAAAGCGCTTTTGTTTATCATTGTCTTTCTGTTGGTGATGGCTACGGCGATCGCCCTGCTGCTGGATATGGAGCGGGAAAAGAAAGAGGTGCAGGAGCTCGGCTATGATCCCTATGCGGTGACGCCGGTACCAACCCTCGCGCCGACGGTGACGCCGATGCCTGTCTCCACGATCATGCCGACGCCCGTTCCTCCGACGCCGGTGCCCACGCCTCCGCCGACGCCGGTACCCACGCCGACGCCTGCCCCGACCCCGACGCCCGTCCCGGTGGGTCAGGTCATCGGCTCCGGCAGCTTCCGCTCCGAGACCGGCGTGCCCCTGAACGTCCGCGCCGACTGGACGGCGGGGATTATGGACGCGAACACCGTGGGAGTCAAGGTGGACGTCTATCTGGAATCCTATTCGCTCCAGATCATTGCCTCGCGCAACGCCGTCAACGTCTCTGTCGGAGACAGCTACCAGTCTTCGGACACACCGGACGTCAATATCGACGACAACAGCACTCTTCACTCTACGCTGATCGCCACGACCATGCACACCATCCCGCTCTCCGGCGGCGAGGCGCGCAGCTTCCCGATGCAGGTGCAGTATCTCTTCCGCGGCATCTATTTCAAGCAGGAAATCGACACCATTGAATGCGGCGGCGCGATCCAGCTGGCGAGATAAAACAGTGTGTCATTCTGCGTGAAGCGAAGAATCTTTTGCCTTTACATACATGAACGGAAAGATCCTTCACTGATGCACGGAATGACAGAGAGATCAGACACAGAGAGGATGACCGTCATGAGGACGCCCGATCAGGTACAGGAGATCGTGCGGCTGCTGCTGGAGGAGTACCCGGAGGCGGGCTGCACGCTCGACTGGGGCAAGGACTATGAGCTGCTGTTTTCCGTGCGGCTGGCTGCCCAGTGCACGGACGAGCGGGTCAATCAGATCACCCCGGCGCTCTTTGAACGCTTTCCGACGCTGGAGGCCTTCGCGGAGGCCGACGTAGGGGAGGTGGAGAAGTATGTCCACTCCTGCGGCTTCTTCCGCGCAAAGGCGAGGGATATCGTCGCCTGCTCCCAGGTGCTGCTGGAAAAGTACAACGGGGAACTGCCGCGCACCATGGAGGAGCTGACCGCCCTTCCCGGCGTGGGGCGCAAGACTGCAAACCTCATCCTCGGCGACGTTTTCAAGGTGCCCGGTTCCACGGTGGTGGACACGCACTGCATCCGCCTGACGAACCGCATGGGGCTCGTGGACGATCTCAAGGATCCGGTGAAGATCGAGATGGAACTGCGGAAAATCCTGCCGCCGGAAAAATCCTCGGATTTCTGCCACTGCCTCGTCCTGCACGGCAGGGCGGTCTGCGACGCGAGAAAGCCGAATTGCGAAAACTGCTGCGTGAAGCACCTGTGCAGACACTTCTCGGGGTGAAATGCCTCCCTCTTTGAGAGAGCCAAGAAAGCGCTCTGCCTCCCTCAAACAGAGAGCTTCGATGTGTAGACAAACCCCGGTACATGTCGTCTCGAGCGAAGGCAAAGCCGGAGTCGAGAGATCTAAAACGATGGAAAACCTCTCTTTATAGATCTCTCCACTCGCTTCGCTCGATCGAGATGACACGGAAACGGATTTTGTCTACAGGCTGTAGCTCCCCCTGAGAGGGAGCTTATAAAGAAAGGATTTGTATTATGAAAGCCATTGTCAGCGTATTTGCCAAAGACAGCAAGGGCATTATTGCCTATGTCACCGCCCTGCTTGCGGAGAAGGAAATCAACGTCCTCGATATCAGCCAGACGCTTCTGCAGGAGTATTTCGCCATGATCATGCTGGTCGATCTGACGGACTGCGGCATGTCCTTCGGGGAGCTCAGCACGTATCTTGAGGCAAAAGGCCGTGAGCGCGGTCTGGACGTGCATATCCAGCGTCAGGATATCTTCGACGCCATGCACAAGGTCTGAGGTGAACACATGAGCTATCTGATCAACAGCAGCGAGATCCTCCAGACCATCCAGATGATCAACCAGCAGCATCTGGACGTGCGCACCATCACCATGGGCATCAGCCTTTTGGACTGCGCGGACACGGATATGGAAGCCTGCTGCCGCAAAATCTACGACAAAATCTGCCGCTGTGCCGGGAACCTCGTCAAAACCGGCTGCGACATTGAAAACGAATTCGGTATTCCCATCGTCAACAAGCGCATCTCCGTCACGCCCATCTCCCTCGTGGCGGCCTCCTGCGCGGCGGGGGATTATACGCCCATCGCCAAAACCCTCGACAGGGCGGCGAAGGAGACCGGCGTCAACTTCATCGGCGGCTTTTCGGCCCTTTGTCACAAGGGCTTCACCGAGAGCGATCTGCGCCTCATCCGTTCCCTGCCCGAGGCGCTGAGCGGGACGGAGCTTGTCTGCGCCAGCGTAAACGTGGGCTCCACAAAGGCGGGCATCAACATGGACGCCGTGGCGCTCATAGGGAAGATCATCAAAGAGACCTCGGAATATGGGCCCATGGGCTGCGCCAAGCTCGTGGTCTTTGCCAACGCCGTGGAGGATAACCCCTTCATGGCGGGCGCCTTCCACGGCGTCGGCGAGCCGGAGACGGTCATCAACGTCGGCGTCAGCGGCCCCGGCGTCGTGGCCCATGCACTGAAGGAGTGCAAGGGCCAGAGCTTCGACGTGGTGGCCGAGACCATCAAGCGCACGGCCTTCAAGATCACCCGCATGGGCGAGCTGGTGGCGCAGGAGGCCTCCCAGCGTCTGGGCGTGCCCTTCGGCGTGGTGGATCTCTCCCTGGCGCCCACCCCCGCCGTCGGCGACAGCGTGGCCGAGATCCTGGAGATCATGGGTCTGGAGCGCTGCGGCGGCCACGGCACGACGGCGGCCCTCGCGCTTTTGAACGACGCTGTCAAGAAGGGCGGCGTCATGGCGTCCTCCCATGTGGGCGGGCTGTCCGGCGCGTTTATCCCGGTTTCCGAGGACGCGGGCATGATCGCCTCGGCGCGCGCGGGAACGCTCTGCCTCGACAAACTGGAGGCCATGACCTGCGTCTGCTCGGTGGGGCTCGATATGATCGCCGTGCCGGGCGACACCCCGGCGGATACCATCTCCGCCGTCATTGCGGACGAGGCCGCCATCGGCATGGTCAACAACAAGACCACCGCCGTGCGCATCATCCCCGTCAAGGGCAAGACGATCGGGGAGAGCGTGGACTTCGGCGGGCTTCTGGGCTCCGCGCCCATTATGCCCCTGCACACGGGCAGCGCTTCCGAGTTCATCGCCCGCGGCGGCCGTATCCCCGCCCCGCTGCACAGCCTGAGAAATTGATCCTGTAATCGCAAAGACTCTCCGGGAAATCCATCGCCGGAATACAAGATGACATGATAAAAAGCTGACCGGGGCCGATCTTCTGATCGGCCCCGGCTGTGTTTTTTATTCTTTCTCCTGTTTCTTGTGGATGTTGTCAATACCCTCCATCGTCCCGCCGCCGTGATCGTCGGGGGCGCGGAACTCGCCCTTATCCACCAGCCGCAGGAAAGCGTCCACCACATCCGGCGTGAGCTGCGTACCGGATACGTCCTTGATGATGGAGACGGCCTTTTCAAAGTTCATGCGCTTGCGGTACGGGCGGTTGGAATACATGGCGTCGAAGCAGTCTGCCACGGCGATGATCTGCGCGACTCTGGGGATCTCGTCTCCTTTGAGATGGTTGGGATAACCCTTGCCGTCCGGACGCTCATGGTGCGCACCGGCGCCGGTTGCAAGCTCGGGCATGATGCTGATATCCTTCAAAGCCTCGTAACCCTTGGAGGAATGGGACTTGATGACCTCAAACTCCTCATCCGTCAGCTTACCGTTCTTGTTCAGCACCTCCGACGGGACGCCGATCTTTCCAATATCATGCAGCAGCGCGATGCGGTAGTATTTCTCGATCGTCTCGTCGTCATAACCCAGCTCCTTCGCCAGCATAGCCGTATACTTCGCTACACGGTTGGAATGGCCGTTGGTATATTGATCCTTCATATCAATGACCTTGGCGAAGGCCTCGGTGATCTCACTGATAAAGGCCATGCTCTCCTGCTGCTTCTTCTCGAGCGCGCGGGTTTTGCGAAGAATATAGAAATGAATGGCGGCAGCGAGGCAGATGAGCGCGAGAGCGCCGATCAGGATGATGAACCACAGCTTCTCATAGAAGGCTTTTTCCTTGACGATTTCAACGGACAGCTCCTTGTTGCCGTGACCCATGGAGTCATGGAGCTCCAT
>CADAPH010000085.1 GCA_902789745.1 Oscillospiraceae bacterium | reverse complement strand
ACGGAAGAACGCCTCTTGTCACGTCTCTGTCTCGATACTTTTCCTTTTGGGACTGCCATGTTGACACCTCCTGTTGACAGCTGTTCTGAGCAGCTTCATCATTAAAATTACGATTTATCCAAAAGCTGCTCAAGCACAGCAAATCTTGGATCAAGGGATTTCCGGCACCCGCAGGGGCCGAGGTTGAGGTTTTTCCCGCATTTCGGACACAGGCCCTTGCAGTCCTCTTTGCAGAGGAACTTGGTCTCCATGTCCAGAATCAAGCAGGTGGAGAGGATTTCGCTGAGGTCGATCTCGTTGCCCTCCAGCGTGAAGAGCGAGGGATCGTCATCAGGGTTTTCCTCCACGATTATGACGTTGAGCGCCATCTCCTTGGTGCTTTCAAACTCCTCACCGCAGCGGTCGCAGACGCACAGCATCTCCGCTGTCAGCGTACCCGTCAGATGGAGGATGCCAGCCTCGTTGAAAACGCGCCCTTCGGCATGGGGCCTGGTCGGATACGCCTTCACAGAGGGAAAGTCCAGATTGTCCGTCTCCAGATCACACACAAAGGGAACGGAACCGCCCGGCACTTCGATTATCGAACTCAGATTCAGACGCATAGCAAGCACCTCGTCACAGTCGCTCAAGTATTATAGAATACTTGTCAGGACTTGTCAACACTATTTTTGTATAGTATAATGCAAAAAAATTGAGGTATTGAAGGGGATTTTTTGTTGAAATGAAGGAGTATACCATCCGGGACAACGACGCGGGCCAGCGGCTCGACCGTTTTGTGGGCAAAGCAGTGCCGCTTCTGCCGGAATCCCTGCTGCAAAAATATATCCGCCTCAAGCGTATCAAGCTCAACGGCAAGGGCGCCAAGCGCGACACGCGGCTGAACGCGGGCGATACCGTCCAACTCTACATCAACGACGAGTTTTTTGAAAAGCCCCGCGAGGAGAATTCCTGGCTCAAGGTCGGCACGCCGCGGCTGAACATCGTCTATGAGGATGAGAACATCCTTCTGCTGGACAAAAAGCCCGGCGTGTTGTGTCACAGCGCGGGAGTCTGGGATTACAACACGCTCATCGCCAACGTCCAGGCCTATATGGCGCAGAAGGGCGAATGGCGGCCGAAGGAGGAAAATTCTTTCGCCCCGGCGCTGTGCAACCGCATCGACCGCAACACCGGCGGCATCGTCATCGCCGCCAAGAACGCGGAAGCCCTGCGCATCCTTAACGACAAGATCCGCGACCGGGAGATCGAGAAGTACTATCTCTGCGCTGTGCAGGGTAAGCCCCGCCCCGCGTCGGGCAGGCTTGAGAACTACTTATTTAAAGATGCGAAAAAGAATCAGGTTTTTGTTAAGGAGAAGCCGGAGCCGGGGGCAAAAACTGCCGTGACGGAGTACCGCGTGCTGACCAGCAAGGGGCCGCTCTCGCTGGTGGAGTGCAGACTGCTGACCGGCCGCACGCACCAGATCCGCGTCCAGATGGCGCATGCGGGCTGGCCGCTTTTGGGCGACGGCAAGTACGGGAGCGAGCGCTTCAATAAGGGCTTCGACGAAAAGGGACAGGCGCTGTACTCTTACCGCCTGCGCTTTGATTTTCCCACGGACGCAGGCATCCTCGAATACCTGCGGGGAAAAGAGTTTCGCGTGCAGCGGGTAGACTTTGCGGAGAAATACTTCGCTGTGACGGAAACAGTTTTTCCTGAAGGTTGAGCGCCACACAAATTGGCTTTATGTAAACCGTTTTTGAAATTTGCGGAGCGGAATACTTGCGAAAAGTATAAAATATTGGTATAATTATTTTGGTAATTTTCTGCAAATCAAACAGCACCCCGTCCGGTGCCAGCTCTCGAGGAAACAATATGAAAAGTCAAATACGCAAAACAGGCGGTTTGATCCTCAAGCTTGCAATTATGCTTGCACTTGCCGTCTTTTTGATGAGCGGCTGCGCCAACAAGAAGCCCGCGCCGACGCCAACACCGGCACCCACGCCGCTTGCAACATCGACGCCGACTCCAACACCGACTCCAACACCGACTCCAACACCGACTCCGACGCCAACGCCGCGCCTTACGCCAAAACCGAAGCCGAAACCGACGCCCTCCCCCACTCCGGAACCGACGCCAACGCCCACCCCAAAACCGACGCCGACACCGACGCCCGTTCCATCGCCGACGATTACGCCGCAGCCGATCCCGTCGCCGTCCGCATCCCCCAGACCGACTATCCGTACCTCTCCGACGCCGACTGTCCGGCCGGCTGTCGGTACGAATCCTCCCGCAAGCGGCGGTTCTTCCTCCGTGGAGGACGACACGACGCTTTGGGATATATGGGTTTTTTATAAGGACCTGATTGAGTGGCTCTGGTCGATGAAACCGGCTCCCTTGCCTCCGCCGCCTCCACCGACACCGACGCCGACACCGACTCCCACACCGACACCGACACCGACGCCGACTCCCACACCGACACCGACTCCCACACCGACACCGACGCCTGACCCGGTTTCCAATGCGGCTTCGGATCTGACGCAGTCATCTCCCGAAGCCCTGACAGGTTTGCCGATACCGGAGCCGGTATTGAACGATGAGCTCATTGTCTCCGCCGCGCCGAGCCAGCCGCCGGCGATGGATCCGGACGCCGTACCGATACCGATGGGAAACGGTTCTGAGCTGACGACAGCGCCCGCCGGGCAGATCGAGCTGCCTCCTGCCGCATTATCGAATTGATCATGATACAAGCATTTTCCGCCGGGAACTGTCTGAGAAGCGCAGGCAATCCCGGCGGTTATTTATATCCGGCGGCTTTCCTGGGCGTAATCTCCGTATGCTGCACATGGTATTTTCAGGCCTGCGCAGGGATCGGAAAGCATTGACAAGGCACCCTTCTGTTCGGTATAATTGTCATGTTAATCGTTTATACCAAAAAATCATATTATGCAGGAGGTAATCACCATGGTCAAAGTAGATCTTTCGGGCGCGCGGCAGTTCTTCACCGCCGCCGGCCCCGACTATGCGGCGGCTGCCCGCGCCCACCAGAGACTCGCCGAGAAAAACGGTCTCGGCTATGACTTTACCGGCTGGACCGAGCTTCCCCAGCGTATCAAGGATACCGAGCTGGACGCCATCGTCGCCACCGCCGAGAAGATCCGCGCCCGCTCCCAGGCGCTGGTCGTCATCGGCATCGGCGGCTCCTACCTCGGCGCCCGCGGCGCGATCGAGCTTCTCAAGCCCATGCCCGGCAAGGGCGATCCCCGCGTCTTCTTCATGGGCAACACCCTGTCCGTCGACGCGCTCAACGACACCATCGCCGCCCTGGGCGACATGGACTTCGACGTGAACGTGATCTCCAAGTCCGGCACCACGCTCGAGCCCGCTGTCTCCTTCCGCATTTTCCGTGAACTGCTCGCCAAGAAGTACGGTGACAAGGCCAACGACCACATCTTCGCCACCACCGACGCCAAGCGCGGCGTTCTCAAGAGCCTCGCCGACAAGTACGGCTGGCCCTGCTTCGTGGTTCCCGACGACGTCGGCGGCCGCTTCAGCGTGCTGTCCGCGGTCGGTCTTCTGCCCATGGCCGTCGCCGGCATCGACGTGCGCAAGGTCATCGACGCTGCCATTGAAGAGCTCAAGGCGCTCGATCTGCGTTCTCCGGAAAACCCCGCCTGGCAGTACGCCGCAATGCGTCAGCTGCTCTACGGCAAGGGCTACGGCATTGAGATCCTCGGCTGCTATGAGCCCAGCTTCCGTTTCATGGCCGAGTGGTGGAAGCAGCTCTACGGCGAGAGTGAGGGCAAGGACGGCAAGGGCATTTTCCCCGCCTCCGTCGAGTTCACCGCCGACCTTCACTCCATGGGACAGTTCATCCAGCAGGGCCCGCGTACCCTGATGGAGTCCATCGTCCGCTTCACCGAGAGCCGCAGCAGCTTCCCCTTCCCCGTGGAGGCGGAAGACGCCGACGGTCTGAACTATCTCGCGGGCCGCGACATCAGTGAAGTCTGCCGCGTCGCCGCTGACGCCGTGCGCGAGGCCCATGTCTCGGGCGGCGTGCCCAACATGGTCATCGAGGTTCCCAGACGCGACGAAGAGGGCTTTGCCGCCCTGGTCTGCTTCTTTGAGGTTGCCTGCGCCATCTCCGGCTACATGTCCCAGGTCAACCCCTTCGACCAACCCGGCGTGGAGGCATACAAGAAGAACATGTTCCGCATGCTCGGCAAACCCGGCGCGAAATAATTTACGCAACCAATCATTGCAGGGGCTGTGAAAGCACATTTCACAGCCCCTGTTTTTTATGAGCCGATCAGTCATTGATCGGCTCGTAGTATTGTTCAAGGTATTCCTCCAGCGTGAGGCCGAGATCGCGGATCTCCTGCGCGGCCTCGACGCCGACATAGCGATAATGCCAGGGCTCGTAGATGATGCCGGTGATATCGCTCTTCTCAACGGGATAGCGGAGGATGAAGCCGTAATCCCAACAGTGCTCCATGAGCCATTGCTGTGTGGGCATTTCCTCCTGATGCTCGTTTAAGTAAGGGTAGTTGTAGTCTATAATATCCGCGGCGAGACCAAGCTGGTGTTCGCTCGTCCCCGGCAGAGCCACCGTCGTGGCGGCGATGTCGGGCGCGTCTTTGGGGTCGACCCCTTCCTCATACACGAGGCGCGCGATCTTGTTGTTGAACAGGTACTCCTGCATCGTCATATCACGGTAGGCCGAGCAGACGAAGGGATCGTTGCCCGCCTCCACACAGTCTGCGATCATCTGTATCATGGCATCCGCGGCGCGTGCGTCCATAAACTGGTCGTCGTCCCCGTAACCCCAGGTCACCTGCCGAAGCTCCGGCTCATAGCCCTCCTGCATCTTATGCCATGGGTTAACCAGCGTCAAAAGCTCCGTCCGCTTGCGCAGGGCGGGGGTCGGCTCCGGCGTCGGCGTGGGTTCCGGCGTCGGTTCCGGGGAAGGCTCCGAAGTCGGCTTCGGCACAGGCTCTATTGGGGAGATCGGCGGCGATGCGTTCCCAAGGGGACGCAGTCCGGCGGTGAGACTGCGCAGTGTAAAAATCCCCGTCAGCCCCGCCAGTAGCAACACAAGCAGGATTTCGATAACAAACCGGCTTTTTGCGTTCAATGCCAAACGGATTCCTCCTTAGATGATACCCAGATGCTCCAGCAAAATCTTGATCCCGATGCCGATCAGGATCACACCGCCCGCAATCTCCGCCTTCGCCTTGTATTTCAGGCCGAACAGATGCCCGATGTATACGCCGACAGCCGAGAGCACAAAGGTCGTCACACCGATGAGGGCGGCTGCGGGCAGGATACGCACCTGCAGAAAGGCGAAGGTCACGCCGACGGCCAGCGCGTCGATACTCGTTGCGACGGCGAGCAGCAGCATGGTTTTGAAGCTGAGATCGTCGTTGAGCTCGTCCGCCTGCTTTGCCTCGCGGATCATGCTCAGGCCGATGATCGTGAGCAGAGCAAAGGCAATCCAATGGTCAACGCTCTTGATCACATGCTCAAACTTGTAGCCCAGTGCCCACCCGATCACCGGCATCAGCGCCTGGAAGCCTCCGAAATACAGGCCCACCAGCGCCGCATGCTGAGGCTTCAGCTTTTTGAGGCTCAGTCCCTTGCAGATCGAGACGGCAAAGGCGTCCATGCTCAGTCCCACAGCGATCAGGAACAGTTCAAGAAAACTCATTCTATCTTTCTCCCTAACATTTTTCGCACAGACTGTACATCATATCAGCAGAAAAGTCAAGGATAGCGGCAGGATCATTATATATCCTCACGCTGTCAGTTTTGCTCGAAAGGAAGCCCCCGATGAAGGAAATGTATGATCTTTTGAAGATGACCGCTCTCTGGTTTCTCGCCACCTGCGAGGATGGTCAGCCGCGTCTTCGCCCCGTCGACAGCGTCCGCCTGTGCGGAGAACGGCTGTACTTTCAGACAGGCCGCACAAAGGCTGTCTCCCGCCAATTGCACGCGAACCCGCGTTTGGAGCTCTGCGCCGTTCTGGACGGCGGAAGCTGGCTGCGCATCGAGGGCAGCGCCGTCCTGGACGACGATCCCGCCGTGCGCGCCCTCATGCCGGGGACCTGTCCCGGCTGCGGCGAGACAGATGAGATCGAACTCTGGTATCTGCGCAAGGGCGCCGTCACGCTGTATACTCCCGACGAGCCGCCGGAGACACACAGGTTTTAACGGCGGGTATAATGAATCCGTAAAATCAATGCGCAGGTACAGGCAAAAAATGTCATCTCAAGCGGAGCAAAGCGGCGTCAAGTTTAACGCAGAGAATTGTATTGAAAAGATCTCTCCGCTCACTTTGTCCGGTCGAGATGACACGCTGTCATATTTTGAATCAAAGATTGCTCAGTACTTCCTGCTCAAAATCAGATAGGAGACCCAGTAGGCGGCGATGAGCAGACACACGGAGTACGCCAGCACGAGCTGCACGGTGCGCTCCCCCATGGCCATTGCGACAACGGAGCCGATCCCTTCGACCAGGACCACCGTATACCCGGCCCAGGCCCAGCTCTTCATGCGCAGGAAACGGTTGCGCTCGTCGTTTGCCTCGGTGTCGATTTTCTCTTTGTACGCAGGGTCGTTTCTGTATTTCAGGTTTCGCGCGATCTGGAGCGCGCCGACGGCCATCAACGCGCCGCCCATGCCGCTGTACACATCGGAGTCCAGCACCTCCGCGGCGGAGAGGCCCAGCAGCACCGCGCCCAGAACGATCCAGAAGATGCTGAGTGCGAGTTTTTTATTGTTGTAATACATGGCTATTCCTCCTCGAAAATGAACACTTCCTCAATTGTCATGCCAAACAGCGCCGCGATCTTGTGGGCCAGCAGGATGGAGGGATTGTAGCGTCCGTTTTCCAGCGAGCTGATCGTCTGCCGTGAGACGCCGAGCTTCTTTGCCAGTTCCTCCTGCCGTATCCCCTTCGCGTTTCGTATTTCCTCGATCCGATTCTTCACTGCATCGCCTCCTGTTGAATGTAAAGCTTACTTTACATTCCGGACTATAACACACTCCGCTCAAAATGTCAAGCATACTTTACATTTTTGCGGATAGAATTCCGCGGCACGGGAATAGCACATCCCATGCCGCGGAAAGCCGTCACTTCTATATACATCATACGCCCTCAAGCCGCAAGCTCTCTTTCCGGTTCCTCCGGTTTTTCCGGTTCTTCCGGTTTCTCTTCCGAAGCATTCGCCCAGGACAGCGTGTAGCTGTCCGCCGAGACGTCGAGGATTGCCGGGACGCCCATCAAAAGCGGATAATTGATATCTCCGTGTCCGGCGGGGAAGCCGAAAGCGACCGGCACATCCAGCTCGCAGAGAAATTGGCGGGTGATCATATCCGCCACCGATTCAAACGGGCCGCCTCTGGCTGCGCCGTAGTTGCCGGTACCGTCTGCCGGGAGCTTTAACCATTCGCCGAAGACGATCCCCGCTGCTCTGTCGAGGATGCCTCTATGTTTCAGGATCGTGAGACCGCGGTGTATATGCTGCATGTTTTCGCCGGTCTCTTCCAGGAAGAGAATAAAGGGTTGTTCCAGCGCCGTACTGTCATACGCGGTATCCAGCACAGCCGTGAGGGTGGAGAGATTGCCGCCGATGAGGATCCCTTCCGCCCGGCCTTCTCTGCAGAAAGCGTTTGTCTCGCATTGATAGGCAGGCAGTTCGCCTTTCAGCATACGCAGTTCGGCGTCTGCGCATTCCCTGTGGAAATTCTCTCCGAACGCATTGCTCATGCCCGCGTGGACAGACGGGAGCCCCGCACAGGTCCACGCCCCATGGAAGGCCGAAATGTCACTGAAGCCGATGATTGGTTTGTTTGCGGAAGCGATCAGCTCCTGCGGGAGCACGTCGAGAACCTCCGTCGCCCCATAGCCGCCGCGGACACAGAAGATTGCCTTGATTTCCGGATCCGCAAGCGCCCATTTGAGATCTTCCACACACTCTTCAAGCGTCCGCGTCTCGCCGCCGACATACCGGCCCTCTACCGGCTCAAAGCCCCAGGCTCGAAGTCCCGCAAGCGTCGTCTCGATCCGCTCCCTGTCGGGCAGGGCGGAGGGAGACAGCACGGCAATCTTGTCGCCTTCGGAAAGGTACTTAATATCCGGCTCGCCGCTGTATTGTTTAAAATCGCTTATCTCAATCCTGGTATCGACGCCCTCATCGAAATATTCGCCGGTGCCGTCGAAATAGGTTCGGTCATCCGGAATGGGATAAACCGCGCCCTCCGCCGCATGGGCAGAGGGGATCAGCAGGGCAAACAGGGTGCAGATCCATATAATACTCAAAAGCTTTTTCATGATTTTCCTATCGTCTCCACACAAGTGTAATCCTCTCACCCTCACGGACAACATGCACATTCTCTCTGCCGATCTGCGTTTCTCTTTCAGGCAGCCGACGTACGGATTCACAGCTTGATCCAGTATCGCTGAATAACGCCGGACTCGGTCAGACCTACGTCGTCTGCGATTTCATTTTCCAGCTCCCCGCCGTTTTTTACGATGGTTCGGCGTGAGGCGTCATTTCCTTTGTCACAGGCAAGCAGGATCTTTTCTTCTCCAAGCTCCAGGCAGATGGGCAACAGCAGCCCCAGCATCTCTCCGGCATAGCCTTTCCGGCGTTCCTCCGGCAAAACGCTGTAACCGATATTCCCGCCGTATTGCATCAAAAAGGGCGATAAAGGATGTCGGTAATCAATGATCCCCACAAGCTTGTCATCTTCCGCCCGAACGGCCAGGAATACCTCCGACGGGACGTACTCTTTGCCGTATTTCTTTTTCAGCCGGGGCTCGAAATCAATCCATTCGTCAAAGGAATCAACCGCTTCAAGTCCCGCGCAGCCGTCGAGACTGTCCCCTTCCGCAAGCATTTTTTCTTTGAATCGCATGACCTGTTCCGCGTATTCCGGTACAGGTCTGACCAGCTTCAAATCCATAACTGTGCCCTCATGTCCAAATATTTCCGTTCGTTTCCCGGATACTTCTTCGACAATTCGCCAGCTTTCCAATGCTCCCCCTGATTCTACATCTTGATGTGTTTTTGATATTATATCTTTTTTGCACTCTGCCGTCAAAGGTTTTATGCCATCCCGGGAGTTTGACAGTTGCGAGCGTGGAAAAAGCTTGAAGGCCGCATGAGGCCTACTTTTTTTGGCGAAATTTAATTTTTTCTATTGTAGTACGCTG
>CADAPH010000084.1 GCA_902789745.1 Oscillospiraceae bacterium | reverse complement strand
TCGCCGGTGCGAAGTCATGACACGGCAAGACGATATTTCGTGTAAACGATCAAATACATCATACAGGAGGATGTACTCATGGCGGAAAAGTACAACATTTGTCTGGACGTCGGCGGAACCAAGGTGCTCGGCGCCATCTTCAATGAAAAGGATGAGATCATCTATCGACTGAAAAAGCGCTCCAAGAGCGAGGGCGACAGCTCAGCCGATGTGGAAAAGGTCATCATCAGCGTGGTGGAGGATATGATCAAGGAGTCCGGTATCGACCGGAAAAAACTCAATGCCATCGCCTCCTGCGCCCCCGGCGTCATCGACCAGGACAACGGCATCGTGCTCTTCACGCCGAATCTCCCCTGGCGCAACTACGATATTGCCGGGGCCATCAAGAAAAAGTTCGGCGTTCCCTTCTTTGTGGGTAATGATGTGAACCTCGGCGTCCTGGGCGAATACAAATACGGCGCAGCGAAGGGCTTTCAAAACATCGTCGGCTTTTTCCCCGGCACCGGCATGGGCGGCGGTCTGATCCTGAACGGCAAGCTCTTTACCGGCACGCAGTTTATGGCGGCAGAGTACGGGCACATGGTTCTCGATCCGGACGGCCCCCTCTGCGGCTGCGGTCAGAGCGGCTGCCTGGAGGTCTTCTCCAGCAAGCGCGGCATGTCCGATTACATCCGGCAGCAGGTCGGACGCGGGCGCGCGTCCATGCTGGCGGAGGACGTTAAGGACGGCGCCATCTTTCGCAGCAAACGCCTCAAGAAGGCGCTGGCGCAAAACGATCCCGTGGCCATGGAGGCCGTTGACCGCGCCTGCCATTACCTGGCGGTCGCCACCGGCAACATGGTCAACACAATCGCGCCGGATCTGGTGCTCTATGGCGGCGGCGTCATGGAGGCCGTGGGCGACCTGTTCCTGAAGAAAATCCTTGACGAGGTGGATCGCTACTGCATGACCTCGATCCGCCCGATCGTGGACTTCAAGGTCGCCTCCCTCGGGGACGACTCCATCCTCTACGGCGACCTCGCACTGATCAAGGGGCTGTAAGTATTTACAATTCGGTAACAGAATCTTGCTTATCCCTGAAACAATTCTGAGGTATGATAATCTCGCAAGCAGGAAAGAACTTCAAAAGGAAGTCCTTCAAAACCAAAAGCAGAGTGGTCAGGCACTCTGCTTTCGGTTTTTTAAAGCCAGCTCACTTCGCCGCTGCGGATATCGTAAATCGCCCCTCGGATCTCCAGTCCGGCGGAGGGGATCTCCGGATGGTCGGCAAAGGCCTGACGGATCATCTCCACTGCGTGGGTGACATTCATGCGGCAGGCCGTGTCCGGGTCGCGCTCTTCTCCGACAGCGCGGAGGATCTCGTCGGTGATGTACTGGATGTAGCCCTCTCCCCCGCCGGAGAGCGCCGCGCTCACCGCGCCGCAGCCCGTGTGGCCGAGGACAAGGATCAGGGGACAGTGCAGATGTGCCGCGGCGTATTCGATGCTCCCGAGCTGGTGACGATCCAGCACGTTGCCCGCAACGCGGATCGTAAACAGCTCCCCGATGCCCGCGCCGAAGATGGCCTCCGGAATCACACGTGAGTCGGAACAGGCAATCACAATGGCGTAGGGATGCTGACCGTACTCGGCGGTTTCCAGCCGCGCGGCGGCGGATACGCTCCCCGGCGTTTCCCCGGCGAGGTAGCGCCGGTTGCCCGCCAGGAGGCGGTCGATAAACGGATGTCTCATGCTGCTCTCTCCTTCTTGGCTGTTTTGTGTCGAAAAGCTTTTCGTATGATCATTATACCATTCTGCCCCACAAATGAAAACATCTTCCCTGCTGCGCGGATTTTAAAATTTTCTATACAAAACGGGAAATATATATGTTATACTGTCATTTACAGTGTATTGCGCGCGAACGGCGCGCGGGGAGGGAATTCATCAGAATGAATCGAAACTGGGGACGCGTTTTTGCCTGGCTGCTCTGCCTGGCGCTCATGGTCGGCCTGTCCGCGCCCGCTTTTGCGGCAGAGATATCGGAAACGCCCGCCGCGGAAATACCCGCCGCGGAGCTTCCGACAGCGCCGGAACCGCCGCAGCGTGAAAGTATCCTTGATGGCGCAGCCATTACCAAAATGGTGGAGGATTATCTTGCCGAGAAAAATGTGCCGGCGGATCGGGTCGGCATCGGTTATTGCTACACCGCCACGGGGGACGAGTGGTACTTCAATCCCGATACCTGGTTCTATCCCGGCAGCATGTACAAGGTGCCGCTGATGATGGATCTGTCCGAGCGCGTAAGAAGCGGCGAGGTCGCCCCCGACACCCAGATCGGCGGGCTGCCCCTTGATACGGTGTACGAGTATATTCTCGTATACTCCAACAACGACTATGCGCATAAGGTTCGCACCTTCCTCGGCGGAGACGAGGTCTGGCGCGAGGAAGTCAAGCAGTATGCCGATCTCGCCGACTACGACGATCGCTATATGCTCTACTGCTACTTCTCCCCCCGCTATATGACGGATGTGATGGAGACGCTGTACTACGAGCCGGAGCGCTTTCCCGACGTGCTCGACAACCTTCTCAAGGCCGAACAGGGGCATTACTTCCGTCTGCCGGATGAAATGCATCAATATGACATAGCACAGAAATACGGCAGCTACCTCGACCAGGAAAACAGCAACTGGAATCACACGACCGGCATCGTATACACGCCCAGGCCTTTCATCCTGACGATCATGACCAAGAACGTGGGCGGCTCCGAGCAGTTTATCGGACAGCTTGCAGCGAAGTTCAAGGACTATACCCTGAACGTCGACGCAAAATACGACGCCTGGCAGCGGGAACAGGAGGCAAAGGAAGCCGAGCGCCGCGCCGCCGAGGAGGCCGCGCGCCTGGCAGCCGCGCAGGGCGACGGTTCTCAGCCGGCCGTACCGCAGCAGTCCGCGCTGCAGCCCCAGTCCCAGCCCCGGTCGGAAGGGCCTCAGACCCAGCTACCGACAACCACCGCCGACCGCGTCCTGCGCGCGCACCGCGCGGGACTCATCGCGCTCGGTTTTCTTCTTGCGGCGGCAATCATCGGCGGCATTGCCGCAGTGATTATCGTCAAGGAAAAAGAGCGCAGGCGCTATGAGGCTTACCGCCGCCGCTTCGAGGCGGAAATGCGGCAGGAAGCGCTTGAGCGTGAACGCGCAAGACAGGCGCAGACGCCTCCGCCGGAGCGTGCAAGACGCCCGCAGCCGCAGCCGCAGGTCAGACGGCCTGCCCCGGAAGCGGCACAGCCCCAGTCCCGGACAAGACGGCCCGCGGCTCCCGAAGCGGCGCAGCCCCAGGCGAGACGGCCCGCAGCACAGTCTCCGGAAAATGCCCGCCGGGCTTCTGAGCAGCACCGCGAGCAAATGCGCCGGCAGGAGGAAGAGCTCGCCGGGCAAAATCCCTGGTTTGACGACGAGGACGACGAATGAAAAGATTTCTCTGCCTTCTGCTGGTGTTGTGCCTGATTCTCCCGCTCTGCGGCTGCGGCCGCAGCCGGTTCCGCTATGGCATCAACACCGTGGAGGTTCTGGTACCGCAGGATTATTCCCTCGCCTTTCGCAACAATGATCCCCTGTATTTCTATGTGACGGCCGCGCTGAGTGTCCTGGCTGCCGAGGGGCGGGTCGATCAGCTCTCCAACAAGTGGCTTGGCAGCTCCGCGCTCAACTACGCAAAGGATGCGGGTGCGCTGGAAAAGCTTGTCCCGCCGGAGCCGCAGGATCTGATCATCGGGCTGGATGTAAACTCCTTCCCCTTCTCCTACCTCTCCAACGGAGAATACTGGGGGCTGGATGTTGAGCTTGCGATGGCCGTGTGCGAGAAGCTGGGCTGGACGCTGAAGATGCAGTCGATCGAGAAGGAGAACGTGTATGTGGAGCTCTCGTCCGGCAACATCGACGTGGCCTGGGGCGGCATTGCCCTCGATCCCAAGGAGGCCGCTTCCGATCTGTATACCGTGTACGGGCCTTATATTCACAACGACATTGTGATCGCCACGCGCAACGGCTCATCGGTCTGGAACAAAATGCGCCTCGGCGGCCGCAAGATGTGCATGCCCTCCACGCCGGAGGCCCGCGCCGCGCTGGATACGGATCCGCGCCTCATTAAGCGCCTCGGTCAGATCACGCGTCTCGCGGGCGGCACGACCGAGTGCTTTGAATACCTCTATGCGGGCAAATGCGACGTCGTGCTGACTGACAGCACCGCCGTGGATTATTTCAACTGCCACTGAGCGTATTCATGAAATGGCCGCAGGGGCTGATCAAACGATCAGCCCCTGCGGCGTTGTTTCTCCTGTTATTCAAAATCGCGCGCCGCTTCCACTCTCCTGCGGCGCATGATGAACGCATACGCCACTTCGATGATGCAGCAGGAGATCCAGCCCACCGGGTAGCCGAGCCCCACAAGCAGCGGGGTGTTGGAGACATAATGGGTAACCCAATACAGATAAATCTGCCGCAGCACCACGAAGGCGGCGAGCATGATGATCATGGGCCCGCGGGAATCGCCGCGCCCGCGCAGGGCGCCGGCCAGCACATGATCCACGCAGGCGAAGAGCAGGAAGAAGGTATTTGCGCGGATAAAGAGCACGCCGTATCGGATCACGGCGGGGTCGGGAGAGAAGAGGCGGACAGCAGCCGGGGCAAAAATCACCAGCAGCATGGCAATCGCGCCGGTGATGCCGAGACTCAGCCCGATCGCCGTGACGGTGCCGCGGTCGCTGCGGCGTTCGTTGCCCGCGCCGCAGTTCTGGCTGACGAAGGTGGTGGCGGACATCGCCATGCTCTGCATGGGCAGCATGATGAACTGATCCAGCTTGTTGTAGCTGCTCCACCCCGCCATCACGTCCGAGCCAAACACGTTGATATAGCCCTGCACAAAAATATTGGAGAAGGCGGTGATGACCGACTGGATCGCGGCGGGCATGCCCACAGCGAAAATCCTTCTCAGGATCGGGAAATTCAGATGCAGCTCCCGCCAGTTCAGGCGGTAGATATCGCGGGTACGGGTCAGAAGCACGAGGATCATCGCCGCCGAGACAAACTGGGCCAGGATGGTGGCGATGGCCGCGCCCGCAATCCCGGTCTTCAGCACCAGCACGAAGAAGAGATCGAGCACGATGTTCAGCACGCTCGTGAACACCAGAAAGTAGAGCGGCCGTGTCGAGTCCCCCACGGCGCGGAGGATGCCGCTGCCCATGTTGTAAATCAGCAGCCCCGAGATCCCGCCGATATAAATGCGCAGGTACAGCGTCGCCTCAGCAAAGACGTCCTCCGGCGTGTGCATGAGATGCAGCATCGGCTTTACCATCAAGACGCCGACCACGGTGAAAAGCGCGCTCAGAAGAAAGGTCGCGGCCATGGTGGTCTCCACGGCGTCGTGCAGCTTTTCCATGTTCCGCGCGCCGAAATACTGGCCGATGACGACCGCCGCGCCGATGGAGAAGCCGTTGAAGAAGAACACCAGCATATTCACGATCACGGTGGTGGAGCCGATGGCAGCGAGGGCCTGCTTGCTGACGAAGTTGCCCACGATGACGGAGTCCACCGTGTTGTAGAGCATCTGGAAGACGTTGCCCAGCATCAGCGGCAGCGCGAAGGCGATCAAAAGCTGCAGGATCGGCCCCCGGGTCATATCCCGCGCGGTGGTTTTTGTTTTTGCCGAGTTCATGCCAATCGCCTCTCCTTTACAGCGCGGGAAGCTGTGTTGAATCCGTCACCGCTGCCCAGTCGTGATCCCGTATCGTCTCCGGCGTGAAGCGCATCCGGGCGTTGGGTTCATCGTACTGCGCGCCGACAGAGAGAAACTCGTCCTTCAAAACGTGGTTTCGTTCGGAGGGTTTGTAGACGATCTCCATCGGCAGGCCGTAATGCCGCATCAGGTGCATGATGAGCGCGCTCTCGACCTTCTTTCTCGCTGCGCGGCAGGAGATCACAAAATCCGTGCAGAGAAGCGCGTCGGTATTCTTTTCCAGAATCAGGCAGCCCACCGTGCCGTATTCGCCGTATTTGTCGTCGCACTTTACCCGCAGGACAAGCTTGCCGGGATCTGAAACGATGGCCCGGAATTCGTCGCGGGGAATACGGTTTGTGGAAGCGTTGAGCTGATTGGTGCGCATAAGCAGCTCATGGCAGCGGTCGACGTCCTCGTCCGTTTTGCATGGCGCGACGTCGATCCGGAAATCACAGGAGCGGATAAAGGCTTCGTAATCGCCGCTCTCCGATTCGGAGAGCGCCTCCTGACGCTGGGCCTCGGACATGTAGAACGCGCGGCGTTTCACGGAATCCGCCGTGACCGGAACCTGAAATTCCTCCCGCGTCAGCAGGCTGTCAATGTCCGTATCCGCAAACACCCGGACGCAGCCCAGGGCGTTTTGCACCTCGGCGCGCTCAAAGGCGGAGTCGTCCAAAAAGGCAAAGGTGTCAATATTGATGTTGAGCAGCTTACTAATCTCCAGCAGGTTTCCGCTCTTGGGTTTCCAGTTGATCTTCGGGTAGAGGAAATACTCCCGGAGGCCGAACCTGTCCAGACCGGCGAGAGCAAGCGCCTCGTCGTTCTTGCTGCAGACCGTGTTCAGGATGCCGCGCCGGTCGAGGGCTTTGATCGTTTCCACGACATTGGGTCTGACCGCGACGCCGTCCAGCCCGTCTTCGCCGATGATCCCGTCCCAGAGGGTGTTGTCGAGATCCCACGCCACACACTTGACCTTCTTCGCGGGCTTCTTCCCAGACGACACAGTACCCGCGAAAGACGGCTTCTGGCGGAAGGTCACGAGATCCGAAAACAGGATATACAGCTCAAGCGGTTCGTTGTTCGCCGGGAAGATTTCCAACGCGTAGACAGGGGCTCCCCCGCGGCTCAGCTTTTCCACGGGAACACGCCAGACGTTCAGCCCCTCGGAAATCTCCAGAACGTTCCGGGTCAGGAGCATTTCGTCGAAGCCGTAGGAATCCAGAAGCAGTCTGCAGCCCTTCCCGTTGGGAGAATAAAACGCGAAACACAGCTCCCGCGCGGGTTCTTCGCTTTTTGCGTCGGCGCGGTATGCTTTGATATAGCGGTGATGGATCAGGCGGGAAAGCGGGAAACGCACTTTTCCCGGCAGAAGCCGGGAGGGCGCGTCTATTTTTTTTGCCAAAGCCACGCCGGCATCATGGCGGCGGTAGTCCTTCAGGAATCGCCACGCGGGAAAGGAGAGGCGGTTGTTGTATGCGCAGCGCAGCTTCGACCACTTCCGGAAGCGCAGATGCGTGATCGGGAAGTCGAAGCCGTTTACATATCCCGTCTCGATAAAATCCGCCCTCTTGCAGCGGCCGATCTCATTGGCCTCGAACAGCTCGCATGAGGCGTAGCAGGCGGGCGGGCTGCACTCCAGGCAGTGATCCGCCCAGAACAGGGGCGCGATTTCCGCGATATCTCCCATGCCCGGGATTGCTCCGGCGTATACGTTCAGCGCATCCGTACCCTGGAGCTTCCCGCGGCAGACATAATCAAACATGTTTTTGTCCTCTCTTAACGGCCGATTCTTCTGAGAAAGTAAATTTCGCGCAGGATCAAATCATAGAGGCTGCGCTTTCGATCCGTGGGCTTCGCCTCGAAATTTCGGAAAAGCCCCCGGTTTTCGCCGAGGAAGGCGTCGAGCCTTTTAAAATCGGCGTCCTGCATCAGATTGGGATGATAGCAGAAGGTCACGGTGTCAAAGGGCAGCTTTCGCACAACGCCGGATTGCTGTGGGATGAAGGTGAAGCCGTCCATCGCATAGGGCTTGTCGGCGATGGTGTCGGAGATGATGCGGATCTCGCTGCACTCCCGGAGTGCCGTGAGCGTATTCCGGTCAAAGGTGTGCGAAGGGGCGAAGAAAACCGCTGGCTCGTAACCGCGTTCGCGGAATACCTTCACGCCGTCGGCGATTTTCTCCTTTTGCACATCCAGCGGAACCCCCGCGAATTCCGAGCGCTTCTGTACCGGGTTCATGCCGCCCTCTTTCGTGATGTAGACATGGTTATAGCCGTGAAGCCCCGGCACCCAGCCCTTCTGTACCCATCCTGAAACGGTTTCCCAGAACGTGGGATCGGCGGGATATTGTTCCATCTTGGGATCCTCGCAGCAGGGGATGATCCCGACCAGCGGCGCAAGGCGGTGCCTGTCCAGAATCTCCTCCATGCGCGCCCAGTTTTTGACGTCCATCTTTTCACAGGCGTCGTCCAGGCGGATATAGTAAGGCATACTGCTTTCCCTCCGTCTCCGTGTCACTTTTCGTGTCATTATACAACAGAGCGGCTTGCCTTTTCAAGACACGGCTTTCCTCAAAAAATTTGTTGCAAACGGGCGGCGGCCGATTTATACTAAGGTGATATAATATTCTGCTGAAAGAGGAGAACGCAATGGAACAGAGACTCAAGAAGAGGGGCGACCGTTTTGACGGCTACTGGCTGCGGGACGAGGCCCCGGCGCTCGGCCAGTTCATGGCCTACCTGATGCCGAACCGCGCCGACAACGAGGCGCATATCAATGTGGATGTGGACTGCCGCCCGCTCGACGCCTTCCTCGCCAAAAAGAACGAGGGGCGCACCGAGGATAAATATACCTATTTCCACCTCTTCCTGGCCGCGGCGGTCAAGTGCTTTGTGCTGCGCCCGCGGATGAACCGGTTTATCTCCGGCAACCGCCTCTACATGCGCGACCATATCTCCGTCTCCTTCGTCGTCAAGAAAAAATTTGAGGACAAGGCCGAGGAGGGGCTTGCCTACAAGCACTACGGCGAGAATGACACGATTGACACCCTGCACGAATCCATCATGGAGGAGATCCACCAGTGCCGCCGCGAGGATGTGCTGGACAATTCCACGGACATGATGACCAAGCTTCTGAAGCTGCCGCGCTGGATGCTGCGCATCATTGTGAACATTCTCTTCGCCCTCGACCGCAACGGCAAGGTGCCCTATGACCTCATCAAGGCCGACCCGAACTATTCCTCCATCTTCATGACGAATCTCGGCTCCATCGGCATGGACAGCGGTTATCACCATCTCAACAACTGGGGCACCAACTCCTTCTTCGTCATGATCGGCAAGAAGCACCTGGCGTGGCACGAGGACGGAAGCTGCACCGTCCGCCCGGTGATCTCCCTCGGCCTCACGCTGGACGAGCGCATCGGCGACGGCTACTACTACGCCGGCACCGTGCGTCTGCTGCACAAGCTGCTGGAGAATCCGGAGCTGCTGGAGCTGCCGTTCTCCACGCCGGTAGAATACTGAGTCTTAGAACTGCATTGTTTCACCGCGTCGATAAACGCAATGAATTGGAAAGGATATAAACAACGATATGGAAATCACCGCAAAGCGCCCGTGGCTGTCAAGCATGGGCGAGGTTCCCGCGACCCTGGATTACTTCCAGGGCTCCATGGTGGAGATGCTGGAAAACGTCGCCAAAAAGCATCCCAACTACATTGCCTTTGACTTTATGGGCAAGTCCACCACCTATAAGGACATGGTGGCGAACATCGAAAAATGCGCCCGCAGCCTGCGCACCATCGGCGTGCGGGAAAACGACCGCGTCACCATCGCCATGCCGAACTGCCCCCAGGCGATCTATGTGTTTTACGCCGTGAACATGATCGGGGCCGTGGCCAACATGGTGCACCCCCTGTCCAGCGAGAAGGAGCTGGAGTTTTACATCAACGAATCCGAGAGCGTCACCGTCGTGACCCTCGATCAGTTC
>CADAPH010000083.1 GCA_902789745.1 Oscillospiraceae bacterium | reverse complement strand
ATGATACCGCCGGGCCGCCGAGGGCGTCGGCCCCTACGATAAAACCGGTATTTTTACTTTGTTCCGGCTGTTTCTGCTATTTTGCTACAGCCCCTTCTTTCATGTGAAAGACGTGCGCCGCCTCATTGGAACGATCTTCCCTGATTAATCCAGAACCTCGACAAGCTCGATCGTGAAGTTCAATTCTTTCCCTGCCATCTCATGGTTTGCATCAAAGGTGATTGTATTCTCATCTTTTGCAACAACCTTCACGGGGATCGGCTGGCCATTCATTCCCTGCAGGTAAACCTGCGCACCGACCGGGAGTTCCTCTGCTCCGGGAAGTTGGGAAAGGCCGATGGTGAAGACTGCTTGTGGGTCTGCTTCGCCATAGGCTTCCGACGGCGTCAGATGTACCTGCCTGGTTTCTCCGACCTCCATGTCAGCAACAGCCATATCATAGCCCGGAATCATCATCCCGGCGCCGCAAATGAATTCAAGAGGCTCGCCCCGATCATAAGAGGAGTCGAATTGTGTCCCGTCATGAAAGGTTCCCCGATAATGGGTCCGAACCTTTTTACCGATATTTTTACCTTTGGCTGACGCTTCGGCATGGCAGCCGCCGTGGCATCCGTCGGCTCCATGTTCACCGCAGTTGTGGCCTTCGCCGTGGTGATCGCAATTTGCCCCAGTATTGACAAGCTCACCGCGCAGATACGCATTAATTGCTTCATCGGTGTTTCCGGATGCACCGGCACAAAGCTCGATACCTTCTTCCGCCAGAGCAGCTTGAGCGCCGCCGCCAATGCCGCCGCAGATTAAGACATCAATTGCCGCCTCGGAAAGAAGGGTCGCAAGTGCGCCGTGACCGCTCCCGTTGGAGTCAATGATTTCCGTGGAAGTTACTTTCCCATCTTCAACCGTATAGATTTTGAATTGCTCCGTGTGGCCGAAATGCTGGAAAACATCTCCGCTTTCGTAAGCAACTGCAATTTTCATATGGATTCTCCTAACTATTATAGGTATGCTTCAGGCGTGAGATATTATACCCGCAATTCCCGGATAAAGCAAGGATACCTTAATGGAATTGATAAACATATCAAACTTCTCTCAGGTTTCTTCCGCCAATGTTATCGACCAGATAATCATAGGAGCATTTGAATCCGTTTTTCTCATAAAACCGCCTTGCGATGTAACTGTGCTGTTATACTCCATCTTCCGTCACCCTTTTTCTCTTCCTTCAAACCCGCTTCAAAAAGAGCCGGCTCCCATAGATAAAACAGGCTCGTTCATCCCCGCCGGATCGGCACCCAGATTCCGCATTCGTAGTCCGATGACTGTGGGTTGCCAGCTGAATATACTTCGAGTGTTGCACAGCCGTTTGCGTTGTGTTTCTGACCTTCGTTCGGGAACCATTCCTGCCATACAGCTGTGTTCAACGTCTGCAAAGACGCCGGGATAGGACCTTTTGTCGTAAACACCGCCCACTCGCTTGCCGGGAAAGAATACAGCTCCAGCCCCTCCGGGACCTCGCCGCCCTGATACAGCCCCGCGACCCAGTAAGTGAAGCTGCTTCCCGATTCCGCGCAGATCGCATACATCCCAATCCCGTTTTCCAGGATCGCTTTTTCTACGGCGTTTTCCGGCTGCATCGTCTGCCAGAGCCGGGCGTATTTCGCGGCGTATTCCTTATCCCAGAATTCCGGGCATTTCTGATAGCCCTCCTCCGGGCGGATCTCGGTATGGTAACCGATAAAGGTCATGGCCTCTTTCTTCTCATAGCTGACGTTCATGTGCTTTTCTCCTTTATTTGTCTTTTCTCTCTGCTGCGGAACAGATGGTCACGGATTATACAGGGGTGCCTACTTCAATGAGGTTGCCGTCCGGGTCATAGAATCTGACAACCCGTTGACCCCAGCTGTGCGTCATCAGGCGATTGACGTATTCAATGTCAGGATAGAGCCTTTCCAGTTTTTTTACGAAGCTGTCGATCTCCGGCTCTTCAAAATACAGCTCCGTATGATTGCTTTGCGGAACAACGCGCCTCCCAGTAAACCGCTCCCAGTATTTTTCTTCCTGGAGATACAGATTTCCGGATAGTTCCATATTGCCGTCGTTATCCCGAAGCAACTCAAATCCAAACATATCCTGATAAAAATACAATGCTTTCTTGCAGTCTTTTACGACGATAAGACTTCCTTTGAATTTCATAGTCTGTTTTTCCTCCAAATCCCGGCTCCGCACAAACCGGGCAGCTATTCTCTTCCTGTCCGGATGAAATGGCCTTCCTGAATTGCGGCGAATGTTGCCGCCGTACATACGATAACCGCAGCGTATTTCAGCGGGGCAGCCGGAATCGTAAGCGGTAACAGAAACAGCAGTACACCTGTCACTTTGTTCATAACCGAATGAACTGCCACAAACCTCTTCTGTACGACAAACCCGGAAATGATATTAACGACCTTTATAAAAGCGATAATCCCGATCCAAATATACAGCCATGCAGGAATACGCAGGACCGGTATCAGTTTGATCAGGCATATGACCACAAGCACAAAGTCTGCAATCGTATCCAGCCTTGCCCCAAGGATGCTTACGGTATCTGTTTTTCTCGCCACAAATCCGTCAAGCATATCAGACAAGCCGGCCGCTATGTAAAACACAGTAAAGGCAGGAGAGAACACCGGACAGAAGAGCAGAACGATACCGGCAACGATTCTGAAAAACGTGATTGTGTTTGCCATCAATGTCCGCGCCTCTTTTCCCTTTTCTTCGCCTGCTTCATTTCAAATCGACGCTGGGCTTCCGCTTCCCGTTCCTCCCGGCTAATTTGCCTGCGTTCCGTTTTCATTTTCTCCCGCTGTCTTTGAAGCGCCTGCTGGGATTTCGTACCGATACCTGTGTTCTCCAGCTGCTTTCTGGCATTCCGGCATCTTCTTTTTGGATTATCAGCCGTCTGCCTGGTTTCCGTTTCGATGGCCGGACTGAAAACCAGTTCATAGTAGTGGCGCAGAACGTAATCCCAGACCTCATAATCCTTCGGCTCCGTCCCAAAGGTCACTTTACAGACGGACAGCTTTCCATCCTCGAACCGTTCAAAGATGCCAACCCAGAATGGGTCTTCGAAGAATACGGTCAGACTTGCTTTCATTTCTCCGGATTACATGCCGCTGTTCACGATCGCAGCATACTGATTTTTGCTCCTCCTTATTCTCTTCCGTCTCTTCCCCTTCGCCCTCAAACAGGCCGTAGGCCGCGCCCATGCACAGGCCCATGCTGATGCCCAGCGTCGGACTCTGCTGCCAGAAGATCATGCCGAAGAGCACGGCCATGGCAAACGCAAATATCATTCTGTTTTTCATTCCGTATCGCCCCTTTTCCATTCGTTCAGCGTTTTGACCTCACAGCCCTTGTCTGCGTAGTAGGCAAGCATTTCCGGCAGCTTTTTCAGATCATAGCTCGTCACGCAGTCGGAGATGACGTGTACCGTATACCCTGCCTTGGTCATATTAAAGCAAGTGGACTTCACGCAGGCCGTGGCGTCTGCGCCGGTGATATAAAACTCATCTATGCCGTTTTCCCGGATAAACGCAGAGAACGCCTCACTGGTCAGTGCATTGGCCTTTGTCTTGACAAAGATATTGTCCGACGCGATCTTCAACTCCGGGACAAGCTCAGCGCCCTTTGTGTCCGGCTTGAAGGTCCGCGTACCGGGAGACAGATTGTTGTGCTTGATATAGATAACCGTCATTCCCAGCTCCACAGCCCAGTCGATGGCGAAGTTGATGTTGTCGATGATATCCCTGTAGTGCTTTGTGATATCGTTCTGCAGGTCGATCACGATAAGTGCTTTTTTACTCATTACAGCAGCGCCTCCTCTTATTCTTTTTTCGTGTCCTGGTTTTCCTCAGAGGCCTCATTTTTCTTCTTGCAGCTTGCTGCGGCAGAATAGAGACTTGTCCCGGCACCGATAAAGGCGACCCCAGGCCAATAATACCCGTCAGCGATCATGAACACGGCTGCCGCAAAAGAAGCAAGCGCCAAAACAGGCATCCACTTCACAAACTGTTCTTTCATTGTCATATTCTCCATCAAGTCCTTTTTACTGATTATCCGTCGCTCCGTAAACCTTAACAAAGTGCCTGCTGAACGCTTCGATCTGCGCCATGGCCTCCTCCGTTTTCCCGGGCTCCCGGTCGCAGAGGTGAATGAGCGCGGAGATCGGCGCGGTGTAGGAAAAGGCGAGCATCGCGGGATCGTCCCGGCGCAGCAGTCCCTTATCCATCATCTCTGCGAAGATCGGCGTGAACATGTCCCGGAGCCCCGAGAGAAAGTATTTCGTAGCCAGTTCCCTGGCGCGGTCGTCTCGATACTGCTCGATCGTCAGTAGCTTTCTTGTCTTGATGACCTTCTCGTCATGGATCGTGAAGTCCGCCATCCGCATGGTCATCGCCACCAGCCCCTCCAAAGAATCCGGCGCAGGGGGCAGATGCTCCGGAGACCCAAAACGTGTATCGTAATAGGCAATCATTTCATCCAGAAGGCTGTTCCATATTTCTTCTTTGCTCTCAAAATGCTTGTACATCGAGGACTTGACCAGCCCCAGAGACGCAGTCAGCTCGCGGATGTTCGTACCCGCGTATCCGTTCTGCGAAAACATGTCCAACGCCGCCGCCAGTATCCGTTCTTTTGTATCCTTCGCCACAGCAACCCCTCCTTGCAAATAACAGGTGATCGTCCGTTCACTTATTATAGTGATCGAACGGTCACCTGTCAAGATGTATTTTCAAGCATCCAGTTAATACTTTCGATTTCGCACCTATAGATTCACTTTTCCATAAAACAGCAAAAGTGAATCACCGGAACAAAAATTGATTCATTGTATCAAAGTACTGTTCCTTTGCCAGCGGACAGGGTGGGATTCGAACCCACGAGCCTCTTACGAGACGGCCTGATTTCGAGCTGTTTTCTCTATAACAAGTTGATTTGAGTTCGAATGCTGGCTGACTGGTGGATCTTCTGTTGTACTACAGGCCATATTCTTCATCGTAACAGGCAAACCAATTATTATTCCCAACATTTTTAAAAAATATGCAGAAAAAGTCTTGACTTTTTTGTTGTTGGTGCTATTCCATAATGCTAATTTATAAGTAAATTTCTTTTTTTCAAAGAAAGGAACCCTACAACAACATATCCAACCGGATCAAGTTTGAGAGCCTGTATCCAGCGGCGAGCCGCTTTCCAGGCGCCTTAACTTTCAACCCACATGAATCCGGGAACCGGTCAGAGTTCTTTCCTATTTCTCTCCAAATCACCAATATATGGTGCGCTTTTGAGCTTTGCGAACTCTCTCTAAAAGTTCAAAAAATCGCCGATTTATTGAATAAATCGGCGATAAATGGCGGACAGGGTGGGATTCGAACCCACGAGCCTCTTGCGAGACTACCTGATTTCGAGTCAGGGCCGTTATGACCACTTCGATACCTGTCCGTATTCAATTGCTTTGCTATTATATCGGAAGCGCGTGAAAAAATCAAGGGAAATTAAGCTTGTTTTCATTTATATCTTTTGCAATGTATTTTATATAAAACGCTTGACAAAGTTTGCTGCAGGGTGTATACTGTGCTCAACAATATGGAAAAGGATGGCCGCGTATGAAAAAGACCTTATACAGTTTAATGCTCAACGACGAGGTCGTGCGCGAGATTGACCGTCTGGCCCACCGCACGGGCTCGAACCGCTCGGCGCTGATCAATCAGATCCTTGCCGAGTACGTCGATTATACCACGCCGGAGAGGCGGATCAACGACGTGCTCTCCGCGATCGACGCGCTGATGCAGCCCTCGCGGGAGCTGGTGCCCTTCTTCGCGCCGAACAGCCTGTCGATGTCGCTCAAAAGCTCGCTGGAATACAAGTACCGCCCCACCGTCAAGTACGAGGTGGAGCTTTACCGCGGGCCGGAGCAGACCATCGGGCAGCTCTCGGTCGTATTCCGCACCCAGTCCATGGCGCTGATCGAGGCGATGACCGAATTCTTCCGCCTCTGGAAACGCATTGAGGACACACATCTGAAACCCCTCACCGGGGCGGAGATCGACTACGCCCTGTACGACGGGAAGTTCGTCCGCTCCATCGCAGCCCCGGACAGGGACTGCACCACCGACGAACTGGCCGCCGCCCTGTCGGAGTATATCAAGCTCTTCGACAAGCTGATGAAGGCCTACCTCGCCGGGCGTCTCGACGACCACGACGTGGAGGCCGCGTACTTCTCCCAGATGCGTAACGCGCCGGTGCATATCTGACGCACCTGCCTCGTAGGGGCCGATGCCCTCATCGGCCCGCTGAATTGGAACTCGCTGTGTTTCGGGTCGATCAGGGGATCGACCCCTACGGGACAGGCTCCCGATGCACATCTGATTAAAACTACAATCCCAATGAAAGAGAGGGACATACATGAACGAATACAACTACACCCAGAACTCCGTCAAGGCCCTGCAGACCGCGGAGGCCATGGCGCAGGAGAACAATAATAACTACATCATGCCCGAGCATCTGCTCTACGCCCTGGTCGACCAGGACGGCGGCACGATCCAGACCATCTTCAAACGGCTGGGCGCGGACTGCGACCAGATCCTGGCCGAGCTGAACACCGCCATTTCCCAGCTCCCGAAGGTGGGCGGCCAGCCCCAGGTCTATGCCTCCAACGAGACGAGCCGCACCATCAATGCCGCCCAGAAGGCCGCCAAGTCCATGGGCGACGAGTACATCTCCGTGGAGCACCTGATGATCGGCATTTTCGCTGCGGCGACGCCCGCGGTCAAGCGCATTCTCGCCGACCACAACATCACCAAGGGGAATTTCTCCAGCGAGCTGAGCAAGATCAAGTCCGGCCCCGTGACCTCGGATAACCCCGAGAGCACCTACGACGCCCTGTCGAAATACGGCACCGACCTCGTCAAGCGCGCGCGGGAAAACGAGCTCGACCCCGTGATCGGCCGCGATACGGAGATCCGCAACGTGATCCGCATCCTCTCCCGCAAGACCAAGAACAACCCCGTCCTCATCGGCGAGCCGGGCGTCGGCAAGACCGCCATCGCCGAGGGCCTGGCCCAGCGCATCGTCAAGGAGGACGTGCCCGAGGGTCTCAAGGACAAGACCATCTTCTCCCTGGACATGGGCGCGCTCATCGCGGGCGCGAAGTACCGGGGCGAGTTTGAGGAGAGACTGAAGGCCGTTCTGGAGGAGATCAAGAAGTCCGAGGGCAAGATCATCCTCTTCATCGACGAGCTGCACACCATCGTCGGCGCGGGCAAGACCGAGGGCAGCATGGACGCGGGCAACCTCTTAAAGCCCATGCTGGCGCGCGGCGAGCTGCACTGCATCGGCGCCACCACCCTCGACGAGTACCGCAAGTACATCGAGAAGGACGCCGCGCTCGAGCGCCGCTTCCAGCCCGTGCAGGTGGACGAACCGACGGTGGAGGACACCATCGCCATCCTCCGCGGCCTCAAGGAGCGCTACGAGAACTTCCACCACGTCACCATCCACGACAACGCCCTCGTCGCCGCGGCGACGCTCTCCAACCGCTACATCACCGACCGCTTCCTGCCCGACAAGGCCATCGACCTTGTGGACGAGGCCTGCGCCATGATCCGCACGGAGATGGACTCCGTGCCCGCGGAGCTGGACGACATCCGCCGCAAGGTCGCGCAGCTGGAGATCGAGGAGCGCGCGCTCAAGAAGGAAGACGACAAGCTCAGCCAGGACCGCCTCGCCAAGCTGCGCGAGGAGCTGGCCAATCTCAAGGAGAAGGAGCATGAGATGACCGCCCGCCTCGAGAGCGAGAAGGAGGCCGTCAACGAGATCAGCATGCTCAAGGAAGAGCGCGAGCGGCTGAAATTCGAGTTTGAAAACGCCCAGCACCGCTACGACTACGAGAAGGCGGCGAAGCTCCAGTACCAGGAGATCCCCGAGCTCGACCGCAAAATCGCGGAGGCCGAGCAGCGCGTCGCCGCCGGCAGGGAGGGCACACTCGTCAACGAGTCCGTGACCGAGGACGACATCTCCGGCATCGTGGCGAAGTGGACCGGCATCCCGGTGGCAAAGCTCATGGAGAGCGAGCGCTCGAAGATCCTGCACCTGGACGAGCAGCTTCACGAGCGCGTCGTCGGCCAGGACGAGGCCGTGCAGAAGGTCACGGAGGCCATCCTGCGCTCCCGCGCGGGCATTGCCGACCCGAACCGGCCCATCGGCTCCTTCCTCTTCCTCGGCCCGACGGGCGTGGGCAAGACGGAGCTCGCCAAGTCCCTGGCCCAGTGCCTCTTCGACGACGAGCACAACATCGTGCGCATCGACATGACCGAGTACATGGAGAAGTTCTCCGTCTCCCGTCTCATCGGGGCGCCTCCGGGATACGTCGGCTACGACGAGGGCGGCCAGCTCACCGAGGCCGTGCGCCGCAAGCCCTACAGCGTGGTGCTCTTTGATGAGATCGAGAAGGCGCACCCGGACGTGTTCAACATCCTGCTCCAGATTCTCGACGACGGGCGCATCACCGATTCCCAGGGCCGCACGGTGGATTTCAAGAACACCATCATCATCCTGACCTCGAACCTCGGCAGCCAGTACCTGCTCGACGGCATCCAGCCCGACGGCAGCATCAGCGAGGAGGCGCAGGAGGCCGTGATGATGGAGCTCAAGCAGTCCTTCCGCCCCGAGTTTTTGAACCGTCTCGACGAGATCATCATGTTCCGTCCGCTGACCAAGGAGAATCTCAACGGCATCATCGACATCATGGTCGCCTCCCTGCGCCAGCGTCTGGCCGACCGCGGCCTGGGCCTCGAGATCACCGACGCCGCCAAGAGCCTCATCATCGACCGCGGCTTCGATCCCCTCTACGGCGCGCGCCCGCTGCGCAGATACCTGCAGAGCAGCGTGGAGACCCTGATCGCCCGCCGCATCCTCTCCGGCGACGTGCTGCCCGACAGCACCCTTGTCGTCGACGTGGAAGACGGCGAGCTCGTGTGCCGCTGAGCGCACAGTGAAAAGGCAAAGGGGCTGTAATCAACAAACCCCTGGATTTAGGGGCTGTAGCAAGTAGGATTATTCGCCTCCAAGCAGCAGCCCATGTAGGGGCCGACGCCCTCGGCGGCCCGCACGCGGAAATGCAAATAGTGAACAATGACGGGCGAATATGCGCAGAAAAATGTGCGTATTCGCCCATTGTCATCACAAATATCTGCATGATACTGCCGGGCCGCCGAGGGCGTCGGCCCCTACGGTGAAACGGTATTTTTGCTTGGTTCCGGCTGTTTCTGCTATTTTGCCTCAGCCCCGTTTATGGTTCA
>CADAPH010000082.1 GCA_902789745.1 Oscillospiraceae bacterium | reverse complement strand
GCGATGATCGCGACAGCCATATTGCCGACGCCATTGAGAAAGCTGCGCCGCCAGGAGGGAGAACGATACCGTCTCGCCTCCAGCGCCCGCAGGATATCCAGCACGCCGGCAAAAGCGTGGAAACCCAGCAGGTAAAAAATGATGTAAAGCTTCGGGTCGTCAATCATGCTCAGAGTAAAAACACCCAGATCCAGAATGATGATCCCTCTGTACAGAATGGTTTTTCCGCCCACCATATGCCGCGCCATAAAGATGTATAAGCTCAGACAGCGGACGCCGTAAAGAATCAGCGATCCGGAGAGGATCAGCGCGACGATATACAGGCCGTTTTCCGGATCATAGACCATGAGGCCGCTGCAAAGCAGCAGGAGAAGCCCCGCCAGGATTTTCTTTGCCCGCTGCATGTTAGTCATGGTGTTTCTCCTCCTTCACCGCTTCGATCAGCCGCAGATAATCCTTGATTCCCCGAAAGCCCTTCTCCGCGTAGTCTACGGAAAAGCCGGCCAGCAGGTTCCCGGATTTGAAAACCTTGTTGGTGACCATGCTCTTCTGCGCCAGGGCCGCGAGGAAAAAGCGGCCAAGAAAGCTGCCGTCCTGTGCCTCGCCTTTTAATCCCATGTATTCCGCCTGGTATTTTTCCAGATCGAAATCCTCCACCTCATAGCCGGAAAGCTTCTCGCCCAGCGCCTTCCAATCCTCGCAGGCGATAAGCTGACGCCTTGCGATAATCGCCCGGATCTCCGTCTCCCAGGGGGCGGCGGCTTCAAAATCATAATGTCCGGTTTCAAACACAGGGATCGCGCCGCGGAGGTATTTCATCGCATAGATCATCTGGCAGAAGGCGTGATAATAATCGTCGGGGTTGTCCTTGACGATCTCCCGGTATCCGCCCCAGGCCGGGAGATATTTATAGCGGATAAAGCTGTAGTCCGGCAGGTGTCCGGCCCTGCCGTGGCCGAGATTCATGATGGAGTTCTCACTCCCCTGATAGATACTGCTGTTATAGACGCCCTTCTCAGGATCGTCCGGGCTGCCCGGACTGTGACTGAAAACGACAGGACGTTCGCCGCCGTCCGGGAGAAGCTCATAGAAATAATAGTTGGTGTTGTTGATGACCAGGGAAGGCGTACCGGCAAAATACTGATGCGCCCAGGTGTCGGCCAGGATATGCATCGCCAGGCCGACCGCCTGCAGGCTGCCGCCCTTTGCAAGCTCCACCGTGTCGGAAAGGAGCGCGCTGTTCGGTCTGCAGATCATTCTGAATTTGCTCTTATACAGCGGCGAAATGCTCTCCACCTCGGCATGGAGATCGCCGGGCAGAAAGTGAAAGGACGCCCAGATGCGCGTGATATCCTGCAAGCCGACGATATCGGTGCGCGCGTCCATGAGTTCAAGCTGAAGCTGCGTCGTGGCAGCGGACAGCGGCGCACGCAGCTTCGACAGCAGCGTTCTCGAGCAGCAGTCCACAAGCTGCGCGCTGTAGGCGATCTTGAGCGCATCCTCGTGCGAATAACCCGCGAGAAAGGCGGCGCAGTAGGTGGCGTAGTAATGAAAATCCTTCTGCATGTCTCAGCCCCCCATTTGCTTTTCCAGCTTCCGCGCCCGGATCGCCGTATACAGCAGATCGCCCAGCATAATCATCGCGGTGATATCCACAAACATGGAGACATAGTAATCCAGCGCCGCCTGGTTTTCCAATCTCGTATTGCTGTGCGTAACCCATGCCGCCACATAATAAGCCGCAGTCATTGCGAAAAGGACGGCGGCGGCAATAATATAACCGCTTCCTTTTCTTCTTCCCCTTCCCTCGGCGCGCGCCGACAGGCCGATATACAGCCGAAGCGAGAGATCGAGCGCCAGCAAGAGCCCAAGTAAAGCATAGAAAATCAGCCTGACGACCGCGCCATACGCGCCGGCACCTTCAGTGTTAATAAAGCTGACAGGGCTTGCAAAAATGTACAGTATCGTCTTCAGGACGTTCCACACGCCGAAGGCCACCACACCCGTTCCGAGCGTGGATAGATTGATCCTGCGGCGTCTCAGCTCGATATCCATGATACGCCCTCCTTTTTGGGATTGCGGTCATTATATCACCTTTTCCGCATACTGAAAAGCACGGCGGCGGGTGTTCCGTTCATGAAAAAACAGATATACAAGCGCTTCTTCCTGTGCTAAAATAACGAATCGAGCATATTCCCCGGCGTTATCCGTTTTTTCACAGTTTGTTCAAGCATTGTATCGGGAATCTGGTTTATTCTTTCAGCCATGAATCGCAGAGAGAAGGGATACTATGGAGCTGCGCTACCGCCATGAGTGGAAGCATGAGATCAGTTATGCGGATCTGCTGGCGATCCGTCAGCGTCTGCGCGCCGTCGCCGAGAGCGATCCGCACGCGGAGGGCGGCCGATATCTGATTCGGAGCCTCTATTTTGACAATCTTGACGACAAGGCGCTGCGCGAGAAGATCGACGGGGTCAACCTGCGCGAAAAATTCCGCATCCGCTATTATAACGGCGATACCTCGGTCATCCATCTGGAAAAGAAAAGTAAGCGCGCCGGTCTCGGGACCAAGTTCAGCGCGGCGCTCAGCCGGGAAGAGGCACAGAGCATCGTGGACGGCAGGCTGGACTGGATGATGGACAGTCGCAGGCCGCTTGTGCAGGAGCTTTACTGCAAGATGCGTTATCAGGGACTGTACCCGAAGGTGATTGTCGATTACACGCGCGAGCCGTTTATCTACCGCCCCGGCAATGTGCGGGTCACCTTTGACTACGACATTCGCACAGGTCTTTCCTGTACGGATTTTTTGAATCCCGACTGCGTGACCATCCCGGCCGGAGACGCGCCCATCCTTTTGGAAGTGAAATGGGACGCTTTTCTGCCCGCCATCATCCGCGACGCGGTACAGACGCCCGGCAGACACGCCGAAGCGTTTTCCAAATACGCCCAGTGCAGAATCTACGGATAGAAAACAGCTCCCTCTCCGAGGGAGATGATAGACTGTAGACAAAGTTCGTTTTTTGTCATTGCGAACCAGTGACCGATGTCACTGGTGTGGCAATCCGTTTTCTCCTTACAGCCGAAAAACATTGAAAAAAGCCGATTTCAGGAGTGGCCGCCGGGAGAGACGGATTCCCACGCCAGTGTTGCGACACTGGCTCGGAATGACGGGGGAGGGTTTGTCTACACATTGACAGCTCCCTCTCCGAGGGAGGCGAAAAAAGGAGAATGATCATGACCTTCAACGACATTTTTAAATCCAGCTTTCTGGAGAACGTGAACGCGGTGAGCGTTCTGGACATGGTGCTGGCCCTGGCGCTGGCCTTCGGGCTCGGCCTGTTTATCTTTTTCGTTTATAAAAAAACCTGCGCCGGCGTCATGTATTCGTCCAGCTTCGGCGTAACGCTGATCGCGCTGACGATGATCACAACGCTCGTGATCCTCGCCGTCACGTCGAATATCGTGCTGTCCCTCGGCATGGTCGGCGCCCTGTCCATCGTGCGTTTCCGAACCGCGATCAAGGAGCCGCTGGACATCGCGTTTCTCTTCTGGGCCATCGCCGCGGGCATTGTGCTGGCCGCAGGCCTGATCCCGCTGGCGGTTTTCGGCAGCGTGTTCATCGGCGTCGTCATCCTTCTTTTCGCCAACCGCAAGGATACGACGCGCCCGTTCATCGTGGTCATCGACTGCGACGGGCATGAGAGTGAGACCGCAGCCCTGCGGCTTCTGAAGGAACATACCGTCCGCTGCGCCGTCAAGAGCAAGACCGCCCGTCAGGGCGCGGTGGAGCTCAACGCGGAGGTGCGCCTCAAGGACGGCAACACCGATTTTGTCAATGACCTGGCGAATCTCAAGGGCGTCAGCAGCGCGGTGCTTGTCAGCTACAACGGCGACTATATGGGATAAGGAGGGCGCAGGTGTCAACGCATAAGCATATTGATCTGATCTGCGTTGCCGTCCTTGCGTGTACGCTTCTTCTCACGATCCTGTTCATCAACGGCAAAAGCATCGGGCTCGAGACGATTGTGGACAGGGATGCGGAAGGAAGCAGCGACTCCGTCTTTTTCACGCTCAACGACCGGGACGGCTCCTGGAACACCGCCGGAGCGACAAAGATCACCCTCGCCGGGGATCACGCCGCGGTCACGGGAGGCGGGGCCTATGCCTATGACGGCGGCGCAGTCATTGCACAGGCAGGCCGCTATGTTCTCTCCGGCTCTCTGACGAACGGCAGCGTCACGGTCAGTGCGGACAGCGGCGCCAAGGTCTGGCTTCTGCTGGACGGCGCGGATATTTACTGCGAGGACAACGCCTGTCTGATTGTGGAGCAGGCGGACAAGGTTTTTCTGACCCTCGCGGAGGGTACGGAAAACAGCATGAGCAGCGGCGCTCAGTACTCCGAAGCCGCCGCAGCCGACAACATTGGCGGCGTTCTCTTCAGCCGCGACGATCTCGCCGTCAACGGCAGCGGCAGCCTCTCGATCACAGGCGCATATAAGCACGGAATCGACGTCAATGACGAGCTGGTCATCACCGGCGGCAGCATCAGCGTCGAGGCGCCCCAGGACGCCATCCACGCAAACGACGGTCTGCGCATCGAAAACGCGGCGCTGAAGCTCCGGGCCGGGGACGAGGGGCTCAACCTCCAGGGTGAGGAAGCGCTTCTGTACATCTCCTCCGGCGATATCGAGATCACCAGCGAAGGCGCCTGCGTCAAGAGCGCGGGCGGGCTTTTGGTCGAAGACGGCAGCTTCCGGCTCCGCTCGTCCGCCGACGGAATCCACAGTGCGGACAGCGTCGTGATCACCGGCGGCGCGCTCACGATCAACGCGGCGGACGACGGCATTCACGCCGACAAAGCGGTCAGCATTTCGGGCGGCAGCCTGAAGATCCCCTCGTGCTATGAGGGCGTCGAGGCGCTGACCATCGACGTCGCGGGCGGTGAGATCGAGATCTATCCCGTTGACGACGGCATGAACGCAAACGGCGGCAGCGGCTTCGGCTTCGGCCCTCCCGGCATGTTCGGTCAGAACGCGGACGCCGACGAGGGTGAGAAGGACGAGGAAAGCTGGATTCATATCAGCGGCGGCTCCGTCACGATCGTCAACAAAACCGCCCGGGACGCGGACGGTCTCGACTCCAACGGCGATATTCTCATCAGCGGCGGCAGCATCCGCATCAGTCTCCCGGGCAGCGGCAGCAACAATGCCATCGACTACGGCAGCGAAAGCGGCGGCGTCTGTGAGATCTGCGGCGGCGATGTCGTGGCCTGCGGCGCCAGTATGATGGCCGAGAACTTCAGCGACGGCTCCGAGCAATGCTCGATCTTCTTCAGCCCCGGCTATACGGCGTCGGCTGAAACAAGCGTGACCCTTAAGGATGCCTCGGGCAAGGTGCTGCTCAGTTATATCCCGCCCTGCAGCTTTTCCTCTGTGGCTCTCAGTTGTCCGGAAATGCAGCTCGGCGAGACCTATACCGTCGTCATCGGCGACCGGGAGGAACAGATCACGCTGGACGCGGTCAATACCACGAACGCCGGCACGGGCGGCTTCGGTGCCGGGCAGATGGGGCCGGGCGGCGGCAGAGGCGAACGCCCCGACGGGATGGGACGCCCCGGCGGCAGAGCCGTAAAACCCGAAGGCGAGGACGGGACTATGCCTGTACCTCCGGATTTCGGCGGTGAAATGCCGGACTTTTCAGATATGCCCGCTCCCCCGGATTTCGGCGGTCCGCCTCCCGAATTTGGGAGTAAACGTGAATCGGGAGAACCGGATCAGCGCGAACCAGAACAGCCTGAGAATGCGCAGCAGGAGCCTGACGCGTCGCTCCTGGTTGAGGGCGTGGAAACAGGCCCGCAGCCCGTGAGCAGTGAAACCCGGCGTATGATCGGCGCGTGCTTCCTCGTGCTCGCAGCGGGCATCCTGTTTGCCGTAAAGTATAAAGCTTAAAGCAGTACGGCGATTTCGCATCAAACCGCGAAATCGCCGTACTGCTTTATCGTTTTTCCCTCTGTTTTCGTAAAAATCTACAATTTTTCGTACTTTCACCATCGCTTATATAGATGGGCAGGGTTGCGGTGAAACAGATCTCCCCGTTCTCCCATTCGCAGCTGAGCCTTCCGCCATGACGTTCGACAATTCCCTTCGCGATCGGCAGGCCGAGGCCATAGTCGCCGGAGTAGGTACGCGCTTCGTCCCGGCGGTAGAAGCGCCGGAAAATCTCTTCGCACGCCTGCCTGTCAAACGGCGGGGAAGGATTTGAGATGCTCAGCTCCGCATTGCGGCCGAGCCTGTGCAGCCGGAGCCTGACTGTGCCCGGCTCGGAATGTTTCTGTGCGTTATCCAGCAGGATGTCCACACAGCGCCGCAGAGCCTGCTCATTGCCATGTACGTGCAGGTTCGGCTCAATGTCGGATTCAAATGTCAGCCCCCGCTCAAAAAAGAGCGGCTCAAAGGGCAGGATGCAGTCCTCCACCATGGCGGAGAAATCCAGATCGACTCTCCCCTCTTTTCCCTGCATACTGTCAACGCGGGCAAGGAGCAGCATGCTGTCCACCAGATGCCGCATCTGGTTCGTCATCACGAGGATGTTGTCGTTGAATTGTCTGCGCTGCGCCTCATCGTAACCCGGCTGCTGCAAAAGCTCTGCATTCGACACAATGACCGAGAGCGGCGTTTTCAGCTCATGCGAGGCATCGGCAATAAACTGCTTCTGCAGCCTCCACGCCCTCTCCACCGGGCGCACCGTCCAGGAAGCAAGCAGCACGCTCACCCAGTACATGATCCCAAAAAAGACCAATCCCAGCGGGATCGCAATTTCGATCATACGGCGGGACGCGGCGCGTTCAAAGGACATGTCGGCGAAGACAAACCTCGGCCCTCTTTCGGTTTCCGCGCGGGCGAAGCGCAGATTGTAGTCCAGTAGCACACCGTTCGACTCATCCGCAGCGCCGGCCTGACGATACAGCTCCCGCAGGAAATCCTCATCCTCCAGATCATAGCTGCTCTCCCCGTAGCCGCGCAGCTTGCCGCCGTCGTCAAATTCGACGATGAAATGCAGCGGGTTTTGTCTGCCGCCGCGCTTTTCATCGACGTCGGCTGCGGTAATCATACCGTTGGCGATACGGTGCAGCGTGGTAAACTGCTGTCTTTCAACGCTTCTTCGCAAAAAATAGACCAGCATTCCGATCAAAAGCGACAACATGATGGCAACAATCACCATGTTGACGCAGATCAATTGAATGCGGAGCTTTTTGATCAAGTCTCCTCGACCTCCAGATGATAGCCCAGTCTGCGCAGGGCTTCAATTTTCACATTGGAGCCGATGCTCCTGAGCTTTTTGCGCAGGAAGCCCACATAGACCTCCACATGGTTTTCCACTGCGTTGGAATCGTAGCCCCAGACCTTGGCAAGGATAACCTCCTTCGAGAGGTTTTTATCCTGATACTGCATCAGCAGGCGCATCACGTCAAATTCCTTGGCGGACAGGCGGACGCTCTTTTCCCCGCAGACCAGCATGGAGGTCGCCAGATCCAGCGACGTATTCCCGAAAACCATCTCATCCACCTGATTTCCCTGCCGCCGGAGCAGGGCATTGATGCAGGCCAAAAGCTCCCGCATATCGAAGGGCTTGGTGAGATAGTAGTCTGCGCCGGCGTTGAGACCCTCGATCCGATCCTCGACGCTGCTCTTCGCTGTCAGCATGAGGATCGGCGTGCCGCAGCGCCGGGAGCGCACACGCCGCGCCACCTGGTAGCCGTCCATCTTCGGCATCATCACGTCCAGAATCAGCAGATCGTAGACGCCCAGCTCCGCATAGTCGGCGCCGGTCTCCCCGTCATAGACGGCCTCGGTCTGAAAGCCGCGCCCCTCCAGCATGGTTTTGATGGAGTCTGCCAGTATTTTTTCGTCTTCGACAATAAGGATTTTCATGTACAACAGCTCCTGTTATAGCTTTGAGGAATATTGTACTCCGCCTTCCTTAAAGCAGTATGAAAAATATGCTTTTTCCGGTTTTTATAGTTTTCCTGCTGTTGAGGTTGCCATCTCCTCCGACTTCAAACGCTCTGTCCCCTCATCCGTAATAAAACGGCATGGGCAGCGGCTTTTTCAGCAGCACCCGCCCAAGGCACAGGCATGCCGCCTTCTCCGCCGGAGCGATGGAGAGGTTCTCGCTCTCCCGCTTCGGATTCGCGCAAAGCAGCCAGAGGGTGCCGGTGCTGTCCTCGCACCACTGGCGGCAGAGGACGCGGCCGTCGTACCAGAAAATGCCGGGCTGCATTTCCTCCGGACTCTCGTCCCGATCAACATAGACGAGTTCCCCGCGCCTGATCCACGGCTCCATGCAGTCGTTATCCAGGCGCAGACAAAAGTCCGCCCCGCGGGGCGTCTTCCCCGTCCGGGGCAAAAGCGCATATTCTTCGTCCATCCTCTCACCTCTTTGCACAGGGTACCCCATCCGGACGCTGCGGTCAAGAAGGATTTGCTTGAATTTTTTCGGGAGGAGACTATAATGGCATCATACGACAACAATCATTCGGAGGATTTGTCATGGCGCTTTGGATCATTTTGCTTCTCGCTCTCCTTGCGGGCGTGGGCGCATTGCTTGCGGGCCTTGTCGTATGGCAGGCGCTGCTTGTTTTCCTCGGCGTTTTCGTCGGGCTGAATCTCCTTTATGTGGCATTCTGGTACATTGTTGCCCTGACCGTGGACAGGAGCAAGCCGCTCGAAAAGCAGAGCGCGATCTGCCGCTTCGGCTGCGCTTCCATCGCGGGATGGCTCAGTGCCTGGGCCGGCATCCATACCAAGGTCAGCGGCGAGGAGCTTTTGCCAACGGATACGCGCTTTCTGCTGGTGTGCAATCACCGCTCACTGTTCGACCCGATCGTGAAGGAATACACGCTGCGCAAATACAACCTTGCTTTCATATCCAAGCCCTCGAACATGGCGATCCCCGTCATCAGCAATCTCGCCTGGGGCGCGGGCTTTTTGGCCATCGACCGCGAAAATGACCGCGAGGCCCTCAAGACGATCCTCCAGGCGGCGGACTATCTCAAACGCGACGTTTGCTCCATGGTCGTCTATCCCGAAGGGACGCGCAGCAAGACGGGCGAGCTGGGCCCCTTCCACGCGGGCAGCTTCAAGATCGCCCAGCGGGCGAAGGTTCCCGTCGTGGTCGCTTCCATTCAGGGCACCGAGAAGGCGATGAAGCACATCCCCTTCCGCCCCACGCGCGTGAAGCTCGACATTCTCGAGGTCATCCCGGCAGAGACGGTCAAGGCCATGAGCACGCAGGAGCTCGCCGCACACAGCCGCGGCAGGATTGCGGAAAATCTTGAAAA
>CADAPH010000081.1 GCA_902789745.1 Oscillospiraceae bacterium | reverse complement strand
GAAATCCGCCTGAAGGGAGTTCGGTTTCTTCACCGGGTCGTCCTGGCGGAAGGGGACGAAGAAGACATGCTTGCGGTTTAAAAGCCGCCCGATGTTCTCCGCCGAGCCGGAGAGCCCGTCGTTTGTCGAGAAGGCGATCACCAGCGGCCTGCCGTTTCTGAGATGCGCCTTGGCCGCCATGGTGACAGCGCTGTCGGTCACGCCGCGGGCGAGCTTTGCCAGGGTATTCCCCGTGCAGGGCGCGATGAGCAGGGCGTCCATCGGCGCGGACGGCCCCAGCGGCTCCGCCTCCGCGATGGTGGTGACGACCCGCTTTCCCGTCAGCTCCATGAGCCTTCGGATGTGCTCGGCGGCGCGGCCGAAGCGCGTGTCCGTCTCGGCGGCGGTCTCGCTCATGATGGGGACGAGCTCGTATGTTCCGGCAAGCCTCTCCGCCGCGGCGAAGACCTGATCGTAGGTGCAGTAGGAGCCGCACAGGGCCAGCCCCAGACGCTTATTCTTCTCCATCCTTTTCCTCCCTTTCCCGCATGACGGCATAGATCGTATCCCGCATGAGCGCGGCGGCGGCGCAGGGGGCGCTTCTGCCCGGCAGCCCCGGCGCGAAGGCGGTATGCAGGCCCAGCTCCTCCGCAAGCGTCCTGTCAAACCCCGGCTCGGATGCAAGCTCCAGCAGCACGGCGTCGGGGCGCAGCCGCTCCAAAGCCTCTTTCGGGATGACGGGCGCGGGCACGGTGTTGACGAGATAGTCCGTCTCCCCGGCCAGGTCGGCGATCTCCGGCATTTTGCACGAGCGCAGCCCCAGTCCCTCGGCCTCGGCGCGATCCCCGGTTTTGCGCGCAGCCACGGTTGTTTCGCAGCCCAGGGCGCGCAGCCTCGGCGCGAGCTGACGCGCGATCCTCCCCCAGCCGGTCACCAGCGCCTTTCCCTTCCAGAGACTGCGCGGGCTCTCCCGGATCAGCAGGCCCAGCGCGCCCTCGGCGGTCAGGGCCGCATTGCCGGCGGTGAAGTCCCGCCTCGTCATCAGGTCGCAGACCGCGATCCCCGCCCGCACCGCGGCGAGGGCTGTCTCCTGTTCAAAGCGCCCGCCGCAGAGCGTCTGTCCGGGCCAGAGCGCCGTGAGCAGCTCCTCCGTTCTCAGCTTTTGTACTGACAGCGGGGCATAAAGCTCCCCGTTTTTCTCCGCCGGGGTTCCCACGATCACCCAGTCCGCCCCGTAGACGCTGGCCTCCGGGGACGAGCACTGGGTGATCCGCTGGGGCATGGCGGCCTTCTCCAGGGCATAGGCGCGCAGACTGTGTCCGTCGGCGGCGAGCAGCGCCGCCAGCCAGGCCGAGCGCGCGTCGCCGCCGATCACCGCGAATTTCACAGGCACCACCTCCGGCCTATCCTATGCGGCGAAAGGACAGAGCGTCACGGTATACGCACGAAGCATTGTAGGGGCCGACGCCCCCGGCGGCCCGGCAGAGCGAGGGCGTGCTTTGCATCCGTGTAGGCAAATCCGTGCAATTTCAAAGTCAGCATGCAGTCCGCTGCCTGCGTATTCGCCTGCGTTCTCCGGACGGATTGACCTTATTCCGCGCGGGCCGCCGGGGGCGTCGGCTCCTACGGTCACGAATTCGGCGTTTATGCGGTTGCCGTGGACAGAGCGTGATTGGTGCTTGTATCTCGCGGATAAACATGCTAAAATTTCACGCAGAAAAGACAGATCCGGGAGGGACGGATGATGAACGCAAGCCTCAAAAAGGGGATAGGCGGTCTGCTGCTTGCAGCGCTGCTGCTCACGCTGCTGCCGGGCGCGGCTTTGGCGGAGGAGGAGATCGGCATTGAGCTGCCGCAGACGGCGCTTGACTGGGTGGAAGCGGACTTTGAGGAGACAGAGCAGGCCGAGCCGGAGACCCCGGAGGAAGCGCCCGCCGCGCCGGAGCTCTCCGGGGAAGAACTGCCGGACGTGCCCGAAACGACGGAAGAGCCGGAGCCTGTACATGCTTTTTCCGCCGAGGAGGGGGATCTCGCGATCGATGAGGCGAACTTCCCCGATCCGAATTTCCGGGCGTATCTGAAGGCGCTCCCCCACAGCGGGGAGGCGGACGAAGCGTATTTCACCGCCGCACAGCTCGCCGGGATCACGGAGATGGACTGTTCCCTGCGGGACATTGCCTCTCTTGAGGGCCTTGAAAGCTTTCCCGCGCTGGAGAAGCTGAACTGCGCCGGCAACACGCTGGAAAGCCTGGACATCAGCAAAAACGCAGCGCTCCGTTTTCTGGACTGCGTCGACAGCGGCCTGACCGGACTGGACGTCAGCGAAAACCCGTATCTGGCGGAGCTGGTACGCAATACCGAGCCCGAGACGGTCGAGGACGAAGCTTTCCTGCGGCAGTACGCGATCGCGGGCGAGACCGGCGAGCTGTACGCCGCTCTCCGCTGCGGCGAAGAGCTCAGGCTGTACACCGAGAAGCCGGCGCCCGACGCCGTCCGCATCACGACCTTTGTCACGGCGGGGGACACGCTCGCCGTTTCGTTTCTGGCCGAGCCTGCCGCGGGATCCGATCCCGCGAAGTATCGGATCTTGTCCCGGTTTGACGGGCAGACGCTTGAGGCGAGTCCGGCGGACGGCGCGTATGCCATGCCCGATGCCGCCTTTGTCGGCCTCTCGCAGTTGACGGAGCCCGTCACGATCGCGGTCTCCTGCGGGGAAGACGAGGCCCTGTACAGCTTCACCGTCTTTGATTACCTGAAATCGCTGCCTTCCTGTACGGAGGCCCCGCTGCCGGCAAATCAGGCGGGCTACACGGGCGAAATCGACGGCGTCGGCGACTTCCACGCAAAGCTTGTCACCGAAGGCGAACCCGCCGTCAGGCTCTATTTCCGCGCGGAGAGTACCGACGGCCTGACCTTTGCCTGTGACGGTCATACGGTCAGCGCGCCGGAAAAGGAGGACGAGGGGCTCTGGTTCGTCACGGTGGGTGATCTCACCCCCGCCGATCTCCCCGCCGACCTGCTTATCTCGGCCGCAAGGGAAGCGCAGCAGGCGCAGATCAGGTTCTCCCCCTTCTGCTGGGCAGCCGGACATTGGGAGGAGACGGACGATCCGCTCATCGCCCTCTGCCGCGCCCTCGCCGCCGCGCAGTCATAAACCGGATCAAAACGATTGCTCCCGGCGCCGCCGCGCCGGGAGAGGGTTTTTTACAAAGGTTACATTTCATTGTTGCGGGACATTCTTGACGAATGTGTATTTGATGTGTATAATAGTCAATAAAGGGAGACTGGCAGATGAAAAGAAAAGACCTCATCAGCCTGCTGGAACGAAACGGCTGGAGGCTGTTGAGAAACGGGACAAATCACGATATGTACACCAATGGGCAGATCATGGAGACGATCCCAAGACATCGGGAAATCTCAGAAAATCTGGCAAAAGCCATCATCAAGCGACGGGGACTGAAATAAAACCCGGCGCTGCACACAATATATCAGGGAATCAACGGACAATGAAAGGAGAGCAGACGATGAAAGCGGCATATCCGGTTGTTTTGACGCGGGAAGACAAATGGACGCTTGTCTATATTCCGGATTTTGAAATCAATACCGAAGGGAGCGATTATGCTGACGCCATGGAAATGGCGCGGGACGCAATCGGTCTCATGGGGATCACGCTGGAGGACGATGGTAAAGCGCTTCCCGCTCCGTCCGATCTGCGGAACGTTGCGGAGAGCAATTCCAAAGGCGTCGTCACCCTGGTGGATGTGGACTTTACGGAATACCGCCGGGCCAACGATATGCGCACCGTGCGCAGAAACGTTTCCCTTCCGCAATGGCTGAACGTACAGGCGGAAAAAGCCGGTATCAATGTCTCCGCAGTATTGCAAAAAGCGTTAAAAGCTGAACTGAATCTCCGCTGAAAAAAGTCCCGATGCTTCGGCATCGGGACTCAATATATCCGGTGATTTGCTTGTCTTGCTGCTGCCCAAGGCTGTTACTTGTGATACAGCTTCTTGGCCTGGTATTTCGGCTCGAAGGAGATGTTGACGCCGAGCTTTTTAAATAAATCCTCATCGACATGGGAGAGGATGACGGTGGAATGGGCCTCGCAGCCCTTAAGCTTGGAGAGCTGGTCGATGGCGAGGTCGGCCATGGGGTTCGTCACCGCGCAGATGGTCAGGGCGATCAGCAGCTCGTCCGTGTGCAGGCGGGGGTTGTGGTTGCCGAGATGCTCCACCTTCAAATGCTGGATGGGCTTGATGACGCCCGGCGCGATGAGCGGCAGCTTCTTGTCAATCCCCGCCAGCGTTTTGAGGGCGTTGAGCAGCGCCGCGGAGGACGCGCCGAGCAGGGAGCTCGTCTTGCCTGTGACGATGCTGCCGTCGTTTAATTCAATGGCGACGGCGGGGCCGCCGGTGGCCTCGGCCTTTTCCAGCGCCGCGGCCACCACCGGGCGGTCGGCGGCGGAGATGCCGAGGGAGTTCATGATAAGCTCGATCTTGCGCATCTCCTCCGGCTCGCCGAGACCCTTGCGCACCGCGACGGCGGCAGCGTACCAGCGGCGGATGATCTCCTGCTTCGAGGCCTCCCGGCACACCGCATCGTCCGAGATGCAGTTGCCCACCATGTTGACGCCCATGTCCGTGGGGCTCTTGTACGGGCTCTCGCCGTAGATGGATTTGAAGATTGCCTCCAGCACGGGGTAGATCTCCACGTCGCGGTTGTAGTTGACGGTGGTCTCGCCGTAGGCCTCGAGATGGTAGGGGTCGATCATGTTCACGTCGTCAAGGTCGGCGGTCGCCGCCTCGTAGGCGAGGTTCACCGGATGCTTGAGCGGCAGGTTCCAGACCGGGAAGGTCTCGAACTTGGCGTAGCCCGCGCTGACGCCGCGCTTGTGCTCATGGTAGAGCTGGCTGAGGCAGGTGGCCATTTTGCCGCTGCCGGGGCCGGGGGCCGTGACGACGACAAGGCTGCGCTCGGTCTCGATATAGTCGTTTCTTCCGAAGCCCTCGTCCGAGACGATGAGGCCGACGTTCGCGGGGTAATCCGGGATGATGTAGTGGACATAGGTGCGCACGCCCAGGGCCTCGAGCCGCTTGCGGAAGGCGTCGGCGATGGCCTGGCCGCGGTAGTGCGTGATGACCACCGAGCCGATATACAGCCCGATGCCGCGGAAGGCGTCGATGAGGCGGAGCGTGTCGTCCTCGTAGGTGATGCCGAGGTCTCCCCTTCTCTTGCTGCGCTCGATATCGTCGGCGGAGATGGCGATGACGATCTCGGCCTCGTCCTTCATCTCGAGGAGCATGCGCACCTTGCTGTCCGGCTCAAAGCCCGGCAGGACGCGCGCGGCGTGGAAGTCGTCAAAGAGCTTGCCGCCGAATTCCAGATACAGCTTGCCGCCGAACTTGCCGATCCGGTCACGGATGTTCTGGGACTGGAGCTTCAGATATTTCTCGTTGTCAAAGCCGATAGCGTTCATGGTCGTTCTCCCCCGAAAAAAATCAATTCACGAATCGGTATTTTAACATAGAACCGCTCTCAGGACAAGATGACGGTTGCCCCGTAAGGGGCGAGAAAAGCGGCATTTTAATCATCTTATTAATGCGGCTCTGCAAAGCTCGGTTTACGGACATTTTATTGCCGCATTAATAAATACCTCCGTCTTCTATGGGCTGTCAGCCTTTGGTTGTGATTGAATCCGCGCCGCAAACGCTCCATAACTTCACTTTTCACTTTCCACTCTTCACTCTCAATAAGAAAGGCACATCACCATGGGACTTTTTGACAAACTCTTCGGCACCTACTCCGAGCGCGAGCTCAAGCGCATCAAGCCTATCGCGGACAAGATCGAGGCGCTGTCAGACAAGACGGCCGCGCTGACGGACGAGCAGCTTCGCGCCAAAACCGACGAATTCAAGGAGCGCTATCAAAACGGCGAGACCCTCGACGAGCTCCTGCCCGAGGCCTTCGCCGTTGCAAGAGAGGCGAGCTGGCGCGTGCTGGGCATGCGCCCCTTCCGCGTACAGCTCATCGGCGGCATCGTCCTGCACCAGGGGCGCATCGCCGAGATGAAGACCGGCGAAGGCAAGACCTTAGTGGCGGTGCTGCCCGCTTATCTCAACGCCCTGACCGGCGAGGGGGTACATATTGTCACGGTCAACGACTACCTGGCCCGCCGCGACAGCGAGTGGATGGGCAAGGTGTACCGCTTCCTCGGCCTCACGGTCGGCCTGATCGTCCACGGCCTCGACAATGACGAGCGCCGCGAGGCCTACGCCGCCGACATCACCTATGGCACCAACAACGAGATGGGCTTCGACTATCTGCGCGACAACATGGCGCTCTACAAAGCCGACATGGTGCAGCGCGGCCATACCTTCGCCATCGTGGACGAGGTGGACTCCATCCTCATCGACGAGGCGAGAACCCCGCTCATCATCTCCGGCCAGGGCGACGAGAGCACCGACCTCTACCGCCAGGCGGACGATTTCGTGTCCCGCCTCAAGAAGATCGTCTACGCCAGCGTGGACGAGAAGGAGGAGGAGAGCGAGGATCTGGACGCCGACTACGTGGTCGACGAGAAGGCCCGTACCGCTACTCTCACCGCCCGCGGCATTCGGCGAGATCATCATCGTCGACGAGTTCACCGGCCGCCTCATGCTGGGCAGGCGCTACTCCGAGGGCCTGCACCAGGCCATCGAGGCCAAGGAGCATGTCGACGTCCAGCAGGAGAACAAGACCCTCGCCACCATCACGTTCCAGAACTACTTCCGCCTCTACGGCAAGCTCTCCGGCATGACCGGCACCGCCGCCACCGAGGCCGAGGAGTTCGGCGCCATCTACAAGCTGGACATCATCGAGATCCCCACCAACAAGCCGGTCATCCGCGAGGATCACCCGGATGTGGTCTATAAAAACGACATCGGCAAGAACCGCGCCATCGTCGACCAGATCGTCGCCTGCCACGAGAAGGGACAGCCCGTGCTGGTCGGCACCGTGTCCATCGAAAAGAGCGAATTTATCTCCTCCCTCTTGAAGCGCAAGGGCATCCCCCATACGGTGCTCAACGCGAAGTACCACGAGAAGGAGGCCGAGATCGTCGCCCAGGCGGGCAAGCTCGGCGCCGTCACCATCGCCACCAACATGGCGGGCCGCGGCACGGACATCATCCTCGGCGGCAACGCGGAATTTCTGTCCAAGGCCGATCTGCGCAAGGCGGGCTTTGAGGAGGACGTGATCGCCGAGGCCACCGGCTACGCCGAGACCGAGGATGAAAACATTCTGGCCGCGCGCGAGATGTTCCGGGAGCGCATGGCCGTGCACAAAAAAGACACCGACGCCGAGGCCGAGAAGGTGCGCGCCGTCGGCGGACTCTTCATCCTGGGTACCGAGCGGCACGAATCCCGCCGTATCGACAACCAGCTCCGCGGCCGCGCCGGCCGTCAGGGCGACCCGGGCGAGAGCCGCTTCTTCCTCGCCATGACGGACGACGTGATGCGTCTCTTCGGCTCCGAGCGCGTGATGAACATGATGGAGGCCCTGAAGGTCGACGACGACACGCCGCTGGATGCCAAGATGCTCTCCGGCGCGATCGAGCAGGCGCAGAAGACCGTCGAAAGCCGCAACTTCCAGACCCGTAAAGCGGTGCTGGAATACGACGACGTGATGAACAAGCAGCGCGAGATCATCTACGGCGAACGCCGCAAGGTGCTCGACGGGGAAGATCTGCGCGCCCAGATCATGGGCATGATCGCCGAGTTTATCACCTCCACGGTCAACGACGCGCTCATGGGCTCGGTCTGTGAGAGCCAACAGCAGCTCGACGACGCGCTGCAGCCCTTTGAAAAGCTTTTCATGCCCCGCGGGTATTTTAAGATCGCGGACTTCGGCGGCTCCGTCAAGCCCGAAAAGCTCGCCGCCGCCGTGCAGGAGCTGGCCGAGAAGGTCTACGCCGAGCGCGAGGAGGCCTTCGGCCCCGCGCCGAACGGCACGCCCCTCATGCGCGAATTGGAGCGCGTCATCATGCTGCGCGTGGTGGACGAGTACTGGATGGATCACATCGACGCCATGGATCAGCTCAAGCGCGGCATCGGTCTCAGAGGCTACGGCTCCATCAAGCCCATCGACGCTTACAAGCAGGAGGGCTTCGACATGTTCGAGGCCATGGTTCGCGGCATCCGGGAGGAGACCGTGCGCCGCCTCTACACCGTGCGCATCCGCCGCGAAGCGCCCATCGAGCGCAAGGCCGTCGCCAAGAACGCCGCCGCCAACGTCGGGGGCGAGCCGGTCAAAAAGCAGCCGGTCAAGAAGCTGCCCAAGCCGGGCCGCAACGATCCCTGCCCCTGCGGCAAAATGAAAGCCGACGGCAGCCGCCGCCTCAAATACAAGGAGTGCTGCGGGAGAAACGAGTAATAAGTGTGGAGGGTGGAGTTTGGAGAGTGGAGTTATCGTGTCCGCTTCGCGGACGATTGAATCGCGCCGCAGGCGCACCATAACTCCACCCTCCACTCTTCACACTCCAAACTTCTAAGAGGTAACCATGTTCATCGAAGAAAACGAAAACGGCCTGATCTATATGCGCTCGACCGTGATCGGCGCGAAGCACGCCTTCACCACCCGCTTCGGCGGGGTGAGCGGGGGCGAATTTGCCGCGCTCAATCTCGGCTCCAACCGGGGCGACGATCCCGCGTGCGTGCGCGAGAACTACCGCCGGGTCTGCGCCCTCTTCGGCGTGGACGAAAACGGCGCGGCCGTGACCAATCAGGTACATAAAGCGGAGGTACGCGTCGTGACTTCGGCGGACAGGCACGCCTGTCTGGGGCCCGTCCCCTATGAGGCCGACGGGATCGTGACCGCCGAAAAGGGCCTGCCCGTCTTCTGCTTCACCGCCGACTGCGTGCCGGTGCTGCTCTGGGATGCGGAGGGCCGCGCCGCCGGGGCGGTACACTGCGGCTGGCGCAGCTCGGTCGGCGACATTCTGGCGCACGCCCTTGCGGGCATGGCCTCCCTGGGCGCGGAGGCGGAAAGCATCCGCGCGGCGATCGGCCCCGCGATCGGGCGCTGCCATTTTGAGACCGACGACGACGTGCCGGACGCCATCGAAGCCTGGCTCGGCGATACGGAGGGGCTCTTCGACCGCCGCCCGGACGGCAAGACCATGGTCGATCTGCGCGCGGCCAACGCGAGGCGGCTCGTGCAGCTCGGCGTGCCGGCGGAGAATATCGACGTCTCCGGCGAGTGCACCTTCTGCAGCCATGACAAATACTGGTCCCACCGCTATACCCGGGGGCGGCGCGGCAGCCAGGCCGCCGTCATCATGCTCTGAGGAAAAGCGTATGAGAAAGATATTTCTGTGCCTGCTGCTGTGCGCGGCGGCGCTGCTGCTCTCCGCCTGCGGGGGGAGGGCCGCCACCGATCCCGACTCGCTGATCCCCAAGTCCACCAAGGGCAAGGACGTGACGCGGGCCGCGGCCGCCGACAAGCTCTTCTCCCTCAACTGGAATGAGGAATTCAGCCTCAACCCCATCCTCGCCACCAACCACTCCAACCAGCTCCTGTGCGATCTGGTCTACGAGAACATGGTGGAGCTGGACGACAACTTCAACGTCATCCCGAATATTCTCGACGAGGGGATGCCCAACGACGACGCCACCTACTGGACGTTTAAGATCAACCCCGACCACGTCTTCCACGACGGCACCCCCGTCACCGGGGCGGACATCCGCTACTCCCTCGAGCGCGCCGTGGCCACGCAGGACCGCTTCCGCGGCCGCTTTGCCAGCTATCAGGGCTCCGGCTACGACGACGCCCACTTCTATGTGACGCTCGGCATCGGGGACACGCAGTTTGCCAAGCTCCTGAACATCCCGGTCATCAAGTCCGGCACCATGGACATCAAGCCCCCCGTCGGCTCCGGCCCCTACAACTACCGCGAGGACGGACACGCGCTGGTGGCCTACGAGGGCTACCCCGGCTATGAGGATCTGCCCGTCGACACCATCCATCTGGTGGCCTTCACCACCGCCGACGAGATCCTGTCGAACTTCGAGGACGGCGTGATCGACGCCGTCACCAATGACCCCTCGAGCTATACGAACATCGGCTACTCCTCCTCCAATGAGATCCGCAACTTCAACACCACGAATCTCCACTACATCATGTTCAACGAGGAGGGGCTGATCGGGCGCTACAGCGGCTTCCGGCAGGCGATGATCTACGCCTTCGACCGCCAGTACTGGGCAGAGACGCTCATGCACGGCAACGCCGTCGCCGCCGCCGTACCCATGCACCCGGCGGACGCCGACTACCCGGCGGACTACGCCTCGGCCCTGGGCTATAATCTGGACACCTGCCGCATCGTGCTGGAAAACGCGGGCATCCGCGACTACGACGACGACGGGATGCTGGAATACATGTCCGGCACGGCCCAGGACATCGACGTGAACTTCATCGTCTGCTCCGACTCCAGCGCGAAAACCGGCGCGGCGCGGCGCTTCGCCGCGGATATGGAGAGCATCGGCCTCAAGGTCACCGTGCGGGAGCTTACCTGGGCGGACTATCTCACCGCCCTGGAGGAGGGCGACTTCGACATGTACTACGGCGAGGTCAAGCTCCGCAACAACTTTGACCTGACCGAGCTTCTCGACCCCGACAGCGATCTCAACTACTCCCGCAGCATGGACACGGGCTATGTGGCCATGATCAACAACTATCTCTCCTGCGCTGCCGCCCAGCGCTCCGCCGTCTATAAGCAGCTTTGCGACTACATCAACGCAAACGGCGCGCTCATCTCCATCGGCTTCGAGGATCAGCAGCTCATCGTGCACCGCGGCGTGATCCGCGGCCTCGCCCCCAACGCAGGCAACCCTTTATACAACTTCCAGCACTGGGAGATCATGCTGGACTAAAATTTGTCCGCGGATACACGCCGCGCTGCATCTTATTGTATTTCTTTTTCGCTCCGCGAAAAAGTCGGCGGCGTGATCCGCGGCCTCGCCCCCAACGCGGGCAACCCTTTATACAACTTCCAGCACTGGGAGATTATGCTTGACTGAAATTTGTCCGCGGATACACGCCGCGCTGCGCCTTATTGTATTCCTTTTTCGCTCCGCGAAAAAGTCGGCGGCGTGATCCGCGGCCTCGCCCCCAACGCGGGCAACCCGCTCTACAACTTCCAGCACTGGGAGATTATGCTGGACTGAGGTCAGTGTGGAGTTTGGAGAGTGGAGTTATAGTGTCGCTCCGCGACTATTTTAAATCATCCGCGAAGCGGATACCATAACTCCACTCTTCACTCTCAACACTCCACTCTAATTCAAAAAATATATGTGTGGGAGGTAAACAAGCATGACTGACAGAGAACTCCTGTCCAAAGCCAAGGCGGCGTCGATGAACGCCTATGTCCCCTATTCCCGCTTTGCCGTGGGCGCGGCGCTGGAGTGTACGGACGGCACGGTGTTCACCGGCTGCAACGTGGAAAACGCCGCCCTCGGCAGCACCATCTGCGCCGAGCGTACCGCCTGCTGCAAGGCCGTCAGCGAAGGCCATCGGGAGTTTCGCCGCATCGCCATCTACGCCGACAGCGAAAACTGGTGCACCCCCTGCGGGGCCTGCCGGCAGTTTTTGGCCGAGTTTTCGCCCGACATGGAGGTGCTGTGCGCCAAGGCCGGCGACCGCTACGTGAGCTATCGGCTGTCGGAGCTGATGCCCCATGTTTTCAATTATTGATTCAGCGCCGCAAAAGGCAGGCGCGGAGAGCCCCACGCGGGAAGCGGGCTCTCCGCGCCTGCTTTTTGCGCTGCGTCGAAATACGGCGCAACTGAGCCTTGAAAGCCATCCTGATCTATAGTATAATATTTCAGTTAAATACGGTAAAAAAACGGAACGGAGGGATGACCCATGTTTGTTGTCCTGATGATCCTCTGGCTGATCTTCGCCGGGAGCGTGACGGTTACGAACCTGATCCTCGGCGCGATCGTCAGCGGGCTCATCACGCTCCTGTGTACGAAGTACATGGGATACAGCACAAAGCGCTTCTACCGGAGGCTCAGCAAGGCCGACGAGATCGCCTTTTACCTGGCCTATCTGCTCAAGGAGATCGTGCGCGAAAACTTCGACGTGCTGCGCTTTGTCTACCGCAAGGGGCAGCCGAAGCCCATGCTGGTGCATTTTCACAGCGACATCCGGACCGAAGCCCTGCGCGTGCTGGTGGCAAACTCCATCACCCTGACCCCCGGCACCTACACGGTCAGGCTGGAGGGGGACAAGTTTGCCGTCCACGCGCTGGACGAGTATTTCCAGATCGACATTGAGCACAGCGAATTCGCGAAGCTTGCAAAGAAGGTGGAGGAAGCGTGATGGAAGACAAGCTCTTGACAGGCGTGCTGATCCTGCTCGCCCTCTTCATGCTGGCCCTGATGCCGAAGGTAATCAAGGGCCCGCGCTTTACCGACCGCATCGTCGCCATCAACGCGATCAACACGATGATCACGGCCTCGATCTGCATTCTCTCGCGCCTGCACCGGGCGGGCTACCTGCTGGACGTGGCGCTCATCTACGCGCTTCTGGGCTTTACGGCGACGACGCTGCTGACACGGCTGCTTGCCGCCGACCGGCGGAAGGAGGGGAAAAAGAAATGATCCGACTGATCCTCGCGGGGCTGTTCCTGGCCCTCGCCGTGTTCATCTTTTTCTCCGAGGTTCTGGGCTTTTATAAGTTCACCTACGTCATGAACCGCATGCACGCCGCCGCCATGGGCGACACGCTGGGCATCGGCTCGGTGCTGATTGCGGTGGGCATTCTGACCGGGGAGCTCGTCCCCATCCTGAAGCTCATTCTGATCCTGGTCTTCATGTTCCTCACCGGCCCCGTGGTGACGCATCTCATCGCCGGGGCGGAGGTCGAGACCCACAAAAACGCCGGACACGAATACAGGGAGGTGGACAGACGGTGAAAATCGTAGAGTGCATTCTGCTCTTGCTGCTCATCATCACGGGCGTGACCGCGCCCCTGCAGAAGCACCCGCTGCTCATGGTCATCACGTTTACGACCTTCGGTCTGGTGATGAGCGTGATCTGGATGCTGCTCCAGGCCCCCGACCTCGCCATCACCGAGGCCGCGGTCGGCACGGGTGTTTCGGGCGTGCTGTTCTATCTCTGTCTGCGCCGCGTCCGCGCGATGCAGGGAACGGAGGATGAGAAATGAGCGAAGAGAACGTCTTTTCCAAATGGGTGGACGGCGAAAAGCCCGTCCCGCTCAAGGCGGAATGGCAGCCCGTCCCCGAGAAGAAGCCGAAGAAAAAGCCCTCCGCCATCGACGACAAAAAGCGCTTCGACGGCTTTATGAAGCTCTACGCCAAATGCGCGGTGGTCATCAGCGTTCTGATGCTGATCGTCCTCTTTATCGGCGCCGTCGCTCTGCCGGAATTTGCCGCGCCCGGAAACCCCACCGACAATGAGGTCGTGCACCGCTATGTCGGCTCCGCCGAGCATGAGACCGGCGCGGAGAACGTCATCGCGGGCATGATTTTGAATTACCGCGGCTTCGATACCTTCGGCGAGAGCTGCGTGCTGTTCCTCGCGGTCTGCTGCGTGATGCTGCTGCTGTGGGCGACGAACGACAAGCTCAAGGCCGAGGCCGCGGCCTGCGAGAAGACCGCCCCCCGCGATGCGATCCTCGCGAACGTCGCCAGGCTCCTGCTGCCGTGCGTGCTGTGCTTTGGGATGTGCGTGCTGTTCAACGGCCACGTCTCCCCCGGCGGCGGCTTCTCCGGCGGCTCCATCCTCGGCGCGGCGCTGATTCTCTTCGCCGTGGCCTTCGGCGCGGAGGCCGTGCAACGCTTCTTTACCGAGAAGGTCTTCAACACCGTGCGCATCACGGGTCTCATGATCTACGCCGTGATGTTCGGGGTCTACATCTACCAGGGCGCGAACGCCGTGCCGTCGAACCTCGCCCGCTACATCGTGCTGGTCATCGACATTGCCGTCGGCCTTGTGGTCATGAGCACGATGTACGGCTTCTATTCCTTCTACACGAAAGGAGAGCTGTGATGCTGCAGGCAATCATCGACAACCGCTTTGCCGTCGCGGCGGTCATCCTCTTCGTGACGGGCTTTGTGAACATGATGGTCCACCCGAACCTCATCAAAAAGGTCGTGTCCTTCAACATCATGGATTCGGCCACCTTCCTGATGCTGGCAAGCCGCGGCATGATCGCCGGGCGCACCGCCGCCATCCTCACCGACGGCGGGGCCGACGTGACCCGCTACGTCAATCCCATCCCCGCGGGTCTGGTGCTCACGGGCATCGTGGTCTCTGTCTCGGTCAGCGCCTTTTCCCTGGCCCTGATCCAGCGCATCTACGGCACCTACGGCACCGTGGACATGCGCGAGCTGCTGGAAGCCATGAAGAAGAGGGGGGAGTGAAGACATGCCGTTTGCCTGGAATCTCCCCTATTTGAGCGTCTTCCTCACGATGGTCACGGCGATCCTGCTCTCCGTGCTCCCCGGCGCGAAGCGGGCGTACTGGATCACGGTCACGGTCTCCGCGATCGTTGCCGGGATGTCGCTTGCGTTCCTCGTCTTCATCGTGAACGCCGACGCCTCCTACGCCTTCACCATGGGCAAGTTCCCCGCCCCCTTCGGCAATGAGATCAAGTTCGGCCCCCTGCAGGGGATCTTCGCCTACGTCTTTTCCACGGTCATGTGCCTGTCGCTGCTGGGCGGCAGGGAAGAGCTCTTTGAAGACGTGGATCCGAAGAAGATGGGCCTCGCCTGCGTGATGTTCAACATGGTGCTGGCGTCCCTGCTGGTGCTGAGCTACACCAACGACGCCTTCACTGCCTACGTCTTTATCGAGATCAGCACCATCGCGGCCTGCGCCCTGGTCATGATCAAGGACTCCGGCCCGACCCTCGTGGCAACCGTGCGCTACCTGTTCATGAGCCTTCTGGGCTCCGGCCTGTTCCTGTTCTCCGTGATCCTGCTCTACGCCATCACCGGGCATCTGCTGATGCCCCAGCTCACCGAGAGCGTGCAGAAGCTCATGGCGGACGGGTCGTATACCAAAGTGCTGGCCCTGCTGCTCGGCATGATGACGGCGGGCCTCGGCGTCAAGTCCGCGATGTTTCCGTTCCACCGCTGGCTCCCGGACGCCCACGGCACGGCGACGACCTCTTCCTCCGCCGTGCTGTCCGGCCTCGTAGTCAAGGGCTACGCGGTGCTGCTCATCACGATGTATGTCCGCGTCTTCACCCTCGACACCGTGCGCGCCTTCCATATCCACGACGCGGTCTTCGCCCTCGGCTTCTGCGGGATGATCCTCGGCTCCGTCATGGCGATCCGCGAGACGCACGCGAAAAGGATGCTGGCCTATTCGTCGGTGGCCCAGCTCGGCTATGTGTTCATGGGCATCGGCCTCGGCACCCCCGCGGGCGTCGCGGCGGCCTGCTTCCAGATCCTCGCCCACGCGTTTACCAAGCCGCTGCTGTTCGTCTCGGTCGGGCGTCTCGCCTCGACCGTCGGACACGACAAGCAGCTCCGGGCCCTGCGCGGCACGGCGTGGAGCTGCCCCCTGGCGGGCCTCGGCTTCGGTGTCGGCGCGCTGAGTATGGTGGGCATCCCGCTCTTCGGCGGCTTCGCCGCAAAGGTGAACTTCTCGACCTCGGCCATCTTCGGCAACGAGAAGATCGCCCTGACGCTCTTTGTTCTGGCCCTGTCCTCGATCCTGAACGCGCTCTATTACATCCCGGCGCTCATCAATATCTGGAGCGAGAAAAGCCCCAACGCCAAAGACGCCGAAAAGGACTGCACCGCGACGGCGGCGATCGTCCTGCTGACCGCCGGGGTGCTGTATCTCGGCCTGCGCTTCACGCCCGTGATGGATCTCATCGTCCGCGGGCTGGCGCTCATGTGAAAGGGGGAATGAGATATGCTGATGGTACTCTCGTTCCTGCTCCCCGT
>CADAPH010000080.1 GCA_902789745.1 Oscillospiraceae bacterium | reverse complement strand
CAGCAGAAGCGCCGCACCGCCTTTTCAATGATACGCCCGTTGATCGGCAGGAAGAAGCCCGCCACGGGTCCCACCAGGAACATGCACACCAGCGTCCCGACGCCCGCGGTGCCGCCCAGCAGCCAGCCGATCAGCAGAAAGCAGGCGTCCACGATCACGCGCGTCACACTGAATTTCTTGCCGGTCTTGTCGCTGATGACCACGGCGACAAGATCATTCGGCCCCGTCCCCGCGTCGGAGCGGATCACGATCGTCATGCCGTAGGCGAGGATCACGCAGCCCGCCACAAGCATGCAGACGCGAACCGGCAGCGAGGCCCCGGCAGTCGGCCCTTCCAGCAGGGCGTTGAAAACGTCGATGATGGGGCCGCCGAAGAGCATGCACAGCGCCGTGCCGATCTTGATATAGCTCCTGTCCACGAACAGGAGGATCAGCACGATTACGAGGCTGATCGCGACATGGACGCGGCCGTGGGTCAGAAAGGCCCAGCCCGTCAGCCTGTCCAATGTCCTGTATATGCCCTGCACAAACACGTTGAAGGGATCTGAGCCCAGATCCGACAGCAGGAACAGCGTCACGCCCAGATGGGCGATGCACAGTCCAAGCATCAGGATCGCGATGCGCAGTCCCCATTCCTTTACGCTTCTCATCATGCGGCACTCCCCTTTTCTTTTTTGGTTTATTGTAACAGAAAATCCCGCCGCTGCGCAAGCAGGGCGGCGAAAAAAAGCATATTATCACACGGAGGTGGTACTCACGAAGCTATTTATCGGAATCGATCTCGGCACCTCGGCCGTCAAGCTCTCTCTGGTGGACGAGAAGGGTACGATCGTCAAGGAGGTCAGCCGGGAATATCCGCTCTACTTCCCGCAGCCCGGCTGGTCGGAGCAGGAGCCTGCCGACTGGTGGAAGGCCTGTCTGTACGGCATCAAGGAACTGCTCGCCGGGGTGGACGCTTCCGCCGTCGCCGGGATCGGCTGCGGCGGTCAGATGCACGGTCTGGTGGTTCTCGACGAGAACGACAACGTTATACGCCGCGCGATCCTCTGGAACGACGGGCGCACGCAGGAGGAGGTCGATTATCTCAACAATGAGATCGGCAAGGCCAGACTCTCGGAGCTGACCGCAAACATCGCCTTTGCCGGCTTCACCGCACCGAAAATTCTTTGGATGCGCAAGAACGAGCCGGAGAATTTCGCCCGGATCAAAAAGATCATGCTGCCCAAGGACTATATCAACTACAGGCTCACGGGCGTCCACTGCTGCGACTACTCCGACGCCAGCGGCATGCTCCTGCTCGATGTGCAGCACAAGCGCTGGTCGAAGGAAATGCTGGAGATCTGCGGCGTTTCCGAGGCGCAGATGCCGAAGCTCTTCGAGAGCTTTGAGGTTGTCGGGACGCTGAATCCCGAAGTTGCCGAATTTCTCGGTCTCGGTCCGGATGTGAAGGTCGTGGCGGGCGCGGGTGACAACGCCGCCGCCGCGGTCGGCACCGGCGTCGTGGGCAACGGAGGCTGCAACATCTCCCTCGGCACCAGCGGCACGCTCTTTATCTCCTCGGACAAGTTCGGCGTCGATCCCAACAACGCTCTGCACGCTTTTGCACACGCCGACGGCGAGTGGCACCTCATGGGCTGCATGCTCTCGGCGGCAAGCTGCAACAAGTGGTTCTGCGACGAGATCCTCAAGACCAACGACTACGCCGCAGAGCAGACGTTGATTACCGAAAGCATGCTCGGCCGCAACCACGTCTTCTTCCTGCCCTACCTCATGGGCGAGCGCAGCCCCATCAACGACGTCAACGCCCGCGGCACCTTTACCGGCATCACGATGGATACCAGCCGCGCCGATCTGGTGCAGGCCGTTCTTGAGGGCGTGGCCTTCGCCATTCGCGACAGCTTCGAGGTTGCCAGGTCCCTCGGTATTGAGATCCAGCGCAGCTGGATCTGCGGCGGCGGCGCGAAGTCCCCGCTGTGGCGGAAGATTTTCGCCAACGTCCTCGGTATCCCGTTGGACATGGTTCAAACCGAGCAGGGCCCCGGCTACGGCGGCGCGATGCTCGCCATGGTGGGCTGCGGCGTCTATCCCAGTGTCGAGGCCGCGGCGGGCGCGCTGGTGAAGCTTGCGAACACGACAGAGCCCGATCCTGCGCTCACCGCCCGTTATGAGGAGCAGTATCAGAAATACAGAAAGATCTACCCGGCGCTCAAGAGCGTCTTCCCGGAGATCCAATAAGGAGTGACAGCATGAAAATCTATTCTGTTACCGATCCGGAATTTAAACCCTACGGCAAGATTCTGGAGGGCTATGACACGGCGGAGCTCTGCGCGGCGATGGCGGCCATCCCGCAGCCTGAGGGTGTCGCCTATGAGCCCGGCATCGAGAGTCTGGAGGCTTGCGCGATCTTTTCCGATCTGCGCGACCGGGCCTACGGCGGCATGCCCATCCAGCTCGGGATGTGCTGGGGGCACAATACGAAGCTCAACTGTCTCGAATACCACCGGGACAGCGAAGTCAATATCGGCTGGAAGGACTTCATTCTTCTTCTGGCAAAGCAGGACGAGATCATCGACGGCGTGCTGGATACCGCGAAGGTAAAAGCCTTCCGCGTGCCTGCCGGCCTCCCCGTGGAGGTCTATGCGACCACGCTGCACTATGCGCCCTGCCACACCTGCCCCAACTGCGGCTTCCGCGTGGCGGTCGTGCTGCCGAAGGGCACCAACACCGCGAAACCGGACTATACACCCGCCAATGAGGAAGACAAATGGATGACCGCCCGCAACAAGTGGCTGCTGGCGCACCCCGAATCTGCTGAGGCGAAAAACGGAGCTCACGTCGGGCTGACCGGCGTCAACATTGATATCAAGGAGGATCTTTAAAAATGCAGAACATTCCTGAAGTAAAACTCGGCATCATTGCGGTCTCTCGCGACTGCTTCCCCATCGGCCTGTCCGTCGCGAGACGCGAAGCCATCGTCAAGACCTGCGGCGGCAACATCTACGAGTGCCCCGTCACCGTTGAGAACGAGGCCGACATGCTCAAGGCCGTCGAAGATGTGAAGGCCGCCGGCGTCAACGCGCTGGTCGTCTTCCTCGGCAACTTCGGCCCCGAGACGCCCGAGACGCTGATTGCCAAGTACTTCGACGGCCCCTGCATGTTCGTGGCTGCCGCTGAGGGCGACGGCGACCTCATCAACGGCCGCGGAGACGCCTACTGCGGCATGCTTAACTGCTCCTACAACCTCGGCATGCGCCACCTCAAGGGCTACATTCCCGAGTATCCCGTCGGCACCGCCAAGGATATCGGCAGAATGATCAAGGAATTCTACCCCATCGCCCGCGCAGTCATCGGCGTGCAGAATCTCAAGATCATCACCTTCGGTCCCCGTCCCCAAGACTTCTTTGCCTGCAACGCCCCGATCAAGGGCCTCTATGAGATGGGCATTGAGATCGAAGAAAACTCCGAACTCGACCTGCTCGTGAGCTACAAGGAGCACGCAAACGACCCGCGTATCCCCTCGGTCTGCGACGATATGGCCAAGGAAATGGGCGAGGGCAAGTACTTCCCCGACCTGCTTGAGCGCATGGCGCAGTTCGAGCTGACCCTCCTTGACTGGGCCGAGGCCCACAAGGGCGCGCGCAAGTACGTCGCCTTTGCCGACAAGTGCTGGCCCGCCTTCCCGCAGCAGTTCGGCTTTGAGCCCTGCTTCGTCAACTCCCGTCTCGCCGCCCGCGGCATCCCCGTGAGCTGCGAAGTCGACATTTACGGCGCGCTCAGCGAGTACATCGGCGCCTGCATCTCCGGCGATGCCGTGACCATCCTCGATATCAACAACTCCGTCCCTGCCTCTATGTGGGAGGAGCAGATCAAGGGCAAGTTCGACTACAGCCTGACCGACACCTTTATGGGCTTCCACTGCGGCAATACGCCGAGCTGCAAGATGTGCGCCGACCGCGCCGTCAAGTACCAGCTCATCCAGCACCGTCTGCTCGAGCCCGCCGGTAGCGAGCCCGACTTCACCCGCGGCACCCTCGAGGGCGACATCGCGCCGGGTGAGATCACCTTCTTCCGCCTCCAGTGCGACAGTGAGGGCAAGCTCCGCTCCTACATCGCCGAGGGTGAGGTTCTGCCTGTTGCCACCACCTCCTTCGGCGGCATCGGCGTTTTCGCCATCCATGAGATGGGCCGCTTCTACCGCCACGTCCTGATCCAGAAGCGCTTCCCGCACCACGGCGCGGTCGCCTTCGGTCACTTCGGCAAGGCGCTGTTTGAGGTCTTCAAGTTCCTCGGCGTGGAGGATATCGGCTACAATCAGCCCAAATCCCTCCCCTACCCCACGGAGAATCCCTTTGCCTGATCAAGATACATTTCTGACCGGGCTTCGTGATCGCTACCGGCGATACGAAGAGACGGTTGAGGAACTGGAGCGGAACCGAAAAATCGGTGAAGGCGTCTTCGGCATGAAGGGCGGCCCGGCGGACAATCCCTGCCACGACCGCTTTGCGGAGGAGCTGCGCGGCTGCTTTGCGGAGTTCGCCGCGGGGCAGCCCGATTCCGCGCAGGTTCGCGGGGTGCTGGACTTTGTCTATACCGAGCCGGCAGCCTATCGCGGCCCCAGATGCGCCTACTGGATGCTTCTGGCCGTGCAGGGGCTGACAAAGGAGCTGATCCCGCTCCTTTCCCCGGCAGACGCGGACGCGCTGGCGGAGCGCTTTGAGGCGGACTATCGCCCCTGTGACCGGCTTCCCGCGCAGAACGAGCTGCTGACAGCGCTCCGGAAAGCAGGAACGGGCAAGCCCGCCGCGCCCCGCTTTTCCTTGTTGAAACGCAGATAACGCACAAAAACCTGCTTCCTGAGATCATCCCGGGAAGCAGGTTTTTCTGCATAAAAACGCCATATCGACAAATCTGTCAATACAGCGTTTTTCGGTGTTCAAAAACGAGACCGTGATGCAAGCGAGAGGATTACTGCTCGCCTTCGCCCATCTTGCCGTACTTGGCCTCGTACTCCTTGATCGCTTCCATCGTCTCGTACATGGCGAGCTGGCCATTCTCGATCAGATACGCGGCAAGGGCGAAGCACTCGTCGATATAGTCAAGCTGATCGGCAACGTAAAGCTGCATCATGAACTGATCCTTGGACGCCTTTCTCTCCTTGATCTTGGACTCGATGGTCATCTGGATCTTCAGCAGGGCGCTGGCGAGCTTGCTCTTCTCCTCTTCCTCATGAAGACGGACATTCTCCTGGAACGCGGCAACGTCGCCCTTGACGGTTGCAATCTGGTCTTCGCGCTTCTCGGCGCGCTCTTCACGCTTTGTTTCGATCTTCTCTTCACGCTCTTCACGCGCGGCCTTCGCCTCGATGGAGGCATAGGCGGCCTTGTCGCTCATCTCAGAGAGTTTCTCACTCAGTTTCGCAAGTCTTTCGTCGATTTTGTTCATTGTTCATTCTCCTTTTCTACCGGCTGAGCCGGGATCATTCAGGCCAAACCGATCGTCGGCTGCAACAGCCTCAAATCAACTGTCAGAAATAACATACCACATTTTTCCTCAAAAGGCAACTGTGAACACTGCACAGGATGGATTATGTGTCCATGTTAATTCTTCTTTCCATTTTGGCTCCCTCTCTGAGGGAGCTGTCGCGGCCGACCTCCCGCGAGCGCGGCAGGGTCACAAGCGCCTCGCAGGCAGAGAGAATCTCTGCATGGACGCTGAGGGTACCGTCGTTTTCGATTTCGGTATTGCAGACATACAGGCCCGCGGCGGAATCGCAGGAGTATTCGAGCTTCGGCAGCCGCACGTCGGGATGCGGTTCGATTCTCTGAACCGGGCATCAGGCGGTCGCGGTCGATCCAGAGGATCTCCGCCGCCTTATGACAAGACGATCTCGCAGATACGATCCACATCCTCCAGCGCCAGATCCGCGTATATCGGCAAGGTAAGCACCCGGTCGGCCAGAAAAGCGGCCACTGGTGTTTTTTCTTTCCCCGCCGTGGGGAGATCGGCGTAGCACTCAAAGCTGTTGGTCAGGGGATAGAAATACTTGCGCGCGGTGATCCCATGCTTTTCAAGTCTTTCAAAGATTTCGTCCCGCGTCGCGCCGAAGCCGTCGAAGACGACCGGGAAGTAGGCGTAGTTCGGCGTCACATCCCGCTGCGGCTTGCAGAGCCGGATTCCGGGCACGCCGTCCAGATGACTCCAATACTGCTCCATCACCAGCTTCCGCTTGCCGATCTCACGATCCAGATGGCGCAGATTGCACACGCCCATCGCCGCCTGGAACTCGTTCATCTTGGCGTTGCCGCCCACGAAGACACAGCTCTCCGGGCCGCGGATACCGAAATTCTTCATGTCGTTCAGCGTTCCGACCAGCGCGTCGTTCGGGAAACATACCGCGCCGCCCTCAATGGTGTTGAAGACCTTGGTCGCGTGGAAGCTGAACATGGAGGCATCGCCGAAGTTGGCGGAGGATATACCCTTGTACTTCACCGCGAAGGCATGGGCTGCGTCGTAAATCACTTTCAGGTTATATTTCTTCGCAATCGCCGCAATCTTTTCCACATCGCACATGTTGCCATAGACATGCACCGGCACGATGGCGGCCGTCTTGTCTGTGATCAGGCTCTCAATCTTGTCCGCGTCGATCGTATAGTCCTCCGGGTTCACATCGCAGAAGACGGGCGTCAGGCCGTTGCGGACGATGGCATGGGTGGTGGACACGAAGGTAAAGGGTGTGGTGATGACCTCGGCTCCCTCCGGAAACTGCATGGCAGCAATCACGTTCTCCAGGGCGAGATGGCCGTTCGTATACAGCACCACATGCGGGCAGCCGAGAAAACGCTCCAGCTCCTGCTGCAGCATTTCATGCTCCACACCCATATTGGTCAGCCAGTGGCTGTCCCACAGCTTTTTGATCTCTTCGCAATACTCCTCATAATCCGGCATGGAGGAGCGGGTAACAAGAATTTGCTTCACTTGCTGCATCTCCGTTCATTGATTGATTGCTGCCAGTATTCTTTCCATATCGGCCAAATCGTATCTCTGGTCGCACGGCAGCGGGAGGATATTCTGCATGTAGTTTCTCTCCATGGGACGATCCGATTCCGCCGCGTCGGGCCACAGGAGGGGCACATAGATCTTCTCCTGTGCCAGGCGTTTTCTCAGCTCCGGCCCATCCTCGCTGTACAGGGGATAGGCAAATGGCCCCTCCGGGATCGTGAGTTCCAGCCGGTTGCGGCTTTTCAGGTTCTCATGAAGGAATGAGAAATTGACTGTACGCCGCTCCCTCACCCGATCATAGTCGATCGCGCGCAGGAGGTTCCGGGTCAGTTCGGACATTGCGCGCAGTTCCCGCACGTCAAAACCGTTTTCGTTCTCCGCATAGCGGGGGTAATACTTCTCTGCCGTCTCCTCAAAACGCCCGAGAATGTGCCGCATACGGTCTCCGGACAAATCGGTTTCGAGCGCTTCCGGAAGCCTTGCCCCGGTCGACAGATAGCTCCCATCCGGGACGCCGAAATATTTGCGGCAGGAGTAGAAGGTGTCCACGCCCGGGATCGGTCTTTGAAAGAACGCCTGCGTATTGTCCAGGATGATATTGCCGTATCTCTCTTTCAAACGCCGAACCGTCGGCTGGTCAATCTGGCCGTAGTAGTTGACGACCAGCAGGTACTCAGATTCTCCAGGCTTCTTGTCAAACTCCGGCAGGAAGCGCTCGTCCGTGTGATAGTATTCATAAGGACAGCCGTTGTCCTCGCAGACCTGGGCAATGCAGCCGCAGAGGTTAAACGGGATGTACAGCTTTCGGATCTGCCTCGCCCGCAGCAGATACCGCATCGCGTTTCGCGCGCTGTTGAGCCGGAGAAGATCGGTGTAGTATTCCTCTCCCGAAAAGGTTTCCAGTCCAAAGTATCCGCCGATTTCCTTCATACTTCTCCGCCTCTGAGGATAACCTTACAGTAGTTTCCGATATCGTTCATCACAGTCTGCAGGCGCTCCTGCGTCTCAAAGCGCAGAACCAGCGTGCCGATCGCCTCATTGGCGGCGCTGAAGCCGCCGACGGGCGTTCCCGGCTCGATCCACAGATCGCGCTCGTACACCGCGTCCGCGATGGAATCGTCGACCCAGAGGGAGTCGAAGACGCCCGGCCTGTCGCTGTGCAGGATGACCTCTGCCCAGCAGCCGTCGTAGGGCCGCTGCTCCACGCCGACCGTCGGCATTCCCAACGCGGCGCGGACAGCGTTCTCCACCAGCTTAACGCCGGTCGCGTATTCCAAGCACTCCGCCAGACGGTTTCCGCCGCCTCTGGGAGAGCACTCCATAATATACGCCCTGCCGTCCGTCCCCTCGCGGGTCTCGATGTTGTAAATCGACGTGCCGAGACCGAGGAGTTTGATCAGGCGCCGGATTTCTTTTGCCAGCTCCGCTTGATGCTCCTGCGTCATGGAGGACGGCCAGCTGTACGCCGCCGGGGTATAGGGATTTTCTGCCTTCGCGTCAAAGCGCTGGCAGTTGAAGGAGACAAATTTCAGTTCGCCGTCCACGGAGAAGCAATCCGTATCCGATGAGAAGCCGTGCTGGGTGATGAAGTCCTCCACGATGAATTCTTTTCCCCGCGAGAAGGACAGCGCATACTCAATAGCTGCTTTCAGCCCCGCCGGATCGTCCACCCGGCTGACGCCCTTGCTGCCGGCGGAATCGGTCGGCTTCACGATCACCGGCCAGTGAAAGAGCCCCGCATCCTTCAGCGCTTCTTCCAACTCGGTGTACCCCTTTGCCGTCGGCACGTTGAAGCCGTGCTCCGTCAGAAAGGCACGAAAACGCCCCTTGTTCTGGAGGATCGACACCGCCTTAAAAGAGCCGACAGAGGGCAGACCCATCTTTTCCGCGACCCAGGCCGCAGTCACGACGCCGGGATCGCAGGCAAAGGAGATGACGCCGTCAATTTCCCGCTCCTGCGCCGCTTTCAGCGTGGCCTCCCGATCTGTGATGCTGACATTGCAGTATTCGTCGGAATACTTGTGGGCGATATTATCCGGCAGATAGTCCGCCGTGATGACATACGCGCCAAGCTCATGCGCCGCTTTAATCACCGGCAGCGCATAGCGCGACCCGCCGAGTATCATCAGTTTCTTCATCTCTGCTTTTCCTCCCGGCTCGGTTGTTGTTCACAAGTCATAGCGGGCAGCTCCTTTTTTGGGAAGTATATGTAAATAATTATAGCACAGAAATGGAGAATGCTCAATACTTCCGTCAGGGTATTGTCCAGATGGGACTGTAACATACAGATGTTTGTGATGAAAACGGGCGAATACGCACATTTTTCTGTGCATATTCGCCCGTCATTGTTCACTATTTGCATTTCCGCGTGCGGGCCGCCGAGGGCGTCGGCCCCTACATGGGCTGCTGCTTGGA
>CADAPH010000079.1 GCA_902789745.1 Oscillospiraceae bacterium | reverse complement strand
GCCCACGCAGCGCAGGAGAAAGGCAAAGAAAAAGACGCCGCGCGCCTGCAGGTTTTCAAGCTTCCGCAGCTTGGGATACCGGTTTCGGATCAGCGCCAGAATCGGCGCGCCGAGGCTCTTCCCGATGAAGTACGGCACCGCGGAGATGATCACAAGCCCGATCAGGTTGACGGCAAACGCCGCCGGCAGCGGGAACAGGATGGCCGAGATTGCACAGAGCACGCCGGTATGCATCAGAAAATCCACGCTTTTGAGCAGATACAGCCCAAGCATGGCGAGCGCCGCCAGCCATGGGTTCTCCGGTTTATAGCGCAGCAGCTCCTCTATGGTCAGATGTCCGTTCGTTTTGACGAACAGCAGAACAGCGCAGCCCCACATCAGCACGAGGCATATGCCCCAGATCCAGCGTATTCGCTTTTCCCGCGTTGTTGATTCCATAACCTGTCCCTTTATAAAAGATGTCATCTCGACCGAGCGAAGCGAGTGGAGAGATCTAAACTGCCGGAGGGCTTTCGATGCAAAGATCTCTCGACTCCGCTGACGCTGCGCTCGAGATGACAAGCGTTCTATTCGCAGCGGCCCTTTCAGGCCGCCGCTGTTGATTCTCTTTTACTCCTGAATCAGGCACTCGCCGGTCATTTCCTTCGGCTGCTCAAGGCCCATGACATGCAGGATCGTCGGCGCGATGTCGGCGAGTCTGCCGGGCTTGAGGGTGACGCCCTTTTCGCAGACGACGAAGGGAACCGGATTCGTGGTGTGGGCGGTGTTGACCTTGCCGGTGGCCTCGTCAAACATGCAGTCGGCGTTGCCGTGGTCGGCAGTGACGAGCAGAACGGTGTCGGGGTGCTTTTTGACCTCGTCCACGATCCTGCCGATGCAGGCGTCGACCGTCTCGACCGCCTTGATCGCCGCGTCCATGACGCCGGTGTGGCCGACCATGTCGCAGTTTGCAAAGTTGCAGACGATCAGGCCGTACTCGTCGGAGGCAATGGCCTCGACCACCTTGTCGCAGACCTTGCAGGCGCTCATCTCGGGGATGAGGTCGTAGGTCGGGAACTCCTTGGGAGAGGGCACGAGGCAGCGAACCTCGCCCGCGGTCTCCTTCTCAACGCCGCCGTTGAAGAAGAAGGTGACGTGGGCGTACTTCTCGGTCTCGGCCACGCGGAACTGCTTGAGGCCCAGGGCGCTGATGTAATCGCCGAGGGTGTTCTCGATAACCTCGGGCGGGTAGGCGATGGGCAGGGGCAGCGCCTCGTCGTACTGCGCGGTGCAGACATAGCTGAGGGGGAAAACCTTTTTCTTGCGCTCAAAGCCGTCGAAGTCGGGCAGATTCAGCGCCCAGGTCATCTCTCTGGCGCGGTCGGGGCGGAAGTTCATGAAGATCACGCTGTCGCCCTGGTTGATCTGACCCTCGGGGCAGCAGACGGTGGGCTCGACAAACTCGTCGGTGACGTTGTTGGCATAGCTCGCTTCAATGGCGTGGACGGGATCGGGGTCCTGCACGCCCTCGCCGCAGACGATGGCGTTGTAGCCCTTTTCGACGCGGTCCCAGCGCTTGTCGCGGTCCATGCCCCAGAAGCGGCCCTGGACGGTGGCGACCTTCGCGTTGCCGAGGGAATCGCACTTCTCCTTAAGCTGTTTGACGAAGCCCGCGCCGCTGGTGGGCGGCACGTCGCGCCCGTCAAGGAAGCAGTGGACGTAGACCTTCTCCAGGCCGTGCTGCTTGGCCATATCGAGCATGGCGAAGATATGGGTCAGGTGGCTGTGGACGCCGCCGTCGGACATGAGGCCCATCACATGCAGAGCGTGGCCGCCCGCCTTGGCGTCCTCGATGGCCTTGAGGTAGACCGGATTCTGGAAGAACTTGCCGTTCTTGATCTCCTGGGTCATCTTGGGCAGAATCTGGAACACGACGCGGCCCGCGCCCATGTTGGTGTGGCCGACCTCGGAGTTGCCCATCTGCCCCTCGGGAAGACCCACGTCGAGGCCCGAGGCCTGAAGCGTGGTGTTGGGGTTTTCGGCAAAGAGTTTATCAAGATTGGGGGTATTGGCAACATAGATGGCGTTCCCCTTGGAGGGAGCGGCCAGCCCAAAGCCGTCCATGATAATCAAAACTGCTTTTTTGCTCATGTATAAAGCTCCTTTATTTACAATAAGCCTCCCCCCGAAGGGGGAGGCACCGGGAAAGCGTTTATTCCTGATCGGTGGCCTTGATGATGGTGGCAAAGTCAGCGGGCTTGAGGGAAGCGCCGCCGATGAGGCCGCCGTCAATGTCGGGCTGGGCAAGCAGCTCGGCCGCGTTCTTGGCGTTCATACTGCCGCCGTAGAGGATGCTGACAGCGCGGGCGGGACGTGCGCCGTAGATGCCGCGGATGACGGCACGGATGCCTTCACAGACCTCCTGCGCCTGCTCGGCAGTGGCGGTCTTGCCGGTGCCGATGGCCCAGATAGGCTCGTAAGCGATGATGCAGCGGCGCAGCTTGGAGGCGTCGATGCCGCTGAGGGCGGCCTTGACCTGGTAAGCCACGTACTCCATGGTCAGATCCATCTCACGCTGCTCGAGGCTCTCGCCGACGCAGATGATGGGGATGATGCCCTTTTCGATGAGGGCCTTGGTCTTGGCATTGATGAGCATGTCGTCCTCGCCGTGGTACTGACGGCGCTCGGAGTGGCCGACGATGCAGTACTTGGCGCCGATATCGGCGAGCTGGCTGGCGGAAATCTCACCGGTGTAAGCGCCCTTCTCATACTTGGAGACGTCCTGTCCGCCGGTGGCGACCTTGCAGTCCTTGCCGGCCTTGACCATCGCGGGGATCATCACGGCGGGGGTGCAGAGCACCATCTCACAGGTGCGGGTCTTCGGGAGATTCTCCTTGAGGGCTTCCATGAAGGGCTTGATCTCGGAGGCCAGCATGTTCATCTTCCAGTTGCCGGCGATAACGGTTTTGCGGTACTTTCTGTTCATTTTAACAATCCTTTCCTTATAGCCCTCCCCCTCCGGGGGAGGTGGCGCACAGCGCCGAAAGGGGTGTCCCCCCTTTTTGTATTCTGTAATTCTTTACGCGTCGAGCAGGCAGGCTACGCCGGGCAGCTCCTTGCCTTCGAGGAACTCGAGGGAAGCGCCGCCGCCGGTGGAGATATGGGTGATCTTGTCGGCGAAGCCGAGCTTCTCGACCGCCGCCGCGCTGTCGCCGCCGCCGACGATGGTGATCGCGCCGGACTCGGCCAGCGCCTTGGCCATGGCCTTGGTGCCGCCGGCGAACTTCTCAAACTCAAACACGCCCATGGGTCCGTTCCAGACGATGGTGCCGGCGCCCTTGACAGCGTCGGAGAAGAGCTCAACGGTCTTGGGGCCGATGTCCATGCCCATGAGGTCGGCGGGGATGTCGCCCTCGACGAGGACGGGCTCAGCGTCGGCGGAGAACTCAGCCGCGCAGAGGTTGTCGACGGGCAGGAGGAACTTGACGCCCTTGGCCTCGGCCTTGGCGATCATGTCCTTGGCGTAGTCGATGCGGTCAGCCTCGAGCAGGGACTTGCCGATCTCGAAGCCCTGGGCCTTCTTGAAGGTGTAGGCCATGCCGCCGCCGATGATGATGGTGTCGGCCTTCTCCAGGAGGTTATTGATGACGTTGATCTTGTCGGAGACCTTGGCGCCGCCGAGGACAGCGACGAAGGGACGCACGGGATTGTCAAGGGCCTTGCCCATGACGTCGAGCTCCTTCTTGACAAGCAGGCCGGAGTAGGCGGGCAGATAGGCAGCGACGCCGGCGGTGGAGGCATGCGCGCGGTGCACGGTGCCGAACGCGTCGGAGACATAGACCTCGGCCATGTCGGCCAGAGCCTTGGCAAATTCGGGGTCGTTCTTGGTCTCGCCCTTGGCAAAGCGCAGATTCTCAAGCAGCATGATCTGACCGGGCTTCAGCGCGGCGGCCTTGGCCTGGGCGTCGGGGCCGATGGTGTCGGTGGCGAAAATCACTTCCTGACCGAGCAGCTCGCTCAGTCTCTTGGCAACGGGAGCCAGGGTCAGCTTCTTGAGGGACTTCTCCCACTCTTCCTTGGTGACTTCCTCGGCATTCTTGCCCTTCTCGACCTGCTTCTTGACATAGCCGTCGAAGGTGGCGACGGGCTTGCCCAGGTGGGAGCAGGCGATGACGGCAGCGCCCTGATCGAGCAGGTATCTCAGCGTGGGGATCGCGGCGACGATGCGCTTGTCGCTGGTGATTTCGCCGGTCTTCTTGTCCTGGGGGACGTTAAAATCGCAGCGAACGAGAACCTTTTTGCCTTTGACGTCTGCGTCATAGACGGTTTTCTTATTGTAGTTCATGCTGATTCCTCCTGAAAATAATAATTTTTCACAGTTCATCCGCCATGGAGCCCGCATTCAGCAGGCCGGGAAAGCCCTGCTGCCGCAGCGCCTCATAGGCGAGGATGGCGACGGAATTGGAGAGATTCAGGCTCCTTGCCTGAGAGATCATCGGGATGCGGATACACCTGTCGCGGTATTTTTCCCGCAGCCACCGGGGCAGACCGGCCGTCTCCTTGCCGAACATCAGCGTCGCGTCTCCGGTAAAATCCGCCTCATGGTAAGCCCGGGGTGCCTTGGTCGTGGCAAGCCACAGTCCCTCGTCCCCGTTCTTGGCGAAGTAGTCGTCCAGATTGTCGTAGACGCTGATATCGACCAGATACCAGTAGTCCAGGCCGCAGCGTTTGACCGCCTTGTCGGAGATATCGAAGCCCAATGGCCTGACGAGGTGGAGCCGCGCCCCGGTCGCCGCGCAGGTACGCGCGATTGCGCCCGTATTATGGGGGATCTCCGGCTCGACAAGCACGATATTGAGCATTCTCTTTTCCTCTTTCCTGCGGTGCCGCGAGGCGAAAAGTATTACCTCATCCTTGAGTTCCATCCCATTTTAGCACAGAAAGCAAAAAAATCATGTACAATTTTCTATTTTTTTCATCTTCTTGCAAACTGTACAAATATGGGCTATAATCATCCCCGTCAGACGGCATGAAATTGTCATTTTGCATAGAACGTCGCATTTTATTATTCTCTTTCCGGCGTTTTTTCGTTCAGAGTGACGTTTCTTTGGCCGGTAATATCGTAAAAATGACGAATCCTTGTCACTTTTTTCTCAACTATTGCATCGCTGTGCACAAGCAAATTCATCCATGGAGTTTTAAAATGGATCTTCGCTGTAATCTCTGCCCCCGCCGCTGCGGCGCCGTCCGCGGCGAGGATATATCGGGCGGTTTCTGCCGCTCTCCCCTGCTGCCGCGCATCGCCCGCGCCGCTCCGCATTACGGGGAGGAACCCTGCATCGCAGGCAGAAACGGAACCGGCGCGGTCTTTTTCACCGGCTGCAATCTGCGCTGCGTCTTTTGCCAGAACATTGACATCAGCCGCGGCGAGGGCGGGCGGACCGTCACGGTCTCACCAGTCTCGGCGTTCCCGTAGTCTGGAACAGCTCCGGCTACGAGAGTGTTGAGAGCCTGCGAATGCTTGAGGGGCTGGTGCAGGTCTACATGCCGGACTTTAAGTATTTTGACCCAGAGGCTGCCCGGCGATACAGCGCGGCGGCGGATTATCCCGAGGTCGCGGCGGCGGCCATACGGGAGATGTACCGGCAGACCGGGCCGTGTGTGCTGAATGAAGACGGCCATTTAAAATCCGGCGTGCTGATCCGCCATCTCATTCTCCCGGGCCGCGAGGACGATACGCGGGACGTGATCGACTTTGCCGCCGACGAGTTCCCGGAGGGCTCGGTGCTCTTTTCTCTGATGAGCCAGTATACGCCCATGCCGGGACTTGAAAAATACCCGGAGCTGCAAAAGCGCGTCACGGCGGAGGAGAACCGGGCGCTGATCCACTATTTGCAAGTGCGAAGGCTCTCCGGCTTCTGGCAGGAGCCTGACGCCGCAACGGAGGAAATGATCCCGGACTGGGATCTGACAGGGGTTGAAACAACGTCTGAATCTGCGGTATAGTGTTGACAAATCTTGCCGCTTTTTGTAAACTGAAACCGCTCTTTTGAGCAGGCGTTGTCGAGTGAAAAAAGGCGGTTCCGCTACACCACCCGAAAGGGGGTGTCGTTATGCCGATTACAATAACGTTTCATATCCTTCAATGGACAGTAACGATTACTGTAAAAAGCAGAAACCGCCACTCTGCCAAGTGACGGTTTCTAATATTTCGTTAGAACACTGAACCGAGCGGAGCCGCTTCCGGCAACGCCTTTTATGATGCTATTATAGCAATCTCACCTTGATCTGTCAAGTCTCACTGCCTCACGCATTTCTCTTGACAGTCTGCCTCCGTTTGTTCATAATATTCACAGAACCCGTATAAATCATACTATTTTCAATGAAGGAGTGTTTTGGATGAATTATAACGAAATCATGGCCGCTGCGAAGGATCAGGTCGGGCCGTACTGCAAGGCATGTCCCGTGTGCAACGGCAGGGCCTGCGGCAACGCCATGCCCGGCCCGGGCTGCAAGTACCCCGGCAACGCCGCCGCGCGCAACTACGACAAATGGCAGGAGATCTGCGTGAACATGGACACGCTCTGCCCCAATGCCGACCCCGACGTGCGCTTTGAGATGTTCGGTGTCGAATTCACCGCGCCCATCTTCGCCGCCCCCCTCGGTGCGATCGACCTGCACTACGGGCCGAAGTACAAGGACCCCGAGTACAACAGCATCCTCATCAAGGCCTGCGCCGATTACGGTCTCATGGCTTTGACCGGTGACGGCGTCGATCCCAACATCATGCTCCGCTCGGCGGAGGATATGAAGAAGGTCGACGGCATGGGCTGCCCGATCATCAAGCCCTGGAACAAGGAGGCCGTGTTTGAGAAGCTGGATGTGCTCAACGAGGCGAAGATCTTCTGCGCAGGCATGGACGTGGACGGCGCGGGCCTCCCCTTCCTCAAGGCCATGAACCCCAACGCGGGCAGCAAGTCGGTCGATGAGATGCGCGAGATCATCGAATACGCCGACATGCCCTTCATCGTCAAGGGCATCATGACCGTCAGGGGTGCGGAGAAGGCTGTCGAGGCCGGGGCCGCAGCGATCGTCGTGTCCAACCACGGCGGCAGAGTCCAGGGCGGCGTCGCCGCGACCGCCGAGGTGCTGCCCGAGATCGCCGAGGCCGTCAAGGGCAAAACCGTGCTCCTCGTCGACGGCGGCATCCGCTCCGGCGTGGATGTGTTCCGCGCCATCGCCCTGGGCGCGGACGGCGTTCTGATCGGCCGGCCCATCCTGCCGATGATTTACGCGGCGGGCAAAGAGGGCTTTAAGGTCTACATGGACAAGATCATCGGCGAGCTCAAGTCCACCATGACCATGTGCGGCGCGGCGACGCTCGCAGACATCACCCGCGACAAGGTGCGTCTGTAATGCGCAACACCACGCTCGTCCACCTTGAGCGGGACGGAAAGTATCTGATGCTCCACCGCGTCAAGAAGGAGCGGGACGAGAATCACGACAAGTGGGTCGGCATCGGCGGAAAGTTTGAGCCCGGCGAGAGCCCCGAGGACTGCGCGGTGCGCGAGGTGCGGGAGGAGACCGGGCTCACGATGAACAGCTGGGCCTATCGCGGGATCGTCACCTTTGTGTCCGACGAGTGGGGCACCGAGTACATGCACCTGTTCCATTCCACGGACTTTGACGGCATCATCAGAGACTGCGACGAGGGCGTTCTGGAATGGATCGACAAGCGGACGCTGCTCAAACTGCCCATCTGGGAGGGCGACAGGATCTTCCTGCGCCTGCTGGACACGGATCGTCCCTTTTTCTCCCTCAAGCTGCGCTACCGGGGCGACAGGCTTACTGAGGCCGTCCTGGACGGAAAGCCTCTTTTGCTGTAACAAAAACAAAAATCGGCGAAAAATCCGTTGTCGCCCGCAGCAAGCTATGCTATAATCAATGCAGAGCATGTCTATTTCGGATTTATTATAATATGAGAGGAGACAGCACATGTACAAAAAAGAATACGAACGCTGGTTAGCCCATAATCTGGAGGATCCCGATCTGACGCCGGAGCTTCTGCGGATCAAGGGCAACGACGACGAGATCAAGGATCGCTTTGCAGTCTCGCTGAAGTTCGGCACCGCCGGTCTGCGCGGCACGCTCGGCGCGGGCACCAACCGCATGAACATCTGGGTCGTCCGTCAGGCGACGCAGGGCCTCGCCAACTGGGTGCTGACCCAGGGCGGCACCCAGACCGTGGCCATTTCCTATGACAGCCGCATCAAGAGCGATATCTTCGCCAAGGAAGCCGCCGGCGTCCTCGCCGCGAACGGCATCAAGGTTCGCATTTATGATGCGCTGATGCCCGTCCCCGCCCTGTCCTTCGCGACCAGATACTACCACTGCAACGCGGGCATCATGGTCACCGCCTCCCACAACCCCGCCCGTTACAACGGCTACAAGGCCTACGGCCCCGACGGCTGCCAGATGACCGACGACGCGGCCGCCATCGTCTATGACGAGATTCAGAAGACCGATATTCTGACCGGTGCAAAGCACATCTCCTTTGCCGAGGGCGTGGAGAAGGGTCTGATCCGCTTTGTCGGCGACGACTGCAAGAAGGCCTTCTATGACGCGATCGAGGCGTGCCAGGTTCGTCCCGGGCTTGCGAAGACCGCTGGCCTGAAGCTGGTCTACTCCCCGCTCAACGGCAGCGGCCTTGTCCCCGTCACCCATGTGCTCAACGACATCGGCATCAATGACATCACCATCGTACCCGAGCAGGAGTACCCCAACGGCTACTTTACCACCTGCTCTTACCCGAATCCTGAGATTTTTGAGGCGCTGAAACTGGGTCTGGAGCTCGCCAAGGATGTGGGCGCCGATCTTATGCTCGCCACCGACCCGGACGCCGACCGCGTGGGTATCGCCATGCGCTGCCCCGACGGCAGCTATGAGCTGGTCTCCGGCAACGAGATGGGCGTGCTGCTGCTCGACTATATCTGCGCGGGCCGCAAGGAGAAGGGCACCATGCCCGAGAAGCCCGTGGCCGTCATGTCCCTGGTCTCCACGCCGCTGGCCGACGCCGTGGCCGAGTACTACGGGGTGGAGCTGCGCCATGTGCTGACCGGCTTCAAGTGGATTGGCGATCAGATCGCCCGGCTGGAAGCTGCAGGCGAGGTGGAGCGCTTCATCTTCGGCTTTGAGGAGAGCTACGGCTATCTGGCCGGCCCCTATGTCCGCGACAAGGACGCCGTCGTCGCCTCCATGCTGATCTGCGAGATGGCTGCCTACTACCGCAGCATCGGCTCCTCCATCAAAGAGAGGCTGGAGCAGATCTACGCCGAGTATGGCCGCTACCTCAACAAGGTGGACTCCTTCGAGTTCCCCGGCCTGACCGGTATGGACAAAATGGCCGGCATCATGAAGAATCTGCGCGACACCCCGCCCACCGAGATCGGCGGCATCAAGATCGAGAAGGCCATCGACTTTGCAAAGCCCGAGCTGACCGGTCTGCCCAAGGCCAATGTGCTCATTTACAAGCTGGCGGACGGCTCCACCGTCATCGTGCGCCCCTCCGGCACCGAGCCGAAGATCAAGACCTACTTCACCACCAAGGGCAAGGACCTCGCCGAGTCGTCCGACAAAAAATCCCTGCTGGCGAAAGCCCTCAAGCCCTTCCTGTCCTGAGTATACTGTCATCATCCCGGCAACTTGAAAACGCAAAAAGGGGTTGCTACAAAATACGCAAATCCCGACATTTACCGTAGGGGAGGGGCTTGGGCCTCCCGCGCGGATCACATCTTCATCATATGGAAAATGTACGGCGACTTCGCACTTCTTTGCGAGATCGCCGTACTTCTTATTATAACTTGTTTTGTTGTACTGCCGGGAGGGGCAAGCCCCTCCCCTACGGTATTGAGGGTTCATTTGCAGAAAATCTGTATTTTTCTGCAGCCCCTTCTTTCCGTTTGTTTTGTCTACTTTGCGATTCCGTATTCCTCCGCGAGCTTGCGGAAGACGGGCAGGGCGCGCTCGATCACGTCGCGGCTGACGCAGTAGGCCAGGCGGACATAGCCGGGGGTTCCGAAGCTGTCGCCGGGGACGACCAGGAGATTGTCCTTCATGGCACGGCGGCAGAAGGCTTCGGCGTCCGGCTCCGGCGTTTTCATGAAGAGATAGAAGGCCCCGTCCGGGTGGACGCAGGTATAGCCCATCTCTGTCAGCGCCCCGTACAGCAGGTCGCGGTTGCCCTTGTAGATGGAAATATCGCTTGTCGCTCCGAGGCAGTCGATCGCCACGCGCTGCCACATGCTCGACACGCAGATATAGCCGAAGGCGCGGATGGCGGCCATCACCGCGGAGGAGATGTCGTCATAGTCGTCAAGCTCCGGCGGCAGGGCCATAAAGCCGACGCGCTCCCCCGGGAGAGAGACGGACTTGCTGAACGAATAGCAGTAGATCGTGTTTTTATAGATCGACGGAAGGAAGACAACCTCCTGCCCGTCATAGACCAGATCGCGGTAGGGCTCATCCGCAACGATGTAGATCGGATGGCCGTATTCCTTCTGCTTGCGCTCCAGAAGCTTTGCCAGCGCCTCCAGCCCCTCGCGCCGCAGGACAACGCCGGAGGGGTTGTTCGGGGAGTTCATGACAATCAGCATGGTATCGCTCGTCAGCGCCTTCTCCGCCGCGTCCAGATCGAGCTGGAAGGTATAGGGATCAGTCGGGCACTCCGTCAGGGTGGAGCCGACGGATTCCGCATAATACTTGTAGTCCATGAAGTAGGGCGTGAAGGTCATGGCCCGTCCGCCGCCGGAGAGCAGCACACGGGTCAACACCGCAAGGCAGGTGGACGTGCCGCAGGTAATGATCACGTCCTGCGCGCGGTACGGGACGCCGAAGCAGCGCCGCAGATACGCCGCTGCCTTTTCGCGCACCTCGGGAAATCCCGCGGCGGGGGCGTAGGTATGGAGCTGCGCCGGAGACATGGAGGCCCTCAGCTCGTCCATCTTTTCAAATATACACGTCGGCGGGTCGATGCTCGGCGAGCCGATGGTGAAGTTGTAGACGTTCTCCGCGCCCACGATTTTGGCCTGCTCCGCGCCGTACTCCGCGATCTCGCGGATGATGTTCCCGCTGCGTCCCATGGCAGCCAGTTTTTGATCGATCATCACTTGTCACTCCTTCATTTATAATTATGCGGAAAGTATAGCATAAACTGTGCTCTTTGTAAAACAGAAAAGCCCACGGCGGCCATCGTTTTTCCGCCGCGGGCTGCTTGCGCCTGATGATCGGCGCATTATGGCAGAGGCAGATTCGGCGCCTTCTTTTTCAATTTCGGCGCGGGCAGTTCTTCGTACATTGCCTCTATCAGTTGCCTCAGAAACGCCCTGTCCTCCACGTTGTCCACCAGCAGCATCTCCTTCGCGCCCTCATACGGCAGCTCCCGCCCGGCGTTGGGCATCATGGCCGCGGCGGATTTCACGGGCTTTACCAGAAAGCGGTCGTCGTAGATACCGCCGAACACCTTGCCGCGATAATACAGGATATACTCCCCCATCATCGCGCGATAAGACACATCCTCCAATTCGGAAAGCTGCTCCAGAATAAAGTCCAGATATTCTTTGCTCGACGCCATGTTCACTCCACTCCCCCATTATTTTTGGATACAGCGGCGCAGAAGCGGAAGGCCTCCGGCAGCTGGCGGATCAGATCCGAGGGCGTGAGGGAATACTCCCCCAGCTCCGCCGCGGCGAGATCCCCCGCCAGGCCGTGCAGATACGCGGCGCATCGGGCCGAAAACCAGGGATCGAAGCCCTGGGCAAGCAGCGCGCAAAGAATACCGCACAGCACGTCGCCGGAGCCGCCCTTGGCCATCGCCGGGCCGCCGGTCGGATTGACCGCGATCTCACCGCCCCGGCAGACCAGCGTGCCGTAGCCCTTCAGCAGCAGGATCGCGTTCGGATACGCCCCGGCAAAGCGCAGCGCCCCCGTGAGGCGTCCGTTTGCCAGCTCTCCGCCCAGACGCTTGAACTCGCCCGTATGCGGCGTAAGGATCAGCGGCGCGCGGCAGGCGGAGAGCAGTCCCGGCTCCCCGGCGCAGACGGTCAGCGCATCCGCGTCCAGCACCAGCGGACAAAGGGCTTCGCGCAGTACAGCCTCCACAACCGTTTTGGAGTCCTCCCCCGTGCCGAAGCCGGGGCCGATCACGCAGGCGTCGGCTTTCTTCAGGGCCTCCAGAATCTCCGGCAGCGCTCCTGCGGAGACATGCCCGTCCACCGTCGGAAGCGGTGATACCACCGCCCCGTCGCATTTTGCGGAGGCGATGCCGTAAATGCTGTCCGGGATCATCAGATGCGTCAGTCCCGCGCCGCTGCGCTCACAGGCGTTCGCCGCCAGCACCGGCGCGCCGGAAAAGCCGCGTGAGCCCGCGATCACCAGTGCCCGCCCGTAGCTGTACTTGTGGCTGACGGGTTTTCTCTTCGGCAGCAGGACGTCGGACGCCTCCGTCTCATACAGGCGGACGCATGATTCGCTTGCAATTGCCGGATCAAAATACTTTTCCTCGTATTGTGCAAAGCTCAGCTCTCTCATGGCAAGTTCAGCTCCGATACTCCGGGAAATGATACTCCCCGTCGAGCCAGCCGAGCAGGAAGGCTCTGGCAAGGCTGTTCGGCTTGACGGCCTCGCGCGCTTCCTCTATGTCGAACCAGCGCCATGCGTCCACCTCATGGTTTGGGTGCGCTTGCTCAGACCACACCGTGACGGTAAAATTCAGCATGAGCGTGTTGCTGGGCGGGAAGTAGCGGCTGCGGTTGAAGCGGACGCTCTCCGCAGCAAGCCCCAGCTCTTCCCTCAACTCCCGGCGGGCGGCGTCTTCGGCGTCCTCTCCTTGGTTTACATAACCTGCAACCAGAATATAATGCGGCCTTCCGTACTGGCGGATGAGCAGGACATGCTCCCGCTCCTCATCCGTGACGATCAGACTGACGGCCGTGTTGAACATCGGATAGCGGAACGCGGCGCAGGTCTCGCAGTACGGGACAAGCCCCTCGTCCCCGTGCTCTTTGATGTGCAGCGGGCTTCCGCACTCCATGCAGTAGTTCATTTTCATGTTGCATTCTCCTGTATACCGCACCTTTGGTTTACATAATTATTATCATTTCAGCTCTTCCACGTAGTGCGCTCTCTCGCCGCCGATGAATTTCGGGCGCGTCCTGGCGCATACCAGATTTGCCTGCCCGATCCGCTTCACGCTGAGCCTCACCGGGACGGCGACCTCCTTCAGATGCATCCCGATCAGGGTGTCGCCGATATCCATGCCCGCGGATGCCCGGACATGCTCGACCGCGACGGGGTGTTCCATATTCTCCCACACCGTTGTGGCAAAGGCACCGCCCGCGTGCGCCCAGGGCCGGACGTTCACCGGCTCATATCCGAATTTCCCGGCGGTGCTGCGCTCCACGATCAGCGCGCGGTTGAGATGCTCACAGCACTGCGCGGCAAGCAGAATGCCATGATCGCGCAGAACGGGCGCGATCCCGGCATAGACAGCCTCCGCCGCCTCCGTGCTGGAGCCCTTCCCGATCCGCTCCCCCACGATTTCGCTGGAGGAACAACCGATGACCAGCAGATCGCCGGCCTCCACGTTTGCAGCAGACAGCAGCTCAAGAATGGCTGATTCCGCCTGTTTTTTTATTTCTTCAAGCATGATATTCTTCACTCTTTTCCTGTAATCCTTTTACACATCCGGCAGCTGACTTTTTATAATTTCCGATGCTTTTGTCAAGCGAGACCGGCGATGTAGTCGGCCGCACTGCCGCCCGCCATACAGCCGGAGTTGATGGCAAAGCCCATCGTATTGCCGGGCATGGTAAAGCTGTTTTTCATTGCTTCTCCTCTTTGCGCAAATTGCTGTGCGGAAGCTCCGGTTTTTTCAGGAGCACATACACGCCCTTCTCCTCGTGCCGGAGCACGCCCTCGCCGCACAGCGCCTTCAGAATTCGCATGAGCTGCCGTGCGCTGACGTTGAGCGACTGTGCAAGCTGGCCGACATTGCAGATGCGCGTCCCGGGCTCGGCCTGCCGCAGCGACATGACCACCCGCTGGCGGAGTGAGCAGTGGCGGTTGGAGGCCACAGCCCCGTTGAGCTTGTTTGCCAGATTCCGGCAGAGGGCGCGCAGGAAAACGGGGTCGCTCAAAAGCTGCTGGCGGTACTGCTCCAAATGAACAGCGAGGGTATAGACCTCCGTCTTCGCCTCCACAAAAAAAGGGGGTGAACTTCGCGTCCAGCAGCTCGAGGTCGCCGAGGATCTCCACCTTGTTATTGGTCGTCTGCAGGATGACGGTGGATTCCTCGTCCGGCATATCGTACAGCAGAACCGTCCCCTCGACGATAAACTGCAGATACTCGCTGGGCGAGAAGGGATTGGTCAGCAGCTCGCCGGGTGAATAATGCCGCAGAACATGGCGTCGATCCCGCGCCGGCGTATGCAGGCGCTCAGCTGTTTCCGGTCGTTGATGGTTTCCGTATTTCTCCCTCCCATTCTGCCAATAGCTGAAGGTTTTACGGTCATTGGAAGCGTTCTTTTTCGTGAATCTTACGCAAAAAGCAGAAGAAAAACTCATCCGGCAGAGATGACACATGTCACTACGCTCCCCCGGATTCTTTTATATACTACAATCAGGAGAAAAGCAAGTCCCTCTGTCTGTTTCGTCAGTGTCAAGTTGTTGCAGGAATAATAAAAAATCAAGCTTCAACGATTGCCGCAGCCGGCTCCTTTTGGGGAGCCGCTGTTCATGTTGTGCGCCTTTATTATCATGTCCTTTGTCGCATTTATCAAAAGCATTTGCGTTTCGCGGGATCGCTTTCCGATTTTTTCGTGAAAGCTATACAAAGAGCCGTCCGCTTTTTTATATCAGGACATGACACATGTCACTACGCGGCGGTGGAAAATCTTATAT
>CADAPH010000078.1 GCA_902789745.1 Oscillospiraceae bacterium | reverse complement strand
TTGTCAAGTCTTTTTTTCTGAAATTCTTTCAAAAAATACCTCACACCGTTTCTTTCAGTGCGAGGTATTCTTCTTGTCACCTTATCTTAATGACATTGTGCGAAAGCAGGGGGTGTGTTTTTTCGTGAATGTAGAAAATCCCACAGCTCGACTGGGGGTAAACGGTTTATAATTCTATAATGTTATTATATCCAAGAAAACACATGTTGTCAATATCTGCATGCGCGACACGCACGGCTTGCGCATGAACGGAGAACGGCCTTGCCTCCCCTGAAAGGGGAGGTGGTTTTGGGCCGCTTGCGGTTCAAAACCGGAGGGGTAAGGCAACGCCGTGCACTCGTAAATCCCTCAGTCACCAGTGTGCGCACTGGTGACAGCTCCCCTTTCAGGGGAGCCAAGAACATCGCTGACCACTTTTCCCGGTATAATTCCTTGCTTGCCAAGCGAGCGGAGAGGTCTATCAAGTGAGGTTTTCCAGGGTTTTTAGATCTCTCGACTCCGGCTTCGCCTTCGCTCGAGATGACATGTACCGGGGTTCGTCTTCACATTGAATGGCAACGAAAAACACACCCCCTGCTTTCGCAGGGGGTGTGCAATGTTCACTGATTGTCAGGATCAGTGATTTGGTTCAGTTTGCGTGATTACTGGAGAACGTTTTCAATGATGTGGGGGACGTACGGGTCGATCGCGGCAATGATCTCAGCGGCGGTCTTCTCGTAAACCTCGGTAGCAGACTTGTCGTAAGCAGCAACAGCAGCGGCATAGTCCTTGTTGATCTGCTTCTCAGCGGCAATGAGGTAAGCGTCGCGGATAACAGCGAGCAGGTCATAGCCGGTGGACAGGTTGGAAGGATTGCTCATGACGGAGGCAACAGCCTTCATGTAAGCATCGGCCTTGGCTACCTTGGTGGTGGCGCCAGCGGACAGCTCATTGTACTTCTCGCCAATAGCCTTGTCGAGATTCTCGCGGAGCTTATCAACGACGAATTTCTCAAACTTGCCGCCGGCGGCGAAATCAGCCTCGGTAGCAGCCTTGGAGTCGATCAGGGTCTTCTTGAGATCGTCGGCAATGCTCTTGGTCATGTTGACAAAGCTCATACCAACAGCGACAACCTCACCCTCAGCGGCGAGATCCTGGTAAGCGGCCTTGGTCGCGTCATACGCGGCCTTGATGGCGGCATTGACAGCCTTGGCGGTGACAGGGTCAACGTTGGCGCCCTTCTCATCGGTGGGCTTGGGATCAGCAGCGAAAGCGTTCACGGAAAAGCTCGCGAGCATCACCACGCAAAGAACCAGTGCAAGCAGTTTCTTCATTTGGAAATGTCCTCCTTAAAATATGTCACAAGGGGTTTTCCCTTAGTGCAGGCACAGTATAACGCTTCATTTCGAATTTGTCAAGCATTTATTTCAGAAATGTTAAATCGTTCATGATTTATTTAAATATTTCCCTGATTTTTCACATTGCTTCTTATTATATATAGCGATCTCTTTTTTCTGTTAACAAATTCGTTTTTCCCGTAATATTTCAGGTGCTTTCCTCTTCCTCGGAGACAACATGCTCATTGTTCATCTGTTTTTTTATATCCCGACACTTGACGCGCTTTTAGCCTTGTGGTAAAGTGTTTATACATTATGGTCTATGGATTAGGAGACTACATAAAGATGAAAAAAATGATTTGCTTTGTTCTGCTCATGTGCTTCTGCCTGAGCATGGCCGCCTGCGGCGCATCCAGCAACGCCTCTGCCGCCTCGGACAAATCCTCCGCTTCCCCTGCCGCCTCCGCGGTCGCTCCGTCCGCCGCCCCGACTGACGCTCCGGCAGCGCCGACGCCCGCCCCCACACCGGAGGTTTCCGATCTTCAGCCGATCGTGGATTCCCTCAACGCGGAAGAGGTTGCCCAGCGTACCGAGGACGACCCCTCCATTGGGGTTTTTGAAGTCGCCAAGGTTGAAAACACGATCAACTATAAATTCGCCATGCACATCTTCCAATACGTCATCATGATGGCTGAAATGGGCGACACGGAGAGTACAGGCGCATACAACCGCCTGCTCGATTCCCTGCCCGCGCTGGAGAGTTCTCTTGAAAACGCGCTGCGGGAATCTGTGCCCGAGCTCAACGTGGACGTGCTGCTGATGGTTGACGAGTACTCCGATGAGGTCGCCGCTGTCGTCCATGACGGCCAGATCATTTACGACCTGGTCAACGGCGTCGGCACCGCGCCCACCGGCATCGAACCCATCCTTGAGTCGGAGGAGCTGACCCCGGAGGAGCAGGAGCGGCTTGACGCCGTACTTCAGGATATGTTCAACGGAACCCCCGCAAACTGATTCGAGCCGCACTAACATCAGAGCCTTCCGAAATCATCGGAAGGCTCTTTTCTTTTCAATGAAAACGCGCCGGAACGCTTTTGTTCCGACGCGGTTTTTACTTGATGCCGTACTTCTTGTTGAACTTATCAACACGGCCGCTGGTGTCGACCAGCTTCTGCTTGCCGGTGTAGAAGGGGTGGCACTTGGAGCAGATTTCAACGGTGATGTCCTTCTTGGTGGAGCCGGTCTCAATGACGGCGCCGCAGGCGCAGCGGATCGTGGTCTGCTGGTAATTGGGATGGATGCCAGACTTCATGTGTATATTCTCCTCAATCTCAGGCTGTCTTGATTGTGCCCGCGAAAAGACATAGTTACAAGACGCAAAACGGATTGTAACACAGGCGCCGCCGCTTTGCAAGTGTTTTTGAAAAAAGATTTACAGCAGGTCGACAAGGCGCTTGCCGTAGAAAAAGTCGTGCGTCAGCTTGTCGTACTCCGCCCAGAGGGGCAGGGTCCGGCACTCCGCCGCCCGCGGGCAGGGCGCGGAATCCCCCGCCAGGCACGCCACGGGCGCAAGCGGCCCCTCGGTCGCCTCCAGAATCTCGCCCACCGAGTAATCCCCAGGCGCTTTTTGCAGGCGGTAACCGCCGCCCTTGCCGCTGACGCCGGCCAGAAGATTTCCGTTTACAAGATCCTTCACAATGATTTCCAGATACTTTTTGGAGATCTTCTGCCGCTCGGCAATGTCCTTCAGCGGTATATATCCCTCGCCGTCGTGCTCCGCCAGGTCGAGCATCACCCGCAGCGCATAGCGCCCTTTCGTCGAAATCATCCGCACATCGCCTCCCGTTTTCTTTATATGCCTATTATACCAATAGGCGATTGGAAAATGCAAGTCTTTTTTGATATTTTCACATATTGACATAGTAGGCGAATAGGCGTATAGTATGATCATCCAAAGCAACATACCATTTTGAAAGGAAACGTAGTCATGCAGATATACGCCGACAACGCGGCCACGACAAAGATGAGCCGCGCCGCCATTGACGCGATGCTCCGATGTATGGAGGAGGAATACGGCAATCCCTCCAGCCTCTACGCCAGAGGCCAGCGGGCAAAAGAGATCCTGGAACAGGCGCGCGCCGACGTCGCCGCTGTTATCGGGGCCGAGCCGGGCGAAATCTATTTCACCTCCGGCGGCAGCGAGGCCGACAACCAGGCCATCCGCTCCGCGGCGGAGATGGGCAAAAAGCAGGGCAAGCGCCACATCATTTCCACCGCCTTCGAGCACCACGCGGTGCTCCATACGCTCAAGAAGCTGGAAAAAGAGGGCTTTGCGGTGACGCTGCTGGACGTGCACGAGGACGGTCTTGTCCGGGTCGACGAGCTGGAAGCCGCCATCCGGGAGGACACCTGTCTCGTCACGGTGATGTTCGCCAACAACGAAATCGGCACGATCCAGCCTATCCGGGAGATCGGGGCCGTCTGCAAAAAGCACGGCGTGCTGTTTCATACCGACGCGGTGCAGGCCACGGGTCATCTGCCCATCGACGTGAAGGCCGACAACATCGACATGCTCTCCGCCTCCGCCCACAAGTTCCACGGCCCCAAGGGCGTGGGCTTCCTGTACGCGCGAAAGGGCATACGCCTCGTCAATCTCATCGAGGGCGGCGCGCAGGAGAAGGGCAAGCGCGCGGGAACCGAGAACGTCGCCGGGGTCGCAGGCATGGCCGCCGCTTTGAAAGAGTCCGCCGCACACATGGCCGAAAACGCGGAACACATGCGAAAGATCCGCGACAGGCTGATCAAAGGGCTCTCGGCAATCCCCCATTCCGCCTTGAACGGCGACGCTTCCAAGCGTCTGCCCGGCAACGTGAACTTCTGCTTTGAGGGCATTGAGGGCGAATCCCTCCTGCTCCTGCTGGACGACCGGGGCATCTCCGCTTCCTCCGGCAGCGCGTGTACCTCCGGCTCGCTCGACCCCAGCCATGTGCTGCTGGCGATCGGCCGGGTGCATGACGTGGCGCACGGCTCTCTGCGTCTGAGCATTGGGGAGGCCACGACCGAGGAAGAGGCGGCATACATCGTGCGGAACGTGAAGGAAGTCGTCGAATACCTGCGCGGCTTCTCCCCGGTCTGGCGGGATCTGACGAGCGGCAAAACGCCGTTCATACTCTGAGGAGGGATCACGATGGCTTTATACAGCGAAAAGGTGATGGATCATTTCCGCAATCCCCGCAACGTGGGCGTCATTGAAGACGCCGACGGCGTGGGCGAGGTGGGCAACGCCAAGTGCGGCGACATCATGAAGATGTACCTCAAGATCGAGGACGACGTCGTGCAGGATGTGAAGTTTGAGACCTTCGGCTGCGCCAGCGCGGTGGCCTCCAGCTCCATGGCGACGGAGCTCATTAAGGGCAAGCCGGTCTCCGAGGCGATGAAGCTCACCAACAAGGCGGTGGCCGAGGCGCTGGACGGTCTGCCCGCCTATAAAATGCACTGCAGTGTGCTGGCCGAGGAAGCGATTCAGTCGGCACTGGACGATTATTACAGCAAGCATCCGGAGAAAAAGCCGGAGGCGTGAAAGCCTCCCTCAGAGAGGGAGCTTATAAGGAAAGGAGATACTAAAATGTCTAATATCTATAAAGGTACGCTGGGACTTATCGGCAATACACCCCTTGTGGAGGTCACAAATCTGGAAAAGGAATTCGGCCTCGAGGCAACGCTTCTTGTGAAGCTCGAATACTTTAACCCCGCGGGCAGCGTCAAGGACAGGATCGCTAAGGCGATGATCGAGGACGCGGAGGCAAAGGGGCAGCTCAAGCCCGGCTCCGTCATCATCGAGCCCACCTCCGGCAACACGGGCATCGGCCTCGCGGCGATCGCGGCGGCCAAGGGCTACCGCATCATCCTCACCATGCCCGAGACCATGAGCGTCGAACGCCGCAACATTCTCAAAGCCTACGGCGCGGAGCTGGTGCTCACCGAGGGCGCCAAGGGCATGAAGGGCGCGATCGCCAAAGCGGAGGAGCTGGCGAAGGAGCTGCCGAACAGCTTCATTCCCGGTCAGTTCGTCAACCCCGCAAACCCCGCGATCCATAAGGCGACCACCGGTCCCGAGATCTGGAAGGACACCGACGGCGCGGTCGATATCTTCATCGCGGGCGTCGGCACCGGCGGCACCGTGACCGGCACCGGCGAATATCTCAAGGAGCAGAAGCCCTCGGTCAAGGTCGTGGCCGTCGAGCCCGCGGACTCCCCCGTCCTCTCCGAGGGGCGCGCGGGCGGCCACAAGATCCAGGGCATCGGCGCAGGCTTCGTGCCGGACGTGCTGAATACCAAGGTGTACGATCAGGTCTTCCCCGTAAAGAACGAGGATGCCTTTGCCGCGGCAAAGCTCTTGGCAAAGAAGGAGGGCATCTCCGTCGGCATCTCCTCGGGCGCGGCGCTGCACGCTGGGATCGAGCTTGCAAAGCTGCCCGAGAACAAGGGCAAGACCATTGTCGCCCTCCTGCCCGACAGCGGCGACCGTTACTATTCCACCGCACTGTTTACCGAATAACGCCATACAAAAGCCATGATCTGACCGTCCGGGAGACATCCCGGGCGGTCAAATTCTGTCCCGTACGCTTTTTCTTGACAACACCTCCTCAAGCGAATAAACTGAAAATAGACCATTTTGCTTTCCATATATAAATTGAGGAGGGAACCCTTTTGGAAGTCAGAGAGAATCTGATCAAGCTCTGCGAAAAAATCAACGGCGGGCACTACAAGATCACGCCCGACTGCGCCGAGTACAAGGTATTCGAGCAGTGGATCACGGACGAGCAGATCGCCGTCATGCTGGCCATGACCGACATGAAGCCGGCCTTCGTCCCCATCATCGCCTACAAAGCGGGAATGAGCGTCAAGCGCGCCCGTGAGGTGCTGCATGAGATCACGGCGATCGGTCTCGTCGTGCAGGTCGTGGTGCCGAAGGTGGATCTGGAGATCTACCTGCTGCCGCCCTACACCCCCGGCATTTTTGAGTTTTTGCTGATCAACGAAAAGTTCTGCCTCGCCCACCCCGAAATCGCCTACGCCTTCCACCAGCACGCCACCACCAGCCAGATCGAGCACGCGCCGAACACCCCCATGGGCGCGGGCATCATGCGCGTCATCCCCATCGAGAGCGCCATCCCCGCCGACGCCCAGAAGATCGACAACGAGCGCTGCTCGAAGTACATCGAGGATAACGACGGCCACCTGAGCATTACGCCGTGTCAGTGCCGCCGCGTCCGCAAGCTCATGGGCGAGGGCAGCGGCGATCTGGACGAGGGTCTGTGCATCTTCATGGGCCACGTCGCCGACATGTTCAACCGCTCCGGCAAGGGCAAGCCCTGCACCGTTGAAGAAGCCAAGGCGCTGGTTCAGAAGTGCGACGAGCGCGGCTGCGTCCACCAGATCACCACGCTCCACCAGGGCGAGACCTTCGCCATCTGCAACTGCATGCCCGAGAGCTGCCTGGCCCTCGGCGTGACGCAGTACTACAACACCCCTGCCACCTCGAAGAGCAACTACGTCGCCGAGATCGACCAGGAAAAGTGCGTCGCCTGCGGTCAGTGCACCGACCGCTGCGCCAACAACGCCATTCAGATGGGGCAGAAGCTCTGTGCCAAAACGCCGATCGAGCACCCGCACAAGGAGCTGCCCGATGACATCGAGTGGACGCCCGAGCACTGGAACCCCGAGCACCGCACCAACCGCGAGTACGTCGCGCCCGAGGGCACCGCGCCCTGCAAGACCGCATGTCCCGCGCACATTGCCGTGCAGGGCTATCTGAAGCTCGCCGCCCAGGGCAAGTATCTTGACGCGCTTGAGCTCATCAAGAAGGAGAATCCCCTGCCCGCCGTCTGCGGCCGCGTCTGCAACCGCAAGTGTGAGGACGTCTGCACCCGCGGCGATATCGACCGGGCCGTCGCCATCGACGAGGTCAAGAAGTTCATCGCCGACAAAGAGCTCGAACGCGACACCCGCTTCGTGCCGAAGAAGCTCTATGACTTCTCTGACAAGAAGATCGCCGTCATCGGCGCGGGCCCCGCGGGTCTGAGCTGCGCCTATTACCTCGCCGCCGACAACTACAAGGTCACTGTCTTTGATAAGAACGAGCAGCCCGGCGGCATGCTGCGCTATGGCATTCCGAGCTTCCGTCTCGAAAAGCCTGTGCTCGACGCGGAGATCGACGTGCTCAAGGAGCTGGGCGTGATCTTCCGCTGCGGCGTGGAGGTCGGCAGGGACGTCACCATCGACGAGCTGCGCAAGCAGGGCTACGACGCCTTTTATCTCGCCGTCGGCGCGCAGAAGTCCGCCTCTCTCGGCATTCCGGGCGAGGATCTCAAGGGCGTCTGGGGCGGAATCGACTTCCTGCGTGAGGTCAACTCCGGTGCGCGTCCTGCCATCGGCAAGAAGGTCGTCGTTGTCGGTGGCGGCAATGTCGCCATGGACGTGGCCCGCACCGCCGTCAGACTCGGCGCGCAGGTCACCGTCGCCTACCGCCGCAAGGAGAGCGATATGCCCGCCGACCCCGCCGAGGTTCAGGAGGCGAAGGACGAGGGCGTGAAGTTTGTCTTCGAGCACAAGCCTGTGGAGATCGAGGGCAAGAACGGCAAGGCAACCGCGCTCGTCTGCGAGGGCGACAGGAAGCTCCGCTGCGACGCGGTGCTCGCCGCCGTCGGTCAGCGCATCGACCTTGAGGGCTTGGATCTCGGTGAGCTCAAGTGTGACGAAAAGGGCCGCGTGATTGCGGACGAGGTCACCTACCAGACCGCGCAGCCCGATATCTTTGTCGGCGGCGATGCCCACACCGGGCCGAAGTTCGCCATCGACGCCATCGCCCAGGGCAAGCAGGCGGCGATCTCCATCCACCGCTTTGTCCAGCCGGGTCAGAGCCTGACCATCGGCCGCGACCGCCTCACCTACCGCGCCTTTGACAAGGAGAACGTGGACTTCGACACGGTCAAGCGCGAATACGACGCCACCGCGCGCCAGGTTCCCGGCAAGGACGAGGCCAAGGCATCCACCTTCCGGGACGACCGCAAGACCTTCACCGAGGAGCAGATGAAGAAAGAGACGGCCCGCTGTCTCGGCTGCGGCGCGTCCTTTGTCGATCCGAACAAGTGCCTCGGCTGCGGCGTCTGCACCACAAGATGCAAGTTTGACGCGATCCACCTCAAAAAACGCACCTTTGTGGAGAGCATCGACTACTTCGACCGCCCGAAGGTGCTTCCCGTCTTCCTCGAAGGCCGCCAGAAGCGCATCGAGATCCGCAAAATGAGCGAAGGAAAATAAAAACAAAACGCACGTCTGTCATCCGGTAAGGACTGGCGGACGTGCTCTTTTCGTGGCGCGGCAAACGCATGGGAGCATAACCTTATATGGACATCTTCGCTTTTTCGGGACAATTCCCTCAACGCTGGGGAGTCAAGTACCGACTTCCACAGGTTCGCACTTTACATTTCATTGGCTGATGTTGACAAATTCAGCCTCATTCTGTAGAATATGGTCACCCGCAAGGGGAAGGCGTTGTCGAGTGAAAAAAGGCGGTTCCGCCACACCACCCGAAAGGGGGTGTCGTTATGCCAATTACGTTGACGTTTCATATCCTCAGATATACTGTGACGATCACCGTGAAAAGCAGAAACCGCCACTCTCGGCCAAGTGACGGTTTCTATTAAAATAAATTCTTAAGCTGGGCGGAGCCTCTTTAGGCAACGCCTTTTATATTTTTATTATAGCGGCTCCGAGAAACACTGTCAAGAGAAACTGTTCCCATTTTACAGTACATGCACGGAGGCGGGGTCGAAGACCAGATGGCAGGTGTCGCCGACCTGGTAGATCTTCTTGTTCTTGGGGTTGTGCTCCTCGAGCTTGACGAGGGTCTTGCCCACCATGACGTGGTAGTTCTGGTAGGAACCCATGAAGCAGCTCAGCACGACCTTGCAGGGCATGCCGCCCGCGTCGGCCAGCGTCGCCGCCTCGGGACGGAGGACGACGGTGTACTCCTTGCCCTTCTCCATGTCCGGGCGGCCCTCCACGGTGAGGGGGTTGCCCTCGATGTCGAGCGTGACGTTCTTGCCGTCGCGTCCGGTCATGGGGCCCTTGAGGAAGTTTGCCTCGCCGATGAAGTCCGCCACAAACTCGTTGACCGGGTGGTAGTAGATCTCCTGCGGCGTGCCCATCTGGGCAACGACGCCCTTGGACATGATGATGATGTTGTCGGACAGGGCCATGGCCTCGGACTGGTCGTGGGTGACATAGATGGCGGTGATGCCGACCTCCTGCTGGATGCGGCGGATCTCGGTACGCATCGTGACGCGCAGCTTCGCGTCGAGGTTTGAAAGCGGCTCGTCAAACAGGAGGACGGACGGCTCGATGACCAGCGCCCTCGCCAGGGCGACGCGCTGCTGCTGGCCGCCGGAGAGCTGGTTGGTCATGCGCCCCTCCATGCCGGTGAGCTCCACCAGGTCGAGGATCTTCATGACGCGCTTTTTGATCTCGTCCGCCGGCACCTTGCGCAGCTTCAGGCCGTAGGCCACGTTGTCGAACACGTTGTAGTGCGGCAGCAGGGCGTAGCTCTGGAACACCATGGCGGTGTCGCGCTTGTTCGGGGTCAGCTCGTTGATCGGCTCGTCCCCGATGTAGATTTCGCCCTCATCGGGGCTCTCAAAGCCCGCGATCATGCGCAGGGTGGTGGTCTTGCCGCAGCCGGACGGGCCCAGCAGCGTCACGAAGGAGCCTGGCTCAATGACCAGCGAGGTATCCTTGACCGCGTAAAACTCCTTGCCCGTCTTGGGATCCTGATAGATTTTGGAGATATGCTCGAGGCGAACGCCTTTTTTCTCTTTAGCCATGGACTCAATCCTCCTTCATGTTCTTGCTGGTGCCGAAACGCTTGATGAACAGATTCATCAGCAGCACCGCGCTGTAGGTAATGATGATCAGAATGGTGGCAAATGCGCAGGCCAGGCTGTACGCGCCCTTCTCGGCGAACTCGTTGATCTGCACGGTGATGAGCAGGTAGCTCGGCGTGACGAGCAGGATGATCGCGGAGATGGCGGTGATGCTGCGCACGAAGGCGGTGACAAGGCCGGAGAGGAAGGAGTCCTTGATGAGCGGGAGCGTCACCGTCATGAAGACCGTGAAGCTGTCCGCGCCCATGTCGTAAGCCGATTCTTCGATGCTCTTGTCGATCTGCCGCAGGGCGGAGATGCCGCTTCTGGTGCCGGTCGGCAGGGAGCGGACAATGAAAACGATCACGAGGATCGCGCCTGTGCCGTAGAGGCTCTGCAGGAAACCGGTGTGGAACACGCCCTGGGAGAAGCCGCGAATATAGCCGACGCCGAGAACCGTGCCGGGCACGGCCATCGCCAGCATGGACACGGCCTCAATAAAGCCCTTGCCCCTGAACTTGCGCTTGACGACGAGGTAGGAGATAATCATGCTCAACAGGGCAGTAATGGGAGAGGCGATGAAGCTGAGCACGAAGGAGTCCTTGAACGCCTTGAGACCGTGGTAGCGGGTGAAGACCTGGTTGAACCACTTGGTCGTCAGCGGGAAGAACTTGTAGCCCCAGGTGGGGAAGCAGGCGCCGATGGGGACGCAGATGTACATCATGATGACAAAGATCGCGGCCAGGCTGCAGAAGATGGTCAGCGGGACCTTCACGCTCTTGTCCTCGATGAGCATTCTCGCGCGGCTGGCCTTGCCGGTCAGGGTCGCGGCAGTCTTGGCCTCAAGGTAGTACTTCTGCACCGCGAACATCGCCAGCGTGATGCACAGCAGCACCACGGCCATCGCGGCCGCGCCGGCCTTGTCGTAGGCGCCGGTGATCTGGAGGTAGATGGTGGTGGCGAGGGTGTCGTAGGAGCCGCCGATCAGCATGGGGTTTGCAAAGTCGGCGATGGACTCGATAAAGGTCACGAGGAAGGCGTTGCCGAGGCCGGGCAGCATCAGCGGCAGCGTCACGTCAACGAAGACCTTCCAGCGGCTCGCACCCATGTCGCGCGCGGCCTCTTCGAGGGAGGGGTCGATGTTTTTCAGCAGGCCCTTGAGCATCATGTAGCAGACGGGGAAGAAGGTCAGCGTCTGCACGACGACGATGCCCCAGAAGCCGTAGACGTTGTTGTCATAGATGTGCAGCAGGAAACGCGTGATAATGCCCGCCTTGCCGAAGAGCATGATCATCGACAGGGACAGGACGAAGGGGGGCGACACGACCGGCAGCATGGACACGACCTTGAACAGGCCGCCCACGAACTTGTTCATGCGCACATAGACCTCAACGTACGCAAACAGCAGGCCGACCAGCGCCGAGAGAATGCCGACCAGGAAGCCGACCTTCAGGGTGTTCGTGATGGCGCGGGTAAAGCTCGGCATGGCGAAGATGCGTTTGAAGATCGACAGGCCGAAGGTGCCGTCGCCCACGAAGCTGTCCACCAGCAGGATCGCCAGCGGGTAGAGGATAAACAGGGTCAAAAAGGTAATCAGCACGACGATGGTGGTAACCATGATGGGGTCTGCCATCAGTTTTTTCCGATCCAGCGCCGCGCCCTGGCCTCTTGCCATAGGGGTCTCTCCTTTCTCTCACGAAAATCTGAAAAGGGATGGCGGTGGAACCGCCATCCCTTGCGGAATCGTTATGCGCTATGGAATTGGATCAGATCACGAGGTCTTGAAACG
>CADAPH010000077.1 GCA_902789745.1 Oscillospiraceae bacterium | reverse complement strand
TCCATGCTTTTTTCACGAAAATGAGCACACCGTTTCCGATGTGCTCATTCCTCTGGAGACTTACCTCTTCGGCTATGCCTCTATCTTAATGACATTGCTGCTTTCGCAGGGGGTGTGCGTAGGTCACTGATTGTCAGGATCAGTGAGTTGGTTCCTGTGATTCTGATTACGGGATCAGAATGATGTCGGTGGGCAGATTGCCAGCGCCGTACTCAGCCCACATAGCATTGACTGCGGTACCAACGGAGTACCACCAAGCGGTCTCAGCAGCAGTAGCAGCCTTGAAAGCGTCCTTGTAGCCCTGGACGTAAACAGCCTCGTACTCGGGAACGAAGGAAGCAGCAACATCGAAAGCGTAAGCAATGCTGTCGGCGAAAACATTGAGCTTGTCAACAGGAATGGGAGCATCGTAGAACGCGATCTCGGCATCGTAGTTCTTCTTGACGAGAGCACCCATTCTGTTCTTGGCATCCTGCATGTAAACGCCGCCTTCCTTGGACTTGGCGGGGTCAAGATTGGCCATGATAGCCAGAGAAGCGAACACGCTCTCGATTGTGCTGTCCATCTTGGTGGCAACAGCGACGGCGGCGTCGTTCACGGCGACCTGCTGGTAAACCTTCTCGATGGCGGCACGGGCAGCGGTGACGGCGGCGTCAGCCTTGGCGTCCCAGAGAGCCTTGTTAACGGCGGTGTACTTAGCAACGCTCATGTCGGGCTCGAGACCATCAAAGGGGGGCTCGGTGTAGGCGGCGAAGGCGCTCGTCGGAACAACAGCGACGAACATCATCACGCAAAGAACCAGTGCAAGCAGTTTCTTCATTTGAAACCGGCAAAAGCGCCGGGTGCCCGGAACAGGCGGGAGAAATCAGAAAGCACCCCATTTTTCTCCCCGATAAGCGGGGGACGCCGATTCCTCAAAAAACCGGAATGTATTGTGGGAGAGGTGGGACAGCGCCGGTGTTTCCCCAACGGGGTGCGCCGAATCCGCTTTGATAAACAGATACTCCATGTGATATAAATAATTGATTCTATAACACAATCATAGAACTGACAATTACATAAAGGAGAGACTGTGATGTCAAGAATCCCCGCAGGAATGAGAAAAACCGCGAAGGGCGGCTATGAAAGCCGCTTCACGGTTGAAGGGAAACGATACAGCGTCTACGGACGGACGGTGCGGGAATGCCGGGAAAAGGAGACGGCGCGTCGCCGGGAAATCGAGAACGGCGTGTACAAACCGACACGTGAGCTTACACTCGACAGTATTACGCAAGTTGGGAGAACGCACGGCTCGGTACGGTGCGCGAAAGCACGGTGCGCACAAACCGGTATATTTACCGCCTTGTCTCGGAGATCAGCATGGAGTCCGGGGACGTATGCCTCGGCGCGCTCAGCCTCAGAAAGATCGACCGGCAGCAGCTCAAGCGGGTTCAGCTTGTTCTGAGTCAGGATTACAGCATTTCGACCATAAATAAGTGCATGTCCCTTGTCCGGGCACTTCTGGAATCGGCGCAGGACGAGGGGCTGATCGTTCGGAATCCCGCAAAGAGCCTGCGCGGTCTCAAGGAGACGAAAAGACCCGCGCGGGAAACGATCCACCGCGCCCTCACCAGAGAGGAGACGGAGGCATTCTTCTGCGCGCCCAAAGGGGGGCTGCTGGGCGCCCGCTGCGTCGGCAAGGATATTGACGAGCTCTGCCGCGCCGCCGGGATCGAACGCTTCACCGCCCACGCCTTCCGCGATACCTTCGCCACCCGCGCCGTCGAGTCCGGGATGCAGCCCAAAACTCTGCTGGAAATCCTCGGCCATGCGGACATCGGCGTCACCATGAACCTCTACGCCCACGTCATGGAGGATACCAAGCGCACACAGATGGAGGCGGTAAGGGTTTAGGCCAGCTCCTTATACATCGCCGGGGCGTCGGATTTGGAGACGTTGTCCGCCACCTGTGTGACCTCCACCTTCAGCGTGCGCTGGCCGAAGGCGATCTCGATGACGTCGCCCTCCTTGACCTGGTAGCTCGCCTTGGCCTGCCGCCCGTTGACCAGAATCCGGTCGGCGTCGCAGGCGTCGTTCGCTACGCTGCGCCGCTTGATGAGCCGCGAAACCTTTAAATATTTATCAAGACGCATTGTCAATTCCTCCTGTTTGATTTGTTGCATTTCAGCTCCCTCTCTGAGGGAGCTGAAATGCAACAAAACTTGACCGCCTTTCCAAATCGGAGAGGCGGTCTTTCATACTTGGGATGAATTACTTGGACTTGGCGACGACGTCCTTCAGAGCCTTGCCGGCCTTGAAGACGGGGACGCGGCTCGCGGGGATCTCGATCTCCTGCTTGGTTCTGGGGTTGCGGCCGATGCGGGCGTTGCGAACCTTGCACTCAAAGGAGCCGAAGCCGACGAGCTGAACCTTGCCGCCCTTGGCGAGCTCTGCGGTAATGACGTCGAGCACGGCGGTGACAGCCTTATCGCTGTCCTTCTTGGAGAGACCGGCTTTCTCTGCGACTGCTGCGACCAATTCTGCCTTATTCATTGTGTAAATCCTCCTGAAAAATAGATGGCTGTTACTGAGTGTTCCCGTATTTATTACGGTTTACTCATCCTTGACGCGGCTCCTAAACAACATGGGCCGCAAGCACATAGAATGTACCATACTTCCCTGTATTTCGCAAGTACTATTTTCGACCAAATTGCAATTATTTCGGCATTTTCATCGGAAATCACCGCATCCTGAGCAGGCGCGCGATTTTTTCGCCGCCGGGAATCAGCTTCATGTCCTCTTTGGTCACCGCGCGCAGTACGATCGCTGCCGCCAGATACACGATCACCGCCGCAAAAATCGCCGCGCCCATGGCGAGCAGGTTGCCGAGGCGGTGCAAAGGCATCAGCGCCCTGTGGCACAGACCGTAGACGCTCCAAGCGGTCAGACCCATGAGAGCGCTTGCGGCCACAGAGCCGCTGAAAATGCGCCAGAGCCGCGGCCGGTGATCCAGCGTCCGGCACATAAAGACATAGTCCAGCGCCGCCATCGTGACATAGCTGCACAGCGTACCGACCGGCGCGCCGTAAATGTTGATATCCCGCCGGGCGACCAGAAACCAGTTGACCGCGATCTTGATGAGCCCGCCGGTGATCAGCGTCAGCATGGTGAGCTTTTCCCTGCCGGATGCCTGGAGAATCGCGTTTTCCATCAGCACCAGGCAGACAAAGAAGGAGGCGACGCCCATGATCTGCAAAAGCCCCGCGCCCGCGGGATGGCTGCCGGGATAGAGCACGTTCATGATCGGCCTTGCCAGCACCGACAGCCCCACGCCCATCGGGATCGCCAGAAAGGCGGAGATGCGCATGGAGTCCTCCGACACCGCGGCGGCGGTGTCGCGATCGCCCTTCGCCAGCGCGCCGGAGATAGCCGGGACGATGGAGATGGTCAGCGGCGTGATGAAGGCCGCCGGAAGATTGAACAGGGTCTGCGCCTTGCCGTACACGCCGTAGAGCACCTTGGCCTCGCGATACGTGAAGTGCGCTGCCCCCTGCAGACGGTTCATGCAGAGCTTGGAGTCCACACTGTTGAGAAGCGCCATGATGCATGCGCCGGTGGCGATGGGGATGCCGATGGAGAGAATGTCGCGCACGATCTTCATCGCGGGATCGACGAGATCGTTGTCGTCCGGGATGTCGTTCGGGTCAATGCCGCCGGTATAGGGCGCAGAGAGAACGGAGTAGTGCCGCCGCTTGTAGACGATCATATAGGCCAGCGAAACCGCCGAGCCGATCGACACGCCGAAGATCGCGCCCGCCGAGCCCATGGGCAGCGCCATCGGATCGCCGGGGCGGAAGGAGCGCAGCACCAGCACCGCGATCACAAGCCCGGAGATGACCTTGAAGAAGACCTCCAGCACCTCGTCCACGGTGGTGGGGAGCATGTTCCCGTTGCCCTGGCAGTAGCCGCGATAGGCCGACACGATGCACACCAGCAGGATCGCCGGGGCCATCGCCCGTACGCTGGGGCCCGCATCGGGGTTTTCCAGGTACACAGCGGCAAGCCAGTGTGGGAAGCAGAACATGATGAGCGCGAAAACCGTCCCGATCACCGTGAAGGTGACGAGCGCCACGCGGAAGGTTTTTTCCTCCTGCTTTGCCCGACCGTTCGCGTCCGCCTCGGCTACCAGCCGCGACAGCGCCACCGGCAGGCCCGCCGTCGCCAGCGTGAAGAAGATGTAATAGATGCTGTAGGCGCCCATGAACATCGAATAACCCTCGTCTCCGAGAATGTTGCCCAGGGGGATCTTGTAGAAGAAACCGAGGATCTTCATGATGATCACGCCGACCGTCAGGATCGCCGCGCCGTGCATGTAGTTTTGACCTTTGGTCTTAGACATGGAAACCTCCGAGAGAGTTTGGCGTTATGAAGAGTGGAGAGTGAAGAGTGGAGAGTGGAGTTATGGTATCCCCTTCGGGGATGATTTAATAGTCGCGAAGCGACACCTTAACTCCACTCTTCACTCTCAACACGCCACTCTCAGATTTCTTCCAATATCCGTCTTGCCGCGAAGACGCCGCTGGCAGAGGCGTGGGAGAGCGAGTGCGTCACGCCGGAGCCGTCGCCGATCACATAGAGCCCCTTGCAGCAGGTCTCCAGATGGTCGTCGATCTCAACCTCCATGTTGTAGAACTTGACCTCCACGCCGTAGAGCAGGGTGTCGTCGTTGGCGGTGCCCGGGGCGATCTTGTCGAGGGCGTAGATCATCTCAATGATGCCGTCGAGGATGCGCTTGGGGATGACAAGGCTCAGGTCGCCGGGCGTCGCGGCCAGCGTCGGCGTCACAAAGCACTCGCGGATGCGCTGCTCGGTGCTGCGCCGCCCGCGCACCAGATCGCCGAAGCGCTGGACGATCACGCCGCCGCCCAGCATGTTGGACAGGCGCGCGATGCTCTCGCCGTAGCCGTTGGAATCCTTGAAGGGGACGGAGAGATGCTTGGAGACCAGCAGGGCAAAGTTCGTGTTCTCCGTATGCTTGGACGGGTCCTCGTAGCTGTGGCCGTTGACGGTGACGATACCGTTGGTGTTCTCGTTGACGACAACGCCGTGGGGGTTCATGCAGAAGGTGCGCACCAGATCCTCAAACTTCTGCGTGCGGTAGACGATCTTGCTCTCATACAGCTCGTCGGTCAGGTGGGAGAAGATCTCCGCGGGAAGCTCCACGCGCACGCCGATATCCACGCGGTTCGACATGGTGGGGATGCCCAGCGAATCGCACACCTTCTCCATCCACTTGCTGCCGCTGCGTCCGACGGAGATCACGCAGTCGCGGCAGGTGAAACGCTGCTTGTCGCAGATCACCGCATACCCGCCTTCGATTTTGTCGATCCCGACGACGGCGGTCTCAAAATAAAAATCGACCGTCTTCTTCAGCTCGTCGTACAGGTTTCCCAGCATGACGTAGTTGATATCCGTCCCGAGATGGCGCACCTGGGCGTCCAGCAGGTGCAGGCCGTTTTCCAGGCACATGCGCTTGATCTTCGTGTTGGCGGTGGAGTAGAGCTTCGTCCCCTCGCCGCCGTGGGCGAGGTTGATGGAATCCACGTACTGCATCAGTTCTATGGCCTTCTGCTTGCCGATATGCTCGTAAAGCGTGCCGCCGAACTGATTGGTGATGTTGTATTTGCCGTCCGAAAAGGCGCCCGCGCCGCCGAAGCCGCTCATAATGCTGCAGGTTTTGCAGCCGATGCAGGATTTCACCTTCTCGCCGTCAATGGGACAGCGGCGCTTATCCAGCGCCTTTCCCAGCTCCAGCACGGCGATTTTCAGACCGCGTCCGGCGTGGGCAAGCTCATAAGCGGTAAAGATGCCGCCGGGTCCCGCGCCGACAATAATGACGTCATAATCCACAATAAACACTCCTTATATAGCGAATAAAAAAGCCTCATATTCCCGCATGTTGGGAAAATGAGGCTGAACGCAACATAGTTCCTCGCTGATAATACCACGAAAGGATTTGCGCTGTCAAGTGCTACTCCGTTGCCATCATGGCGAAAATCGGACCGTTGGTGTAGAGAACCGTAACGGTGGTGGACGCGCCCGGCGTCAGGAAGACCGCGCGCTTGAGCATGCCGCTCTCGTCGTACTCAAAGCTCGTCCGGGTGAGCATGGTTCCGGCTTCGTTGTAGCGCTCCTGCTTTATCAGCTTGTCGCCGTCGTATTCGTTGAGCAGGGTATAGGTCGGCCCGTCCTCATCCTGTACGCCGATGAGATTGCCGTGTTCGTCATAGGCGGCGGAACTGCGGTATTCTTTCGTCTTGACATCCCTGCCGATGCGGTAGTGTACGCTGCCGTCGGGGTAGAAGTCGTAATCGTAGACATAAGAGATGACGTTGCCCTGACCGAGATAGGCCCCATAGGGGTCATAGAGCTTCTCCACCTGCCCTTCCAGAATGGAATAGCTCCCGTCGCCGCCGTAGGTGTAGGAATAAACCCGGTCGCTCATGCCAGGATACGCGGAGAAGTGCTCCGTTTTCTCGGCGACGCGCCCGTAATTATCGTAGACATAGCTCGTGGTCAGCGGGCCGTTACATTCCAGGTTCAGACTTGCCTCCTCGGAGAGCAGGCGGTTGAAGAAGTGGGCGGCAATGGCGGGCGCATCCCGGAAATTGCCAAGCTCGCGGAAAATCTCACGCGCCTGCCCGCAGTCCCCGCTCTCCAGCAGCGAAAGCCCCTTACGGTAGCGGGCCTCCTGCGCGCGCTCCGCACTGTCCTGAAAATCGCCCAGCTCCGTATATGCCTCGTAGGCGTCGTCCCAGCGCTCGTTGTCAAAAAGCACGCGAGCCCTGTTGTAGGAGGCGATTTCCGCGTCGGCCTTTTTCGCCTTGGCAGCCATCTCGTCCGAATCCCGGTAGTGAAGGGTCTTGCCGAAGAGCACCGCGGCGTCGGCATATTCACCCGCGCGGTACAAACGATAGGCCTCGTCGTAAATGGCGGTGCGCCGCTGGGCCAGCTTATAGACGCCGAGGGTGATGCCCGCGATCAGCAGGATCGGAATGAGAACAAGCAGCACGCGCCGGAGCACTCTGCCGCGCGCCTGCATTTTCTCCGCATCCAGCGCGGCCTGGACAGCCTGCGCGTTCAGACGCAGGGATTTGTTCTCGCGCAGACGCTCCACGTTCATGCATTCCTTGCAGTGCGACAGCGTCTGCCCACAGTGGAAGCAGGTCTCGCCGCGATGGTTGATCTCTCCGCAGGCGCACAGCCAGAGATCCAGCACCTCCAGCGGGACAAAACGGCTCTCCTCGCTCGTCTCTATACGATACTGGCGGATCAGCTCCGTGTCGAACAGGCGCTGGTTGAGGTTGATCTGCTGCGGCAGAGGCTTCCAATCCCCGCCGTTGTCAATATAACGGCTGCCGTCGGAAAAGACGGCAGAGAGAACGCGCGCGGAAAAGCTGCGAACGCCGGGCGCATACAGGCGGACGCCCTCCTTCGCGCCGAAGAGCGTATCGCGCGCGGCGTTAAGGCCGGCATACACATGCTCCTCCTGACAGAGCGGCTTGCCCGCGCTGTCCAGTCCGGTAACAAGCACCTTGACGGTATTGATCGTCTTCGATGAGATGCTGCGCATTTTGAGCTGAGCGATCATCTGACCGCTTTGACTGTCCGTGAGCAGCGCGCCCGCGGCGATCACCAGCGGCGCGCCCGGCGTATACAGACCTTCAGGCAGATGATAGAGCCGGGAATAGCGTTCTGCCATGGCTTACGCCCCCTTGTCAGAGATTCAGGGTTACATAACACAATGTAGTATACCATTCCCGTGCGCTGATTTCAAGTCGCATCCCCCGGTAAAATGTGAATATTCGCCTAATTTTTGCACTCCGAGCCGCCCAACTTTTGGTATTTATTCGTCTGCGCGGGCATAAGCTGTGAGGAGAACAGAGCGGCGGGAGGGGAGCGCAGTGAATCGATTTTTACGGCGGTTTGCATGGCTGCTGGCTGCGGCGGGGCTTTGGCTCCTGTCGGCAGGCGGACTGGAAGGCGGTCTCGGCGCGTGGATGATCGACAGACCGCAGGAGGAGAGGATGAAGAATGTGGTTCTTGTCCCTTTGTCACCGCAGCAGCCGACGGGCAGCGCCGTGATGACGACGAAGCCGCGCCTTTTGAGCGCGCCGCGGGGGGAGGCGGCGCTGTCCGTACTGCCCGTACTGCCCGAGACGGACGCGGTGTTGGAAACCACCATTGAGGGCGGCATGCGCATCAAAAACGAGACGCAGTATTGGGTGGACGCGGCGGAAATCCTGTCCGGCGGCCTTGAACTCACGCTCCCGGCATACGAGCCGCAGATCCTCATTATCCACACTCACGGCAGCGAGGCCTATGTCCAGTCGGGCGCGGATCGCTACTCCGCAAGTGACGACGGCCGCACCGAGGACACGCAGTTCAACGTCGTGCGTATCGGCGACGAGCTGACCGAAATCCTGACGGAGGCCGGGCTGAACGTGATCCATGACCGGGGCATCTACGATTACCCGAGCTATACGGGTTCCTATACCCGGACTGGCGCGGCGATCGAGCAGTATCTGGAGAGCTGCCCCGGTATCCGGATCGTGCTGGATATCCACCGTGACTCCCTCGGCTCAAACGGCGTGGTATACAAGACCATGGCCGAGGAGGAGGGGACAACGGCAAGCCAGATCATGCTCCTGGTCGGCACGGACGAGAGCGGGCTTGAGCACCCGGACTGGCGCGGCAATCTGGCCTTTGCGCTCTATCTGCAAAACGCGGCCAACAGCGCCTATCCAACGCTCATGCGCCCGGTTGCGCTGGTGCCGCAGCGCTATAATCAGCAGCTCACGCCCGGGTCGCTGATCGTGGAGGTGGGCAGCAGCGGCAACACCCTGCGCGAGGCCCTCGCTGCCGTCCGGCTCTTTGGGCGGGCGATCGCCCCGGCGCTGCTGGATCTCGTCGCGACGGCGTGAAACTGCTTTACAAGATGCATGGAGTATGGTATATTCATTTTAGAAAAAGCGGTAACTGTTCAGTCTACCCTGTTCAGTCTACCCTCGTCATTCCGAGCCAGTGTCGCAACACTGGCGTGGGAATCCGTCTCTTTTTGTTCAAACTGCATACTTTGTTTGCGTTAAAGAGAAGCGGATTGCCACACCAGTGACATCGGTCACTGGTTCGCAATGACGTAAGTCGGACGTTTTCTCTAATGAATCGGTCAGGACTGAATAGTTACAAAAAGCGTTTTTAAAACCTGTAAAACCAAATTTAAACTGGAGGAATTCAAATGAAAAAATGGGTATGTTCTGTATGCGGTTACGTCCATGAGGGCGACACGCCCCCCGAGTTCTGCCCCATCTGCAAGGTTCCCGCTTCCAAGTTCGTCGAGCAGGCCGGTGAGATGACCTGGGCTGCCGAGCATGTTGTCGGCGTCGGCAAGGTCTTCGGCGCGGACGTCCCCGCCGAGGTGCAGGAAGAGATCATCAAGGGCCTGCGCTCCAACTTCGAGGGCGAGTGCTCCGAGGTCGGCATGTATCTCGCCATGGCGCGCGTCGCCTTCCGTGAGGGCTATCCCGAAATCGGCATGTACTGGGAGAAAGCCGGTCTGGAAGAGGCCGAGCACGCCGCCAAGTTTGCCGAGCTCCTGGGCGAGGTCGTCACCGACAGCACCAAGAAGAATCTGCAGATGCGCGTCGACGCCGAGAACGGCGCCACCGCCGGCAAGACCGATCTTGCCAAGCTCGCCAAGAAGTACAACCTCGACGCCATCCACGACACCGTCCATGAGATGGCCCGCGACGAGGCCCGCCACGGCAAAGCCTTCAAGGGCCTGCTGGAGAGATACTTCAA
>CADAPH010000076.1 GCA_902789745.1 Oscillospiraceae bacterium | reverse complement strand
GATCGGCGTATTTTTTTGGAGGAAAGCATGAACAAATCAAAAGAGAGAGTGCCGTTTTCCTTTGGCATGTTCCTCGTAACCATCGGCATTGTTTACGGCGACATCGGAACCTCGCCGATGTACGTCATGAAGTCTATTGTGGCCGATAACGGCGGCATTTCGGGCGTGAACGCCGAGTTCATCATCGGCTCGCTGTCACTGGTGATCTGGTCGATCACGCTGCTGACCACGGTCAAGTATGTGCTGATTGCCATGAAGGCCGACAACAACGGCGAGGGCGGTATCTTTTCCCTCTATTCGCTGGTGAGAAAGTGCGGCAAATGGCTGATTTTTCCCGCCATGCTCGGCGGCTCGGCCCTGCTGGCCGACGGCGTGCTGACGCCCGCAGTCACCGTCACCACGGCTGTGGAGGGTCTCAGAAGCATTCCGGTGGTGGACATGCTGCTCGGCGCGGGTCAGAGCAAGGTAATCCTCATCACGCTGCTCATCATCACCGGGCTTTTCAGTATCCAGCACTCCGGCACCAGCCGCATCGGCAAGGCCTTCGGGCCGGTCATGCTGCTGTGGTTCAGTTTCCTCGGCATCACGGGCGTACTGCACATTTTTGAGTTTCCCGCCGTGCTCGCGGCCTTCAACCCTGTGCGCGCGATACGGGTACTGTACAGCCCGGTCAACAAGCGCGGCTTCATGATTCTCGGCAGCGTCTTCCTCGCCGCCACCGGCGCGGAGGCCCTGTATTCCGATATGGGCCATGTCGGGCGGGAGCATATCTACCGCAGCTGGCCTTTCGTCAAGATCTGCCTGCTTCTCAACTATCTGGGACAGGGCGCGTGGATCATCGAAAACCGCGGCAGCCCCATACTGGCCGCCATTGAGGACATGAATCCCTTCTTCCTCATGCTGCCGGAGATCCTGCGTCCCTTTGCCGTCCTGCTGGGCGCGCTCGCGGCGATCATCGCCTCCCAGGCTTTGATCACCGGCTCCTACACACTGGTGTCCGAGGCGATCCGTCTCGACCTCATGCCCCACATGCTCATCCGCTACCCCTCCGACACCAAGGGTCAGCTCTATATCGGTACGGTCAACACCGCGTTGTGGATCGGCTGCTCGATGGTGGTGCTGTACTTCCGCTCCGGCAGCCGCATGGAATCCGCCTACGGGCTTGCCATCACGGTCACCATGCTGATGACAACGCTGCTGCTGGCGGTNNNNGCCGCCTTCCTGGTGCTGACCGTCTTCGGCGCGATCGAGAGCGTGTTCTTCTTCTCCAGCCTGGCAAAGTTTGCCCACGGCGGCTATGTGGCGGTCATCATGGCCATGCTGCTCTTTGGGCTCATGGTCATCTGGCACCGCGGCACGGAGCTGGAGCAGAAATACACCGTGCGCCTCAGGGTGCGTGATTATCTCGACAACATCGCCGCCCTGCGCGCCGACGAGAAGACGCCGCCCTGCGCCGACAACCTTGTCTATCTGGACAAGAGCGACGACCCCGAGACGCTGGATCGGGATATTCTCTATTCCATCCTGGACAGAGCGCCGAAGCGCGCTTCCGCCTACTGGTTCTTCAGCATCCATCTCATGGATGAGCCGGACGTCGCCCGGTATCATCTTGAAACCTACGGCACCGACTATATCTTCCGCGTCCGGCTGGAGCTGGGCTTCAAGAACGACCAGTTCCTCAACGCCTATCTGCGCCAGATCGTTGGCGACCTGCTGGACTCGGGCGAGCTTCCGCCGCAGGAGAAGCCCTTCTCCATTTACGGGCCTTCCAGCGTCGGCACCTTCAAGTTCGGCTTCATCCGCCGTTCCGTCGCCTCCGGTACGGAGCTGACCCGCTTTGAGGAATTCATCCTGACCGCGAAATACCGCATCCGCGAGCTGATCGGCTCCCAGATTCACTGGTACGGTCTGGATACCTCCCCGCTCATCATCGAGTCCGTGCCGCTCTCAGCGCCCCGCCGCGCGGCGAACACCAGGCCGGAAAGGGTACGGTGAAGAGCCGCTGCGCTGAAAACCCTCAATGCCGGAGGGGAGTGGCAAGCCCCTCCCGGCGGCACAAAAAACGAATTATATAAGAAGTACGGCGATCTCGCGAAAAAGTGCGAAGTCGCCGTACATTTTCTATACGATGAAAATATGATCCGCGCGGGAGGGGCAAGCCCCTCCCCTACGGTAAATGTCAGGATTTGCGTATTTTGCTGCAGTCCCGGATGCTTTTTTATGCTTTTCAGTCGTTGAACTCGCAGACATAGCCGATGATGCCCTCGAACATGTTGGGGTAATCGGCGTAGGGATCATCGCGGTTGTCGTTGTAGACCCAGTCGCCGTTATTCTTCCAGAGCATGATATAGTCCTCGGCCACCTGGTCGTTGCGGTCGATATAGGTCGGTTCGCCGCGGGCCCACTTGACATAGCCGTCTGTGAGGTCGCTGCCGTTCTCCCACTTCTCAACGCCGCCGACACGGTGCGCGCCGATCCAGACATAGATCAGCCCCTGCTCGTCGGCAAGTCTGGTGACCTCGTCAAACTCAGCCTCGTCGTTGATGATGGCCAGATGCCCGCCCAGTCTCGCGCAGGCGGCGGCCGCCTTGGTCCAGCTGGTGTTGTCTTTGACAGCCTGATAGCTGTGCTCGGGCGTGACCTCCTCGATCTCCGGCAGGATGCCGATGTCCATGGTCACACTGGGGCCGGGGGTAGATGTATTGAAGTCCTCAAATTGGATCGGCTCCAGCTCCGGCGTCGGTGTGACGGCGTAGGGATCGTCCTCCGCCTTGCCCGGCGTGGTCAGCACCAGCGGATCAGGCTCCTTTCTCGCTTTTTCCCAATCCTTCAGCATGGCGTTCATGATGATCGCCACCATGACCAGAACCGCGCACAGGACAAGAATCACGGCCAACGGTCTTCTTCTGCGCTTCTTCACCTCTTCTGCAATCTTCCTTTCTCTGTCTGTCTTGAGCTTGTACTGCACCGCCGGTGAGCTGCGGTTCGGGTTCGGCGTGACGGTCACGGGGCGCAGCACGCCGTCGTCCTCTTCGAGCTTGGGCGCGGCGGGACTGCCGGTGTCCTTCATTTTCTTCGCCAGCATATCCGCCTGGGAAGAGGTGATGACTTCCTTCTGCGCACTCTTGGGAGGCGCCTTCGGCGCGGGTTTGTAGACCTTGACGCCGTCCTCCGGCTCCTCGGTCGGGAATTCATCCTCCTTCTCAATGGCGGCGTCCTCGTTCTTTTCGATGATGCCGACCATCATGCGCTCGACGTCGTCAAGATCGTCGTCATTCTTATTAAAGATCGCTTCGGAGCTCGGCACGCCGCCGAGGTAGAGCTTTTTCAGGCAGCTGTCCACCACGACGCGCAGCTCCTCCAGCGTCTGATAGCGCTCGGCGGGTTTGAAGCGCAGGCTTTTCTCGATGATCGCGCCGAGACGCCGCCCGGCGTTTTTTGGCGCCTGGGGATTGCCGCCGCCCATGCGCCGAAGCTGGGGATCGTCGCACTCCCCTTCCAGCGGGAGCTTGCCCCCGCTTACGGCATAGTACATCAGAAGTCCGACGGTATATACGTCCGACGCGGCGGAGAGCTGACCGTTCCAGTATTGCTCCGGCGCGATGAACTGCAGCTCCTGTCCCTGCCAGGGCGCTTTACCCACAGGGCCGAGGATGATTTCCCCGTTTTCACCCAGACAGATATTTTCGGGATAGATGCCGCCTCTGCGGCCTCTGGATCCGACCTCCGCTACCACGGTGCGGCACAGATCCGAGATGAACGAGCAAAGCTCCTGCTTATCCAACTCCGCGAGCTTTTTCCCCAAAGCCTTTTCCGGTTCAAATGACGGGCCTGCCATGTTGTTCCTCCTGTCATGCCTTTGGCGGCGCGAAAAAACGGATTCCCTGCGCCGCGAGCTCATATGCTTACGGTTCTATTATCGTAGCACAGCAGAAGAATTATGTCAACGAAAAAACCGCAAGATTCCTTATCTTTCCATTGCATCCGACAGTTTTTCCAGTTCTTTTGTAAAACGAGACAAATCTTTGTTGGGGCGTCCTTTCATGGTCTGGCAGATTCTCAGCAGGCGCTCCGCCGCCGCGACAAGCTCGCCGAAGAGGCGCGCCGCCTTGGTCGAAGGCGCCTTACGCCCGTCGCCCTCGATCGGGCGCGGTTCGGCGACAAACTCGAACTCGCCGCGGAGCAGGTCGAAGCGCGATCCGCTGTACGGCGCAACGGCCTGATAGCCCAGCTCCTGATTGAGGCAGGCGGTAAAGGCGTCGGCAGCGTCGGGATCGCCGTGGTTGACGAAAATCAGCTCCGGCTTTTTCTCAAAGCCCTTGAGCCACGCGATCAGGCCCATCTTATCCGCGTGCCCGCTGACGCCCGGCAGCACGTCGATCTGCGCGGCGACATTGATCCACTCATTGAAGAGCTTGACCTTCTCCGCGCCGTTGATGAGGATACGGCCCAGCGTCCCCTCCGCCTGATAGCCCACGAAGAGGATGCGGCACTCCGGCCGCCATAGATTGTGCTTGAGATGATGCCGGATGCGGCCGGCGTCGCACATGCCACTGGTGGAGATGATGACCTTGGGCGTGCGATCCTCATTGATGGCCTGTGACTCCTCCTGTGAGACGGCAAGCTCCAGTCCGGGAAAGACGATGGGGTTGACGCCCTTTCGGATCAGTTCCTGCATGCTGTCGTCCAGAAACTGCATGTCGCACTGGAGGAAGATGCCCGTAGCCTCCACCGCGAGAGGGCTGTCCAGATAGACGGGGAAATCCCCATGCCCGGTGACAAGGCCGCGCTCCTTGATCTCCCGGATGAAATAGAGCATCTCCTGCGCGCGTCCGACGGCGAACGAGGGAATGACCACATTGCCGCCCTTGTCCAGCGTCTCCCGGATGCGTGCGGCCAGCGCCTGCACATAGTCCACGCGCTCATGGGTATGGAGTCTGTCGCCGTAGGTGGATTCTATCACCAGATACTGCGCGTCGCGCACGAACTGCGGATCGCGCAGGATGGGCTGATCCATGTTGCCGATATCGCCCGAGAAGCAGATTTTGCGCTTTTCCTCGCCCTCCGTCAGCCAGACCTCGATCGCGGCGGAGCCCAGCAGATGTCCCACGTCGGTCAGGCGGATGGAGACGCAGTCGTTGACCTGGGTGATCTTGTCATAAGGACAGGGGATCATGTGGCTCATCAGGCCGTCCACATCCTCCAGATCATACAGCGGCTCGACAGTTTCATCGCCGGAGCGCTGGGCCTTGCGGGATTTCCATTCAGCTTCCTGCATTTGAATGCCGGCAGAGTCGCGCAGCATGATCCCGCAAAGCTGTACCGTGGCGGCGCTGGTATAGACATAGCCGCGAAAGCCCTGCTTCCATAAAAGCGGCAGCAAACCCGCGTGGTCGATGTGTGCATGCGTCAGGAGCACGAAGTCCAGTTCACCGGGGGCGACGGGGATCGGCTCATTCTCAAAGAGATTGCGCCCCTGCTCCATGCCGTAATCCACAAGGCCGCGCTTGTCGCCGACCTCGATATAGGTGCAGCTTCCCGTGACCTCATGCGCCGCGCCGAGAAAGGTGATTTTCATGGCAGAACCCTCCGTTTTCGTTGTTGTTTCTGTGCTCATTTTACACAACTTTTCGTTGCTGCGCAAGACAGAATTTGTTGAAAACACAGTCAGGCTTTCCTGTGAGCAATTTGTCTCTTCCCGGCGCTTGTAAGTTTTCCCCAAAAAACACGGTGCAAAACTGTCACCCGCTATTCAAATCTTACTTGTAAAGCGCTTCAAAAAATGGTATAGTATCTGCATGAGTGTTGCGGGTTTCCGGGAGAAGCCCGCATCAAGCGGCGAAGCAGAGAAATCTGTTTCCAACAAAATATAAGGAGGAAGAACCCATGAAGAAAGCATTAGCCCTCGCGCTCGTCCTGTGCATGATGTTCGCGCTGACCGTCACCGCCTGCGCCGACTTTAAGCCCGACGGCCCGGTCTCCATGATCGTCGCCTATAAGGCCGGCTCCGGCACGGACAACACCGCCCGTATCCTCGCCAAGTACGCCGAGAAGTATGTCGGCCAGACCATCGTCATCGAAAACGTTGAGGGCGGTTCCGGCTCCATCGGCTGGTCCCAGCTTGCCGACGCCGATCCCGACGGTCAGACCATCGGCTTTATCAATCTGCCGAACTTCTCCAGCTCCATCGTCAATGAGATGGGCACCTATACCGTTGACAGCTTCGCCCCCATCTGCAACCATGTGACGGAAACCTCCATCGTCATCGTCCGTGCGGGCGACGACCGCTTCCCCGATCTCAAGACTCTCGTCGAGTACGGCAAAGCCAATGAGGGCGGCAAGAATGAGCTGAAGGCCTCCACCAACGGCCCGCAGGCCTCCAACCACATCGGTGCCCAGGCGTTCGCCAACTCCGCCGAGTTCATGTACATCGACATTCCCCAGGGCGGCACTGCCGACCAGCTCCTGTCCCTGCGCGGCGCTGAGGCCGACTTTGCGGTCGTCAAGCTCGCCGATATCGCCGGCCAGGAGGCCGAATACAAGATTCTCGGCGTCTTCAATCCCGAGCGCCTGCCCGAGCTGCCCGATGTTCCCACGCTGGGCGAGCTGGGCTACTACCCCGATTGGCTGGGCTCCTCCCGCTGCCTGGTCGCCCCTGCGGGCGTCAGCGAGGATGTCGTGAAGTTCTATGAGGAAGCCTTCAAGGCCGCCATGGAAGATCCCGATTACCTTGCCGCCGCCGAGACTGCCGGTATGGCCACCGATTTCAAGGACGCCAAGGCTACGGGCGAGCTGATCGCCCAGCAGCAGACCTTCGCCGAGGGCCTGGCCGATGGCTTCTGGTACGATTATTGATTTTTGCAAACTCAACGCAATACTGAAAAATTGAAAGGGCAGGGCAACACCTGCCCTTTCTGAAATAAGTAAGAGAGAAGAGTTGACTTAAAAGGAGGGATTTCCCCTTGAAAATGAAAAAGACGGACATAGGCGTCGTGCTGTTCATGTATGCCGTCTGTGGCTTTTTCTATTACCACATGACGAAGCTGAAGGCTTCGAGCCAGACCTATCCGCGCTTTACGATCATCCTGCTCTTCGGCCTGACGACGCTGTATCTTATACAGATGCTGGTCTCGGCGAAGAAATACGGTGTGGAGAGCGGCGTGGACGAGGTGTTCGCGGGCTTCCAGGCCAAGCAGTTTTTCTTCTGCCTCATCGCCACGATTCTCTATCTCGTGTGCATCTATTTCTTCGGCTTTTACATCTCCACCGTGCTGTTCATGGCGGCGGTGCTCCTGTTCCTGAAGGTTCCGCCGCTGTACACCGCTGTCACCATCGTCGTGATCGTGGGTCTCATTTACTTCGCGTTCCAGAAATTCCTGGGCGTGAAGCTGCCGACGGGCACGCTGATGAAAGCGCTGTCCAAGTAAAGGAGGGCTTGAAAAATGCTTGATACCTTATCTCTGATGGGCGCGGGCTTTCTCAACGCCCTGACTCCCATCAACCTTCTGATGATGGCCGGCGGCGTTGCCATGGGCATCGTCATCGGCTGTATGCCAGGCCTCTCGGCCGCTATGGGCGTGGCGCTGATGCTGCCCATGACCTTTACGATGAAGCCCGAGACCGGCCTCATCGTCCTGGGCGCCATCTACTGCGGCGCGATCTTCGGCGGCTCCATCTCCGCCATTCTGATCCACACGCCGGGCACGCCGGCCTCCGCCGCCACCGCGATCGAGGGCTATCAGATGACCCAGCGCGGTCAGGCGGGCAAGGCGCTCTTTACCGCGTGCTACGCCTCCTTCTGGGGCGGCCTTCTGAGCTGCGTGTCCCTGTACTTCTTCTCTCCGCTGCTGGCGAAGCTCACGCTCAAGTTCATGTCGGCGGAATACTTCTGGCTCAGTATTTTCGGCCTGACCATCATTGCGGGCGTCTCGTCCAAGTCCATGATCAAGGGCCTGATGTCCGGCGCGCTGGGCCTGCTGATCTCCACCATCGGCCTTGACCCGATTACCGGCGTCAAGCGCTTCATGCCGTCGAGCTACTTTGCCGAGGGCATCAACACCACCTGCGCGCTGATCGGCCTGTTCTCCATGTCCCAGGTCTTTATCCTGGCTGAGAAGGAAATCAAGGCGCGCGCCCAGGCCACCAAGTTCAGCGACAAGATGAGTCTGAACCGCGAGGAGCGCAAGATCCTCCGGCCCACCATCGTCCGCTCCTGGCTGATCGGCAACCTGATCGGCATTCTGCCCGGCGCAGGCGCGTCCATCGCCTGCTTCCTGGGCTACAACACCTCCCGCCAGTTCTCCAAACACAAGGAGCTGTTCGGCAAAGGCTCCATCGAGGGCGTGGCCGGCTCTGAGGCTGCGAACAACGCCGTCACCGGCGGCTCCCTGATCCCGACGCTGACGCTCGGCATTCCGGGCGAATCCGTCACGGCGGTTCTCATGGGCGGTCTGGTTATCCAGGGCCTGACCCCGGGCCCGGAGCTCTTCGGCAAGTATGCGCCCATGACCTATACCTTCTTTGCCGGCTTTGTGCTGGTGCAGTTCTTTATGCTGGGCATCGGCCTGCTCGGCTGCCGGGGCTTTGCGCAGATCTCCCGCCTCTCCGACGCGATCCTGATCCCCTGCGTGACGGTACTGTGCTTCGTCGGCTCCTACGCCATCCATAAGAACATCATGGATATCGTCGTCATGCTGACCTTCGGTATCCTCGGCTACCTGATGCGCAAGCTGGATCTCAACACCGCTGCCGTCGTGCTGGCGCTGATCCTCGGTCCCATCGGCGAGAAGGGACTGCGAAACGCGCTGCGCACCTCGCGCGGCGACATCTCGGTGCTGTTCTCCTCCGTCGTGTGCTGGGTGCTGATCGCCCTGTGCATCCTCGGCATCCTCTCCCCCATCTTCATGAACAAGCTGGAGAAGAAGGCCGAACAGGAGGCCACCGGCATCGACCCCGACGACAAGAAGCCCGTCGATCTGGATATCGACAACGACTGATTTTCCTTTACAAAACATGCGGCAGATTTGTACGAATCTGCCGCATGTTTTTGTTTATCGCGGATGCCCGGTATTGACGGAGGCCCAGAAAAGCAGTAGAATAATTCGTAATTCGGTTTATCGCCGGATTGCCCGCGGCGGATTCCTGCAGCGCGCCGCGATTCCTTGCGGAGCTTCCCGCGCCAACGGGGAGGATGCCGCTTATGGGGGTCTTTTCCTTGAACAAAAGAATTTCGTTTTTTCATAGACAGAGAGCCCGCAGGTTCTCGCTTTGCCTGATGCTGGCGCTTCTTTTCCTTTTTCAGACCGCGCTGCCCGCTTTCGGCGATGATCGGGAGGACATCCATATCGCCGTCGATCCCATCGGGCACAATGCGGGCTATTCGGCGGTGCTGTACGACAACACAAACGGCCTGCCCACCTCAGAGGCCAACGCCATTGCGGAGACCGAAGAGGGCTTTATCTGGATCGGCAGCTACAGCGGTCTGATCCGCTACGACGGCAACACCTTTGAGCGCCTTGACTCCACCACGGGCATAGCCAGCGTGGTGAGCCTGTTTGTGGACAGCCGGGATCGCCTTTGGATCGGTACAAACGACAGCGGCTTCGTGGTCATGGATCGGGGCGAATTCCGCATGTGGGGCAAGGCGGACGGTCTGAAATCCGCCTCCGTCCGTGCCATCACAGGGGACGAGAACGGCCTCATTTACGCGGCGACCACCTGCGGCATTGCGGTGATCGACGATAATATGAGCCTGCGAACGCTGGACGACCCCCGTATCAGCGACGCCAACATGCGTGATCTCCGCGCCGGAAGCGACGGGCTGATTTACGGTCTCACCCAGGAGGGTGCCATTTTCACGCTGAAGGACGGTGTAGTCGTCTCCTTCCTCGGCCCGGAGGAAATCCGCGTAAAGGGCGTCATCGGCTTTCTGCCTGATCCGGAACAGCCCGGGAACCTGTATCTCGGGACGGAGAGCCCCCTGATCTATTACGGCAGTCTCGAAGACAATTTCGCTGCAATGCGCACCACAGACATCGCACCGCTGAACTATGTGGAACACTTCGAGTATTATGAAGGCAATATCTGGATCTGCGCCGGAGACGGTATCGGTATGATCGACAGTACCGGTTTTCATAAGCTGGAAAACCTGCCCATGGACAACTCCATCGCCCGCGTCATGCCGGACTATGAGGGGAATCTGTGGTTTACCTCCACGCGCCAGGGCGTCATGAAGATCGTGCCCAATCGCTTCTCCGACGTCTATGAGCGCTACCGCATCCCCTCCGCCGTGGTCAACTCCACCTGCATGTACGGCGACCGGCTCTTCGTCGCAACCGATACAGGGCTCACCGTGCTCGACAGGGACGGTCTCGTGTCTTCTGTCCCGCTGAAAAAAGCGGTCACCGCCTCCGGGAAAGAACTGGAAGCAAGCGATCTTCTTGCGCTGCTGGACGGCTGCCGCATCCGCTCCATCATTCGGGACAGCAAGGGGCGGCTCTGGATTTCCACCTGGCGCAAGTTGGGTCTGCTGCGCTTTGACAACGGCGTTGTGACAAGCTTCAATACGCCCGAAGGTCTTTTCTCCGACCGCCAGCGCGCCGTATATGAGCGGCAGGACGGCTCGATCCTCGTCGTCAATACCGGCGGAGTGAATGTGATTGAGGGAGATCGGGTAACGGCGTCCTACGGCGAGGCAGACGGCATCGCCAACACGGATATTCTCACGGCGGTCGAGGCCGGAAACGGCGATTTCGTCCTTGGCACAGACGGCGGCGGTATTTACATCGTCGGCAGCGAGGGCGTCCGGCATATCGGCGTGGAGGACGGACTGAGCTCCGACGTTGTTATGCGCCTGAAATACGACAAGGCACGGAACCTGATCTGGATCGTCACCAGCAACTCCATCGGCTGGCTGACCGCCGATTACCGGGTCAACATCATCCACAAATTTCCCTACTCCAACAACTTTGATATGTATGAGAACAACAGGGGCGAAATGTGGATACTCAGCAGCAGCGGCATCCATGTCGTGCCGACCGACATTCTTCTTGAAAACGGTGAAATACAGCC